>JAYTEL010000184.1:0-27478 GCA_043735225.1 Methylotenera sp. | reverse complement strand
GATAAGCTTTTGCACACGATTAATCAACTATTGGTGTTGGCACGCAGCCAACCAGAAACGGCTGCAAGCGTTAATATGGTTGCGCTTGATTTAAATAGTTTGACTAAAGATATTGCGCTAGAAATTGCGCCTGCCGCGCTAAAAAAACACATTGATTTAGGCTTTGAGCCTAGCCTAGTGCCCGCTTTTATTCTAGGTAATGTCGACCGTTTAAACGATTTACTCAATAACTTAATGGATAATGCCATTCGCTATACGCAAGCGGGCGGAAAAGTCACTGTGGCTTTAGACGTATCAGAAAAGCAAGTTAATTTGAGCGTTGAAGATAACGGCCCTGGCGTACCAGACGCAGAAAAAGATAAAATATTTGACCGTTTTCACCGCGTAATTGACAATAATTATGGTGCAAATGCGCAAATTGGCAGCGGGTTGGGATTGGCAATTGTGAAAGAGATTGCGAGTTTACATGGCGCAAACATCACAGTTGCAGACGGCGCTATTGAGAATGAAACCACGGCAACTAACCCAACACGGCGCGGCCTAAAGGTAACGTTAAGCTTTAAACGCCTAAGCATTTAAAAAAATAGTTTAACTGTGACTTGAATCTCTAATTATTTGCATCCTAAGTTTTTGAACGTTATGTTATTGCACGTAATGTTATTTCGATTTGCGTTATTGTACATAAAGCTTACTTAACAATCGATTTACTGGCTGATCTTCGTTGCATGTTGTGCACAAACAATTTTTTAAACAATAACTTAAAATCATCCACAAAACTAAACACGGACGGAATTACCAGCAAGCTTAAAAAGGTGGAGGTAATAAGTCCGCCAATCACCGCCACCGCCATGGGTGAGCGAAATGATGTGTCTCCTGCGCTCCAGCCCGCGGCAATTGGCAGCATACCAGCACCCATAGCAATGGTCGTCATCACAATAGGCCTAGCGCGCTTATGGCAAGCATCCATTAGCGCGTCAAAGCGGTTTAAGCCATGCTCGCGCTGCGCCAGAATTGCGTATTCCACCAGTAAAATAGAGTTTTTGGTGGCGATGCCCATTAACATGACTAAGCCAATGAGTGATGGCATAGAAAAACTTTTATGCGCAACTAGCAAGGCAACAAAGGCGCCGCCCAAAGACAGCGGCAAGGCGACTAATATCGTAAACGGATGCAAAAAATCTTTAAACAGCAGCACCAAAACAATATAAATACACAGTACGCCTGTTAGCATGGCAATACCAAAGCTTGCAAATAGCTCAGTCATCACTTCGGCGTCGCCAATTTCTACCTGTTTAACGCTGGCAGGCAAGTTTTGAATGCTGGGCAACTGCTTAACAGCTTCAGTCACCTCGCCTAATGTGAGGCCAGATAGCTCAACCTCAATTTGTACATTACGCGAGCGGTCATAACGTTCAATCACCGATGGGCCGCCCGCCATACTAAAGCTTGCCACTTGCGATAACATCACGGGGCCTTTAGAACCTGGCACGGTTAGCCGCTCGAGTATGCTTTGATCTTGGCGCGCTTCATCTGATAACTGCACAACAATGGGAATTTGCCGCTGACTTAAGTTTAGTTTTGTTAAATCAAAATCGTAGTCACCATTAGTTGCGATGCGCAGCGTTTCGCTAATGGCGCTGGAGGTTACGCCTAAATCGGCCGCTTTAGCAAAATCTGGCTTAACAATCATTTCAGGGCGAATTAAGCTAGCGGTTGAGGCAATATTACCAACACCAGAAATTTTGCGCATATCTTGCGTTACGGCGTCTGCGGCAAGTTGTAATGCATTAGAATCATCACCGCTTAGCATTAATACGTATTTTTCGCCCGAACCGCCCAAACCCACCTTGGTGCGCACGCCTGGCAAGCTAACGAGGTTACTACGAATGTCACTTTCGATCATTTGTTTACGCGGGCGTTTACCGCGCTCATCTAACAAAATGGTGAGTGTGGCAAGGCGCGTTTCAGCCGCGCCAGAACTAACAAATGCGTCAGAGCCCGCACTGCCGCCGCCAATTGCGGTATAAATAGTTTTAACATGCGCCACGTTTTTAAGTAATTGCCTTGCGGCCTCGGCAGATTTTTCGGTTTCTGCCAAGGTTGCGCCTGGCGGCAACTCTAAATAAACTTGTGTTTGTGAACTATCATCTGCTGGAATAAAACCGGTTGGCAATAAGGGAATAAGTTTGATAGAACCATATAAAAACAAAGCTGCAAAAATAACTGTGATTAAACGGTGCTGCAAGCTCCAATGACTTAGGCGCATATAGGTGCGCATAATCAATCCATCTTCTGGATGCGTATTATTAGGTTTAAGCAAATAAGCCGACATCATCGGCGTAAGCACGCGCGCAACCGCTAATGAGGCAAAAATCGCAAATGACGCTGTCCAGCCAAATTGTTTAAAAAATTTACCCGGAATACCGCTCATAAAAGCGGTGGGCAAAAATACCGCAATTAGCGTGAATGTGGTGGCGACAACCGCCAAGCCAATTTCGTCAGCGGCCTCCATCGCAGCTTGATATGGCGTTTTGCCCATGCGCAAATGCCGCACAATATTTTCTACTTCTACAATCGCGTCATCTACTAAAATACCAATCACCAGCGACAGCGCCAGCAGCGTAACCACGTTAATGCTAAAACCAAAGCTGGCCATGCCAATAAATGCAGGTATAACTGATAATGGCAGCGCAACCGCGCAAATAAAAGTTGCGCGGATATTACGCAAGAACAAAAATACCACCAACACGGCTAATAGCGCGCCTTCCACCAGCATAGTAATTGATGCCATGTATTCATCTTTAACCGGCTGCACAAAGTTAAAGGCTTCGGTAAGTATTACATCAGGGTGTTTTTGTTTGATCTCTGCAAACACTGTTTGCACGCCCTCGCCCACTTCAATCTCGCTGGCGCCTTTACTGCGCGCAATTTCAAAACCCACAACGGGCTTGCCATCTAAAAAAGCGGCAGATCGCGGCTCGGCGTAGTTATCGCTGATTGTAGCAACTTGATTTACAGTTATTTTTCGGCCATCAATCAGGCTAATGTCCATATTGGCGATCTCTTCGGCCGAGCCTACGGTCGCCAATGTGCGCACGGGCTGCTCGCTACCACCAATCTTAGTGCGCCCGCCTGCTGCTTCAAGCTGGGTTCGTTTTAATTGGCGCGAAATATCCGCAACCGTTGCATTTAATGCTTGCAGCTTTGTTGGGTCTAAACTCACAGTAATTTGACGGTTTACCCCGCCCACGCGAGTAACGCGGCCTAGGCCTTTTACGCTTAACAATTTTTTAGTCAGCTCATTATCCACAAACCAAGACAGCGCTTCTTTATCCATATTAGCCGCGCTAATGGTATAAGATAATATGGGCGTACCAGCCACATTTAGCTTACTTATTTCTGGGTCGCGCACATCGCTAGGCAAATCGGCGCGCACCTGTGAAACCGCAGACCGGACATCGTCTACCGCCTCTTGAACGGGCTTTTCTAAGCGAAACTCCGCGGTAATGGTCACTACGCCATCTTGCACTTTAGTAAAAATATGTTTTAAACCTTGCAACGCAGCAATACTATTTTCAATCTTGCGCGCCACTTCGGTCTCAAGCTGGCTGGGCGATGCGCCTGGCAAGCTGGCAACAACGCTAATGGTGGGCAAGTCTAAATCAGGAAAGTTTTGTATTTTCATGCTTTTATAACTAAGCATGCCGGCAAAACAGAGCATTACAAACAACATAATCGCCGGAATTGGATTTTTAATGCACCAAGCAGAAACGTTCATAATTGTATGGCTTTTTAACTAAATAACGGTTTATTTTAATTGGATGAGTTTTTTGTTGCTGGGCGCGATTTTTTGCATGACAGTGCCTGTTTTATACGCATTACCATTTGCTAAACCACTGGCAACAAAAGGCGTAACTACTTTCACTAAATCGTTATCCGATAAAAATGAGCCGCCACTTGCCACAATATTTTGGTCGGCAGTTAATCCGTTTAAAATTTCTACTAAATTGCCCACGCGCCTACCAGTTTGAACTTTTGCTTGGCTTACTTTTGCTTGACTTACTTTTGCTAGGCCGTCTTTCGCAATAACCACAAACACATAATTAAAGCCATCGCGCAGCACCAATGCCTGTTGTGGAATAGATAGTGTATTGGATTGGCCTAACGCAAAATCACCTTTGGCAAACATGCCTGCTTTAACAGAGTTGGCCGCTAAATCAACATACACAATGGTATTACGCGTTTGCAAATCAACGGTTGGCGCCAGCTTGCGCACTTTGCCAGTTAAGTGGCTGCCATCTGCTGCAATAATGTTGGCTTGCATGCCCACTTTAATTTTTGGTAAATCACTCGAAATCACTTCGGCGCGCCATTCTAAGCGCGATTGCCGAATCAACCGAAATAGCTCCGTACCCGCGCCAACCACCGCCCCAACCGTGGCACTACGCGCAGAAATTATGCCACTATCGGGCGCATAAATCTTAGTTTGCCGTAAACGAATTTGCTGTGTATTAACGGCAGCTTTTGCAACTTGAATACGCGCTTTAGCAGTTTCGGCGGCGGTGGTATATTGTTCAATTTGTTGATTCGACATAGCGCCAGTATTTTGCAGCGTACGCGCTCTATCAGCGTTATTAATCGCTTCACGCCCTGTGGCTTCGGCTTCTTGCAAGCTAGCTTTGGATTGCATTAAATCAGCGTCCAAGGTTTCGGTGGCAAAGCTTGCCAATAACTGGCCTTTTTTGACCATATCGCCCACGTTAACTTTTACCTCAACCAAGCGTAAGCCATTGGCTTCGCTACCAATAATAGCCTCTTGCCAAGCCGCAATATTGCCATTTGCCGATACTTTTTGTGGAAAATCCGCTAATTGCGGCTTGATCACTGTCACGGTGAGTGCAGCCGTCACTTTTGCTGCAGGTTTTTGAGTCTCTGCATTGCTGACTGATAAAGCCAACAAGGGCAATAGCAGTAAGGCGGGCCAAGCTTTTTTAATAATTGTTATTAATGTTAAGTTAAGCATTATTAATCTCTAATGATTATTTGTTTTAAAGCAATTTGTTTTGAGCAATTTGTTTTAAGTTTTTTTGTATTTTCTACTTGTTCACTATTTCTTTTCTACCACAGCAGTTCTCGTCTCTGCTACCTGCGGCCCAGAATTATCAGGCAACTCTACAGTATTGGGCTGTTCAGCGTCTGTTGGCAAGGCAGACGTTTCTAATGGTGTGCTACCATCTAAAAACTGAAATAATTTGTCCATCACCAACTTTGGTTCGGTGTCCAAATTGCTGACAATGACTTCACTGGCGTTGTTATTCCAGCCGCCGCCCATGGCGCGATACAGCAAAATCCAAGCTTGCACGCGGTCGTTTTCTAGTAAAAACACATTATTTTGCGCTTGTAAATTGGCGCGGCGCGCTTCTTCAAGCTCAAATAAATTGGCTAAATTGGCTTTAAATCTGGTTTCGGTTGCATTAAAAGAGGCCTGAAAACCCTCGGCCGCTTTGCTTACGTCATTTAAACGCTGGCTAGCGCTATTTAAAGTTGCTAAGGCCTCTTCCACCTCGCGCACGGCGCTGCGTGCCACGCTCTCAAAAATGCTTTTGGCAGCCACATATTGCGCTTTAGCCTGATTCACATTGGCCTTACGCACGCCCGCATCAAAAATTGGCATCGAAATCGCAACTGGGCCAATCGACCAAGTAATGCCATCAGACGCTCTTCGTTTTTGACCAGTAGAAAATCCATTGGTCGCGGTATCGTAACCCCAGCCGATGTTGCCGGCTAAACTTAATGTTGGATAACGCTCTTTTTTAACGCTTTCTATTTCAAAACTAGCTGCAGATACATTACGCTCTGCATTTAATACATCTGGCCGCTGCGCCAACATTTTTGCTGGCACGCTATCTACTTTAATACCAGCAGGTTTGGGCATTACACCAGCAGTATTATTGAGTGCAGCTTGTAAGGCTGACTCTGGCATGGCAGTGAGTGCCACCATGGCTTTCACTATCAATACACATTGCAATTGTTGTTTTTTAAGCAAATTGGCGGCATCGGCCGCTTGCGCGCTGGCTTGCATTGCGCTGGCTGGCGCTAAAAACCCGGCTTTAGACGTTAGATCAGATAATCGTGCTGTTTCGCTGGCCGATTCGCCATTGCGGCTTGCAACAATAGCTAAATTTTCGCACAAGCGATAATTGACGTATTGCCTAGCAGTTTCGGCCGCCACAATAATGCGCGCATCGTGCCACAAGGCTTTTTTGCCCGTTAATTGGGCTTCGGAAGCGCTTTTTGCGGCGGCTGCTTTGCCCCATATATCAAGCTCCCAAATTGCGCTTACAGCCGCGCCAACGTTAGTGCTGGGTGGAAACAGCAAGCCTTGTTGACTACGCGTTGCGCTGCCATCTAATGTAACATTGGGTTTTGATGCTGCATCATCTTGTACTACGCTTGTTTGCGCTTCAACGATGCGCGCTTTGGCACTTGCAATATCAGCGCTCACATTTTGTGCTGATTCGATTAATTGCACGAGTAGCGGATCGTTAAACTGTTGCCACCAATTGGTTAAATTAGTGATGTTGCCATCGTGCGGCAATGCCGCCTGCCATGTTGCTGGCGCATTGGTGCTGCTAACAGCGGCTACCACTTTAGCAGGCTTTAATTTAAACAATTCAAAGTTGGCGCAACTACTGTTAAGTGCGCCACCAACCAGAATCAACATTAATTTAGTTTTAAAATTTAGCATGTAATGTAATCATTATTTAAGCCAATTCTATCATCACGGCACTGTTTTATATATGCAAATACGCAAACTTGAAGATTATTAATAAGTACTTAATACGTTTAGATTAAACTGCACAATAAACAATATTTGGCCAAATTGAGAAAGCGCGTATGCAAAACAAACCTTTATTAAACAGCTTAAAAAGTATCACAAATTACCCTTTTGCCATGTTACTGGCGGTGCAAGTTTTTAGCGTTTTATTTTACGGCTTTATGACTAATTCGCATTTGAGTCATGTTATTTTTAATGGCTTAGGCTTGATTGTACCTATTTTAGCGGTTTGGACGGTTTATCGATCGCCTGCCACCAATTGGATTGGCTTGGTTTTAGCGGTTTTAGCCATTGGCAGCACTATTTTTTCTGGTTTAAATAGCCAGCCGCAATTACTAATTTGGGCGCATGGATTTGAAAGTGCCTTGTATTTTTATGCAGCCATTAGTTTAGTGATGTACATGTTTAAAGACAATGTGGTGACTTTAGACGAACTGTACGCGGCTGCGGCCACGTTTACTTTGCTGGTTTGGGGCTTTACGCTGGCTTATTCCGTTTGCCAACAGCTATATCCTGGCAGCATTTTAGCGGTTGCGCATCCTGAGGCGCCGCGCACTTGGATTGAACTAATGTTTATGAGCTTTTCTATACAAAGCGGCACAGGTGTGGGCGACGTAATTCCAGTTTCTGGCCCAGCGCGGGCAATTGGCTCGCTACAAATTTTTTGTGGCGTGATGTACATTACAATTGTCATTTCCAGACTGGTGGGTTTGGCAGCAAGCGCTAAAAAATAGCTTTTAATGGTTCAAAACTATGCCCAGCAAGCCGCTTTTATATTGGCTTGCAGAGCATTTAAAATGCTTATTTTCTGTAAAAAAAGCGCTATTTTTTTGTACGAATTGATTTATTTTTTAAGCGCATACACCAGCACCGCATCACCTTGTTTAAAACCAAAAATTGAGTTGCCGCCACTGGCAACCGCAATGTATTGCATGCCATTAATAGTGTAGGTAATTGGCGGCGCATTCACGCCAAATTCAGATTTAGCTTGCCACAACAAAGCGCCTGTTTGGCTGTTATACGCATTAAAATGCCCATCACCCTCACCTGCAAACACCAAGCCACCCGCAGTTGCTAACACGCCGCCAAGTAGTGGTTGCGCGGTTTTATTTTGCCAGGCGATTTTACCAGTGCCTAAATCAATGGCTGACAACAAGCCCCAACGCGGATCTTTAGTTGGCTCACTGGCAGCATAACGAATCGCTGGCTTGCCGTTTTCGGCAGCAGTTTCGTGTAGCGTATATTTAATTGGTGAGTGAATGCCTTCAATAAAAACACGTTGAAGTTTTTCATCCACGCTCACAGGGCTCCAGTTAGAGCCGCCTAAAATACCCGGGTAAATCACAATTCCATCTTTTGTGGCTTTTTTAAACATGTTTTGCTGCGGCACAAAAGCGTCTGATTTTTTAAGCAATTTGCCAGTTGCGCGGTCGTGGATATAAAACCAGCCTGTTTTGCTGGCCTGGCCAACCGCAGCAACGGTTTTTCCTTTAAATTGATAGTTAAATAACACTGGCGGGCTAGCTAAATCGTAACCCCACAAATCGTGCGGCACTTGCTGATAATGCCAGCGGCGCAGGCCAGTATTAATATCCAACGCCACCAACGAAACTGTGTATAAATTATCGCCTGGGCGCGAAATATCGTTCATTTGCGGGCTTGGATTACCTGTGCCAAAATACAAGGTATCAGTTGCAACATCAATTGCTGGCGTACTCCAAGCCGAGCCGCCGCCAAAGCGCGCCGCATCAGGGTATTTACCTAAATCGTCTTTTTCTTGCGCAATATCGCGATTAAACGTTGCGCCATCTTCTAATTTTTCGGCAAATTTTCCTTCCCAGCCATTTTGTGGAATCGTGTCGAATTGCCAATATTTTTCGCCAGTTTCAACGCTATAAGCCGCTAAAAAACCTGGCCTGCCAAAACGCCCTGCCACGCCGATTACCGCGCCCAGCGGCGCATCAGCCGTTGGATTATCAATATGCAAGCCGTAGCCCACGCCAGTAATGCCAACAATCACTTTACCTTTATATACGATAGGCGCCATAGCAATGCCAATACCTGTGCCGCCTGTGACTTTACGTGCGCTGTTTGGGTCATCTTTACTCAAGGCGTCTTGGCCTTCGGTTGTAATCGCGTTTTCAACCACGTTAATATCCCACTCTTTAGCGCCCGTTTTGGCGTTTAGCGCAATCAGGCGCGCATCCACCGTGCCAATAAATACGCGGCCGCCAGACACCGCCACGCCACGATTCGCTGGACCGCAGCACATCTGCCAATCTTTATTGCGCACGTGCTTGTAACGCCAAATTTCCTTGCCAGTCGTCGCATCTAATGCAACAACATGATTAAACGGCAGTGAAACATACATTACGCCGTCTTTCACAATCGGCGTGGTTTGAAAGCTACCTGTCACCCCAGTGTTCACTTTCCAAACTTCTACCAGTTTGTTTACATTGGCTGCATTAATTTGCGTGGCAGGCGCAAAACGCTGGCTTGTGTAATCGCGCCCAAAGCTAGGCCAGCCTTCATTTGTAGTGCTGTTAACAGCATTTTTTTGCATTTGTGCGCAGCTAGCAAGCGCTAAAAAGCAAACAAGATAAACAGTTTTTTGAAGGGTTTTAATCATGGTTAATGTCCAGTTATTGACGCAAAGTCTGACTTAAAAATATACCGATTAGTATATATCAAAGCCATTGACAGTCAAAATAAAAATAAATTGTCACTTTTTGAATCTAAAAAATTTCTAGCGCGTATAGCTTGTGTAGTCATTATTATAATTAACTGGGAGCATGCATGTTTTACTCAAATGTAACTATTCGCTGGTCTGTAGCTAGGCTGTTTATTGCTAGCGCAATTTCAGCTATTGGTATATCGCCTGCACAGGCCGACCAAACTTATAGCAATAAATTGTTATTAACGGGCGGCGTTTCGCAAATAGAAGGCGCAGCTGGTGGCGGTTTAACGCCGTGGGCGGTAATTGGCGGCTATGGCACCAATAACGAAATTGGCGGTAACGTTCATTACACATACGTTAAATCGGGTGATTTCGATCTAAATAGTGTTGGCGTCACAATGGGGTTTTATGATCGCTTTGAACTATCAGTGGCACAGCAAAAATTTGATATAAGCAATTTGCGCGGCAAAGTAAGCGCTGGTTTAGGCGCCGATGCAATTGGGCGCAATACGCTTGACCAAACAATTGTTGGCGCAAAATTGCGCGTTTTTGGCGAAGCGGTGTTAGATGCTGATACTTGGGCGCCGCAGGTTGCTGTTGGCATGCAATACAAGAAAAATCACGATGGCGAGTTTGTAAAAGGCGCAGTTATAGGCGCAAAACAAGATCATGGTGTTGATTTTTATGCCTCTGCCACAAAATTATTATTAGCTCAAAACTTATTATTAAATGGCACACTGCGCTTTACCAAAGCCAATCAATTTGGCTTGCTTGGTTTTGGTGGCAGCAAAGATAATAGTATCAAGCCCGAGCTTGAATTATCTGCCGCTTATTTGCTTAGAAAAGATTTCGTCATTGGCGCGGAATATCGCATGAAGCCAAACAATTTAGATAGCCCTGCCAATACGCTTTTGTTTGGTGGTGCCAATGTGGTTGATCTGAAAGAAGATGATGCGTTTGATGTTTTTGTGGCTTATGCACCGACTAAAAATATATCGCTAACTGCCGCTTACGTTAATTTAGGCAACATTGCCACGGTTAAAGCTGTTAGCGCCGATTATGGCAAACAAGATGGCGTTTATTTATCGGCTCAAGTTGGCTTTTGAACCCATCATAAATTAATTTTCAGCAATTATTTAAAAGGCTATCAATATGAAAAAATCTTTAAGCAACCTGCTCGCATTCACATTCACCTGCGTATTGACAACGATTGCCCTACCTGTGTTGGCAGACGAGGCAATGCCGCAAAAATCCAATACGCTTAACACTAACCTTGGCAACACACCAATGGAAGGCACGGCAACCTTTGAAACCTTTGGCGGCAAAGCAGGTTTAGTTAAAATTATGGATGACTTTATGATTGGTTTGGTGGCAGACCCGCGCACCACCCAATTTTTTAATAACGATAAACAAACCTTCATTAAAGCCATGCTGGTAGAACAAATGTGCGAGTTAATGAATGGTGGCTGTCAATACGCTGGGCGTGATATGAAAACGACACATGCAAATATGAAGGTTAATCGTGAAGCATTTAATGCATTGGTTGAGCAATTTCAATTTGCAATGGATAAACATAATGTGCCTTTTAGCGTACAAAATAAGCTATTGGCAAAGCTAGCGCCAATGTACCGCGAAGTAGAAAGCACAACTGGTGATGCAGTACCGCCAAAAACGGCAACAAATTAAATAACGCGGCGCAATATAAATCATTACAGTATTGGCAGCCGCATTTATCTATCTTTTTGCAATTTTAAAAAGCTATTAAAAAGCTATAATGAATTTGATTAATTCTTTAGTGACGGAAAAAGCAGTGCTGCTACCTGAGCAATATTTTGATGTAATAACTGGCATGCTGGCGCGCGATGAAGCATCACTTGCCAAGTTGTATGATTGCACGCTAGCAAAAGTATATGGCTTGGCATTAAAAATTACGCGCCGGCACGACTTAGCCGAAGAAGTGGTGGAAGACACATTTATGCAAGCTTGGCAAGAAATTGCTAAGTTTGATAGCGCTCGCGGCCCTATTATGGCGTGGCTTATGATGATTTGCCGATCACGCGCGATTGATGCGCTGCGGCGATTGGACGAAGCAGAATCACATGCTGAGCCAGATTTAATGCGTAGTGGTGCAGAGCTAGCCAAAAATAGCCCACTAGATATTTTGTTGTTGCTTGAGCGTGAAAGTGACATTCACACTGCTATGCACAACTTAAATGCGTTGCAAAGACAATTGATTGCACTGGCATTTTTTAAAGGTTACACGCACGAAGAAATTGCCTTGCAAATGCACATGCCACTTGGCACGGTTAAATCTACTATTAAGCGCGCGCAAAATAAATTGAAAGACGAACTTAAACTGGCATTACTAAATAACGCACTCTATAAAGATAGTGCGACAAACTATTGTTACAAACCATGACAATGCTAGAAACCAACAATGCTAGAAACCAACAATGTTAGAAACCATGCGGAAGGTGCATTATGACCACTACTAAATTATTGCCCCCAAATAAACCCAAGCAATCGTTAATGCAACCTTTAAGAGAGCATGTATTGAATGACGAAATTTGTATTGCAATTGCCAGCAATATAATCCCCACCATGCCCGCACCAGAAGTTGCCGAGCGCATTAGAACCAAGCTTATGCAGCGGGCACAGGCCGATTCGCACCAATTTATGTTTGCCAATCAAGGTGAATGGAAAACAGTATTGGCAGGCGTACAAATGAAACTGTTGCACAAAACAGGTAAACAACAATCGTTTTTATTAAAACTGGCCGCTAATGCCAGCATACCAGCGCATGCGCATACGCACGATGAGGAATCTTTTGTGTTGCAAGGCAAAGTGATGATTGAAGGTATTATGTGTAGCGAGGGAGACTACCATTACGCGCTTGCTGGCAGTCGGCATCAAGCTATTAGTACGGTGGAAGGCTGTACTTTGCTAATTAAAAACTGTATTAATTAAAAAGTATATTGATTCAAAATCTTGCTAATTAAAAATCTTATTATTAAAAATCTAATTGTTTAAAATCTTATTATTTAAAACTTACTGTTTAAAAACTTATTGTTTAAAAACTTATTGTTTAAAAACTTGTTCATTAAAAAATTTGTTGATAGCAAGCTTTTAAATTGTGTAGCACATTTACAATTAACTACTAACTACTTAATTTTATTATGCGTATTTTATCGTTTTGTGTTTTTGCGTTAACTTCAACAGTTTTGCCAATCATCGCTTATTCTGCGCCTTACTACGCACCATTTTGGTTGCCGGGCGGCCATTTACAAACTATTTATGCCGCTACAATTGCACATGCGCCGCAAGTGACTTATCGCCGCGAGCGTTGGGAATTGCCCGATGGTGATTTTGTAGATGCCGATTGGGTAGAGCCTATTCTAGTAAAAACTGACAGGTTAATTGTTAGCGAAAATGAACAATTAGCATTTCAAAAATTGCCCATTGTCGTGCTTTTTCATGGTTTAGAAGGTAACTCGCAAAGCAATTATGCACGTGCGCTGATGTCATCAACTACGGCCAAAGGCTGGCGCGGCGTAGTTATCCATTTTAGAGGCTGTTCGGGCGAACCAAACCGCTTACCGCGCGTGTATTATGCAGGCGACACAGCAGAAATACAGCTGCTGCTGTCGCGTGTGCGTGAACAGGCACCCAATGCACCTATTTATGCGGTGGGTGTTTCGCTTGGCGCCAATGCGCTATTAAAATGGCTGGGTGAATCGGGCGAAGCTGCCAAGCAAATAATCGCCAAAGCCGCTGCAATTTCTGCGCCAATGGATTTAGCTGCATCGGCCACTGCACT
Organism: Methylotenera sp.; assembly: GCA_043735225.1. Lineage (GTDB taxonomy): Bacteria > Pseudomonadota > Gammaproteobacteria > Burkholderiales > Methylophilaceae > Methylotenera_A. Next base: position 14,146 of record JAYTEL010000184.1, on the reverse strand, counting down.
GGACGCCGGCTTAAATCGACTTTTATACACGCCACGATTTGTTAATAGCATGCGGCCAAAAGCCTTAGAAATGCTGGCACGTTTTCCTGGCTTACTTGATGCAGAAAAAATAAATGCAGCTAAAACCATTCACGATATCGACAATGCAGTTACCGCAAAGCTATTTGGCGCAAGAGATGCCGATGACTACTACGCACAAAACGCGTCTAAGCCGTGGTTAACAAAAATTAGCTTACCTACATTAATACTAAATGCAAAAAATGACAGCTTTATACCAGTTGAATCCTTACCAACCGCTGCAGAAGTGTCCGCATTTGTTACCCTAGAATACCCTGCAACAGGCGGACATGCTGGCTTTTCAGGCCTTGATAATTGGCTGCCCAACCATTTGCTTGATTTTTTTGATTCAGAACACTTATGATTAAATCTACATGTGCTTACGTTAAAATACGTACAGCTAAATGCGTGCTTCAAAATACTTGCATCCAAAATCAAAACCTTAACGTAATGCAAATGTAAGCAGCTATTGCTGGCGAAACTTAAACCTTGCACAACAGTCAGTTTCTAGAGCTTCAATCAATTAATCTTTTTACTTCTTTTGGATATTAAATGCCAATAATTAAATCTTCTCTTGCACTGGCCGAAAAAGGCTTGCTTCCCGACAGCATAGTCCGCACAGGTATTCGTAATCTGGCTCAAAAAAGATTGCAAGAAATTAAAGCAAATAATTGTGAGGCTGGCATTTCTAGCTTAACCAATTTTGTTAATGCGATGAATCTGGCCAATATTGCCGAAATGCCTGAGCTAGCTAATGCACAACATTATGAAGTGCCAGCGGAGTTTTTTCATTACTGTTTGGGTAATCAACGCAAATATAGCAGTTGTTTTTGGATGCCAGAAACAAAAGATTTAGATGAAGCTGAAATTTTGGCATTAAAGCAAACCTGCGATCACGCCGATATTCAAGATGGTCAACAGATTTTAGAGCTGGGCTGCGGCTGGGGGTCTTTAAGCTTATGGATGGCGACGCACTACCCAAACGCGCAGATTACGGGCGTTTCAAACTCAAACTCACAGCGTGCATATATTACGCAAATGGCAAAATCTCTAGGTATCACCAATTTAAACATCATTACCGCCGATATGAACGTGTTTGAAGCGCCTGAAAAGTACGACAGAGTTGTATCCGTAGAAATGTTTGAGCACATGCGCAATTGGCAGGTTTTATACGGCAAAGTGGCCAGCTGGCTTAAGCCGCAAGGCAAATTTTTCAAACATATATTTGTGCATAGAAACACGCCCTATTTGTTTGAAGTAAATGATAAAAATGATTGGATGAGCCAACACTTTTTTAGCGGTGGCATGATGCCTAGCGATGATTTGCCGCTACAGTTTCAAGACGATTTAAGGCTTGCACAGCGCTGGCGCTGGGATGGCACGCATTACGAAAAAACCGCAAACGCTTGGCTACAAAATATGGATGCAAATAAAGAATCAATTACGCCGATTTTAGTGCAAACTTACGGCGCCGTAGATGCTGAGATGTGGCGCAATCGCTGGCGCATGTTTTACATGGCTTGCGCGGAATTATTTGGCTTTAATAAGGGTCAAGATTGGTGGGTTACCCATTATTTATTTGAAAAACGTTAAGCCATATAATCACCTTAAATCATGTCAAAAAACGTTATTATCAATTTTGTGTTATTTCAAGTCGGCTGGTTTGCCTGCGTGCTAGGTGCGGTGAAACAATTGCCATGGGTGGGCGTTATATTTATGATGCTATTTTTAGTTTGGCATCTAAGCCAAGCATTGCGTACTCAGCCTGAGATAATGTTAATAATTATTACAGTTATTATTGGCGGCATTTACGATTTTATGATGACAAGTAATCATCTATTAACTTATCAATCACCTGGCTGGAGCAACACATTTGTTTCTTCAAACATGCCAGCCGTCTGGATACTGGCCTTATGGGCAGAATTTGCCATGATATTAAATGTGAGTTTACGTTGGATGAAACAACGTTGGTTGATTGCGCTATTATTTGGCGCTATTGGCGGGCCACTCGCCTACACTGGCGCAGCTAGGTTGGGCGCGGTGAGTATTGATGCATTCCCTTTAAGTTATGTTGCATTAAGTGTCGGTTGGGCAATTATTACGCCACTTTTATTGGTTTTGTCTGAAAAATTGGATGGTTTTAAATCATTAGAATTAACAACATCATGATGTCTTGGCCAATTTACTTTTACAGCTTAATCGTTATTTTATTATTTGCTTTTTTAGGCTGGTTGCTTAGTTTAATTCGCAAAAACGTCACACATGTAGATAGCATGTGGAGCTTGTTTTTTGTGTTAGCTGCGTTTGTAAATGCCGCATTTACGCTATTCGTTGTTGCGGCGCCATTGCGGTTAATATTGGTGCTTGGCTGCGTCACAATTTGGGCCTTACGATTATGCGTTTATTTAACTTGGCGCAATTGGGGCCCACACGAAGATGCGCGTTATATCAAAATTAGGCAAAATAATCAGCCACATTTTTGGCTAAAAAGTATTGTGATTATTTTTGGGTTTCAAGGCGTTCTGGCTTGGGTTATTTCCATATCCTTGCACGCCGCAGTTGCTGCAATTAACCCACTTAATGCGCTAGATTATGCGGCGCTTAGTTTGTTTACGTTTGGTTTAATTTGGGAAACATTAGCCGATATGCAATTAAGTCAATTTAAAGCCATCGCAAGCAATAAAGGCAAAGTACTCAATACTGGCGTGTGGCAATATAGTCGCCACCCTAACTACTTTGGTGAATGTTGCGTATGGTGGGCATTTTACTTATTTGCACTGGCTGTTGGTGCCTGGTGGGCGATAATTTCACCCATTATCATGACCATATTATTGCTCAAAGTAAGCGGCGTAAGCTTGCTAGAAAGCACGATTACAGAGCGCCGCCCTGCGTACGCCGATTATATTAAAAACACCAATGCTTTTTTTCCTGGCATTCCAAAACGTTAGTTTTTAGCTGAAAGTTTTTTAATAATAATTAACTAGTATTCATTAAATAATCATAAAGGTAAAAAAAATGAAAAGATTAAGTTTTGCAATATTGATGTGTTTGATTTCAACCGCTTTTTCAACTGCCGCGATTGCGCAAGAATGGGCTTTTGACGTGTTTTTAGATAAAAATAAGATTGGCAAACATACGTTTACTTTAGACGAAAATAAGCTTTTAACCAGCCGCGCCAAATTTAACGTTAAAGTATTGTTTATTAACGCTTATAAATATGATCACGTTTCAAAAGAGCAATGGAAGGATAATTGCTTAAGCAATATTGAAGTTAATACAACTGAAAATAAAGTAGTTACCAATGTAAAAGGTATTAAAACCGCAGCAGGATTTGAGGTCACAGATGGTAAAACTAAGCAAACATTGCCAGAGTGCACCATGACTTTTGCTTATTGGAACCCAAAAATACTCGACCAAAAGCAATTGTTAAATCCACAAAATGCCGAATATTTAACGACCGCTTTTAACAAGCTTGCCAATGAAACAATTACGGTAAAAGGACAGCCAACTGAAACGACGCATTACACTCTAAAAGGTGCGTTAGGTGGCAAAAGTAAGCTCAATATTGAGCTTTGGTATAACGTTAACGGCGATTGGGTTGCGTTAAAATCAACCACGCCTGAAGGTTATGTTATTAACTATAAACTTAAGTAGAATTATTATGTTAAACCAAATAATTAAAGTATCACTTCTAATATCAATCTGTGGTTTTATGACTGCTTGCGCGGGGAACAAGATGAAAGAGATTCCATTAGTTAAACAAGTTGATTTGCCGAAGTTTATGGGTGATTGGTATGTGATTGCAGTGATTCCCACCGCAATAGAAACGCAAAGTTATAATGCAATTGAACACTATGAATTAAACCCAGGCGGCACAATTGCGACTACCTTTACTTTCAATAAAGGTGCATTTGATGGGCCATTAAAAACGTATCAACCAACAGGTTTTGTCAGGCCAGAGTCGGGTAATGCGCTGTGGGGCATGCAATTTATTTGGCCAATTAAAGCGGAATATCGAATTGCGTATTTAGATGTGCAATATCAGCGTACGATTATTGCCCGAAATGCGCGCGATTATGTATGGATTATGGCGAGAACGCCTCAAATAAGTGACGAAAATTATCTTGAAATGACTAGTTTTGTGAAAAACTTAGGTTACGACATGACTAAACTAAGAAAAGTACCGCAAGATTGGTCCAAAAAAACAAGCATTACCGATAAGCCCGTTAATTAATAACCCTAATTAAAAAGTCTTACCAGTAACCATCATGTCAATAAACATCACATACATTAAAATCATATAAATTAAAATTTGGACAGATAATATGTTACAGCCCAAACAATCGCTTTTTGCTTCTTTTATTAGTTGGTTTGATAATGAAGCTACCTCGGCAACAGCTAGCAATCATCACATTGATTGGTGGCGCGTGATTCCGTTTGTATTGATGCATTTGGCATGCTTTGCCTTAATTTGGGTTGGTTTTAGCGCCTTTGCGCTTATTTTTGCCATTGCCTTGTATGCGGTTAGAATGTTCGCCATTACTGGTTTTTATCACCGTTATTTTGCACACAAGGCTTTTCAAACCTCGCGTTTGGGCCAGTTTATATTTGCTATTTTGGGCGCAACCGCGGTGCAACGCGGGCCATTATGGTGGGCTGCCCATCACCGCAATCATCACGCCCATTCTGATCAAGAAACCGATGCACACTCGCCCGTTCAGCATGGCTTTTTGTGGAGCCACATTGGCTGGTTTTTATCGACCGTAAATTTTGCCACGCATTTAGACCGCGTTAAAGAGTTGGCGAAATTTCCAGAGCTACGCTTCTTAGACCGCTTTGATATTATTGTGCCAATTGTATTTGCCGTTAGCATTTTTGGGTTAGGTGAATTATTGGCTAGCACCGCGCCACATTTGCAAACAAATGGCTGGCAACTTTTGGTGTGGGGATTTGTGATTTCTACCGTGGCCTTGTATCACGCCACTTTCAGCGTTAATTCACTGGCGCATGTATGGGGCAAGCGCCGCTACATCACGCGCGACCATAGTCGCAATAATTTTTTTATTGCACTTTTAACGCTGGGCGAAGGCTGGCATAACAACCATCACCATTATCCTGGCTCGGCTAGCCAAGGATTTTATTGGTGGGAAATTGATTTTACCTATTATGGTTTACGTTTATTAGCCGCGCTTGGTTTAATTTGGGATTTACGCATGGTACCAGTTGCCATACGCGAAGCCAAAAAATACCCTTTAAGTAAAAACCTTTAAGCTCAATCTAATACATTCAAAAAATGAAGATTGCAATCATTGGAAGCGGCATTTCTGGGTTAACGCTTGCCCATCATCTCTACAAACAGCACGCTATTACCGTGTTTGAGGGTAATGGGCATATTGGCGGCCACACGCACACACATGCCATTGATTTATTTGGACAAACATACAATGTTGACACTGGTTTTATTGTCTTTAATGATCGTACCTACCCCAATTTTAATCAATTGTTAGACGAGCTGAAAGTGCCTTGGCAACCAAGCCACATGAGCTTTAGTGTGCGTAACGAAGCAACAGGTCTAGAGTACAACGGCACGACAATCAACAGCCTTTTTGCGCAGCGCCGTAATTTTTTAAAGCCCAGCTTTTACGGCATGATTGCGGATATTTTGCGTTTTAATAAACAGTCGCTCAGCCTGTTAGAAAGTGGCGATGAAATTAGCTTGGGCGACTATTTAACTCAAAACCAATATAAACCATTATTTATTAACAATTATATAGTGCCAATGGGCGCCGCCATTTGGTCCACTGATGCAGCGCAAATGATGCACTTTCCCGCGAGATTTTTAGTACGTTTTTTCCATCATCATGGCATGTTAACAGTAAGTAATCGGCCGCAATGGCGCACCATTGCTGGCGGATCAGCGCGTTACGTCGAGGCGCTTACCGAGCCTTTTAAACAGCACATTAAACTCAACACGCCAATTGCTAGCGTGCAAAGAACTAATAATTGTGTCAACATTAAACCAAAAAATGGCAATGAACAAAGTTTTGATTATGTATTTTTTGCCTGTCATTCTGATGAAGCATTAAGCTTACTCCGCGACGATGCCACTGCTATTGAGCGCGAAATATTAAGCGCGATTCCGTACCAAGAAAACACTATTTACTTGCATCACGATGCAAGCTTGCTGCCAAAACGAAAATTGGCTTGGGCGGCATGGAATTACCACGTGACACAAAAGCCTAAAAAGGAATTTCATGAGACAAGCATGTTGCCTGTCACTAATAAAGTACAAGTGACATATAACATAAATATTTTGCAAAATTTAAGTTCAAAAGAGCCTATTTTAGTTACCTTAAATCATACCGACTTGATTAATCCTGCCAAGGTGATTAAGCGACTAAGATACAAGCACCCCGTTTACACCATTGCTGGCGCGGCTGCACAAAAAAGGCATGGCGATATTAGTGGGCATAATCGCACTGGCTTTGCAGGTGCTTATTGGCGCAATGGATTTCACGAAGATGGCGTGGTTAGCGCGCTAGCAGCTTTAGATCACTTTAAGAAAAGTCATCATTATTCAGATATTTCAAAAAGTGAATAGCGCTATTTATCAAGGTTTTGTGTCGCATCAGCGCTTTTTGCCTAAGCAACACAGTTTTCGCTACAAAGCGTTTATGATGTATTTGGATTTAGACGAACTACCCAGTTTATTTGCAAATACGCGATTTTGGTCGTTAGAAAAATCCAATCTCGCCAGTTTTAAGCGTTCAGATTATTACGGCGACCCGCACAAACCACTAAAAGGTGAGATACAAGGATTAGTGCATAGCGCTACAGGCCAATATCCACGCGGCGCTATCTGTATGCTGACCAATATGCGTTATTTTGGATTTTGTTTTAATCCTGTGACTTTTTATTACTGTTTTGAGGCGAATAATAAAACTTTGCAAGCGATTGTCACGCACATCACCAATACGCCTTGGGGTGAAGATTTTGCATACGTGCATGATTATTCTGGCGCAAACAAGGTTATTAAAGAAACCAAAAATGGCAACATTACCGCATTTAAATTAGATAAAAAATTTCACGTTTCGCCGTTTATGCCAATGAATATAACTTACGATTGGGCGTTTAAATTGGAGGCAAAACAGTTGTTAGTACACATGAAAAATTATAAAGAAAACGAACAATTGTTTAATGCTACATTGGCGCTAGAACGCCATGAAATAAGCGCTGGTGCTTTAAACCGTGCTTTACTGCAATACCCATTTATGACGCTAAAAGTTGTGCTTGGCATTTATTACAACGCGCTTATTTTATGGCTTAAGCGCGTGCCTTTATACTCACATCCTTCAAAAATTAATTAAATATGACTCAAGAAACGTTAACTTCAGCTTTAAAACAAAAACCACGCGCAAAATGGTTACAAAATTTTGCGCGTGAGCAAGTATTGGCGCGGCTCTCGCACTTGCAAATAGGCCAATTAACCATCATCGATAATGGTCAACAAATGGTGTTTGGCAACGATTTAAGTATGCATGCAACCGTCACAGTGAATGATGCACACTTCTACGGTGAAATGGCTTTTGGCGGCAGCATTGGCGCGGGTGAGGCGTATATGTTGGGTTATTGGCGCGCCGATAATCTGACCAATGTGATTCGCATCATGGCCGCCAATCAAGGCGTGATGGACGCGCTAGAAGGCGGCTACCAATGGGCCAGTAAGCCATTTTTAAAGGCGCTGCATTGGCTTAACCGCAATACCGCTGATGGCAGCCGCAAAAACATCGCCGCACATTATGATTTAGGCAACGATTTTTTTAAATTATGGCTAGACCCCAGCATGATGTACTCATCGGCGATTTTTTCGCCACCGCATTGCACCCTGCAAGCGGCTTCTGAACTCAAGCTTAAAACGATTTGCGATAAATTAGACTTAAAACCGACTGATCATGTAGTCGAAATTGGTACTGGCTGGGGCGGTTTTGCCATTTATGCAGCCAGAAATTATGGTTGCAAGGTGACAACAACGACAATCTCACAACAACAGTTTGACGAAGCAAAAAAGCGCGTTATTGCTGCAAACTTATCTGACAAAATAACACTTTTATTAAATGATTATAGAGACTTAAATGGGTTATTTGACAAATTAGTTTCAATTGAAATGATTGAAGCAGTTGGTCATCAATTCTACGATGTGTACTTTAATAAATGTGCCAGTTTACTAAAACCAAATGGCATGGCGCTGATTCAAGCCATCACTATTACCGACCAGCGCTTTGAAAGTGCTAAAAAAAGCGTGGACTTTATTCAGCGTTATATTTTTCCTGGCTCAAATATTCCATCTATTACCGCACTCTTAATTAGTATGACTAAATCAAGCGACTTAAAACTGTATGATTTGGAAGACATTGGCATACATTACGCAACCACTTTGCGAATATGGCGCGAGAATTTTTTTGATAAAATTCAACAAGTTAGGCAGCTTGGTTACTGTGAAGAATTTATTAAAATGTGGGAATTTTATTTATGTTACTGCGAGGGCGGTTTTGCCGAGCGCGCATTGGGTGATGTGCACTTATTATTGGTAAAACCCGAAAACCGTCACAATGCATTAGTATAAAATGCATAGATGACAATTCAATTCGCTAACATCAATTGGCAACAACAGTTAAATGGCACAAAACAACCCTTCTCGCTTGATTTTAATGATGTTTATTTTAATTCACAAGATGGGCTAGCCGAAACACAGCACGTTTTTATCGACAAAAACGATTTAAAAAATCGATTCAAAAACCTAAAAGAACCCGTTTTTACGGTTTTTGAAACGGGTTTTGGGTCTGGTTTAAATTTTTTTACTGTTGCTGACAACTGGATAAAATTTGCGCCTAAAAGCGCCATTTTACGATATTTTAGTATTGAAAAATTGCCTTTAACATTAGCCGACATGCAGCGCGCTTGCCAACTCTGGACACAATTTTCAGTAATTACTCACGAATTTTTAACGCATTATAAAAACCTGCAATTTCCATCCAGCATTTTTAGCATGGCTGAAAACCGCATAGTTATTGGCTTGCAGATTGGTGACATTAATGATTTGCTACCAACGCTACAAATCACCGATAAAAATTGGTCAGAATCTGGCGTAGATGCATTTTTGTTGGATGGATTTGCGCCCGCTAAAAACCCTGACATGTGGTCGAACGACAACTTAATGCATTTAACGCGCATAGCAAACGCCAACGCCACCTTTGCCACCTTTACTAGCGCAAGTTATGTGCGTAAAAACTTAGAAAATGCAGGATTTTATGTTGAAAAACATCCTGGTTTTGGCAAAAAAAGAGAAATGCTGGCTGGTTATTTTCTTAATCATCAAAAAGCATAATAATTGACAACCGCAATAGTTATAGGTGGCGGTATTGCGGGCTGTAGCGCCGCTTATGCGCTAGCCAAGCGCGGCATCAACGTAACTTTGCTTGAGCGCCGCGCCGAAATTGCGCAAGAAGCCTCTGGTAACCCGCTAGCCATGTTGTACCCAAAATCGAGTGTAAAGCCAAGTTTGCAAAGCGCTATTTCATTACTTGGCTTTCATTTCACTTTGGATTTATTAGCAAAATTAAGCAACAGTGCTACCTTTTTTAACGCTTGTGGACAAATTCAACTGGCTTTTAACGCAGCAGAAAAAGCCAAACAATATGCACTTTTACAAAACTATTATAACCATAAAAATCAACAGCTTGTACAGTTTTTAGATGCTGATGAAGTTAGTGAAATAGCAGGTATTGCACTAAAATCTACAGGTATTTTTTTGCCGCAAGCGGGCTGGGTAAATCCGCGTTTATTTTGCGCTGCTTTGTGCAATCATGCGCTGATTAGATTACAAACAAATGCCAACGTGATTTCGATACAACCAAACAAAAACGGCTGGTATGTAAGCACTAAAAAAAACATATTTGAGGCGGAAAACGTAGTAATTTGTAATGCAAATGACATAAAACAATTGGATCTATGTAACAGCGCACAAATTACCCCTGTACGCGGCCAAGTTGAGTTTTTTGCGCCAAATGCGTCCAGCGAAAACTTAAAAACGATTATTTGCAGCGACCATTTTGTAAGCCCTTCTGTTGCTGGCTTGCATTCTATCGGTACAACTTATTCAATTAACACTGCGCAAAACGATTTTAATACACAAATTAGCGCAATAGACACACAATCCAACTTAGCTGTTTTGGGCAAAATTTCACCCAAACTATTGCATAAAATTGATATTAAATCAGTGACAAGTCGCGTGGCTTATCGCAGCCAAACACTGGATTACCGGCCACTTGCAGGGCAACTGTTAAATGAAATGAAATTGCGTGAAAATCCACCACGTTACAATGTAAACCCTAATCACTTACCTTGGTTGCAAGGCTTATATGTCAATGCAGGGCACGGCTCAAAAGGTATGATTACCGCGCCACTATGCAGCGAATTAATTGCCAGTTTAATTTGCAAAGCTACTCTGCCGATAGACGCAAAGTTAGCCAGTAGTATGAACCCAAATAGATTTTTGTTACGCGAATTAGGCTTAAAACAATTAGCAGCTTCGCTTTACACTTAAGTTAACTGGCTATTTAGTTTAAAATTGCACGATGACGACTGAAACAGAAATTGCGCTTAAAAATCATCAACAAATATTATTAAAAAACCCAAAAGATTTAGATGCGCAAATTATGTGCGGTAATTTGTGTGTGGAATTGGGTAAATTTGAAGAGGCTGCAGGCTATTTTCGGCGTATTGTGCGCATACTTAAAAATAACATGCCGGCCAATAATGCGTTGTGTTTTGCTTTGCAAGCTTTGGGCAACAAAGCACATCAACTTGGACACTTTTTGCAGGCTGAAGCCTGTTTTGAAGAAGCGCTTGAATATCAGCCAAAAAATGCAACCTATTGGTATAACTTAGGTAATGCGCAGCGCGAACTTGGGGCTATTCAAAAAGCCGTCAATAGCTTTAAACAAGCGATTAAATTTGAGCCAAATGACGCAGAAGTACACAATAATTTAGGCAATGTTTTACGCGAAATAGGCCAGTTGGATAAAGCTATTTTAGCTTATGAAAACGCGCTAAAAATTAACCCAAATTTACATCATGCGCTTGCACATTTAGTGCATCAACGGCAACATACTTGTGATTGGGTTGGTAGCAAAAATGAATCTTTAACTCAACAAATCAATAGCTTAAAAGCATTAATTAATGTTGACTTAAACGTTCAAATTTCGCCTTTTGCTTTTTTAGCTATGCCCAATACTACAGCATTAGAGCAAAAAATATGCGCCAGTAATTACGCCAATTTTGCGTTTAAACACTTAATTAGCTTACGCCAATCACTTAATTTTGAGCATAAAAAAATGCAAAAAACGAAATTAAAGATTGGCTATTTATCGGCCGATTTTCGCTTACATCCGCTCGCTTTTTTAATCACCGAACTCATCGAAAATCACAATAAAGACCAATTTGAAACGGTTGCATATTCATACGGCGCGGATGATAAATCGCCAGAACGTAAGCGATTAATGCGAGCATTTGATCAGTTTCACGATATTCGCTTGCTTAACGATGCAGATGCAGCCTATAAAATTTATGATGATAAAATTGATATTTTAATTGACTTAACAGGCTTTACGCAAAGTAGCCGCACTGGGCTAATGGTACTGCGGCCTGCGGCTATACATATTAATTGGCTGGGTTTCCCTGGCAGTATGGGTGAAATAAAAAACAAGTTAACCAATGGGCCTTTGTTTGACTATGTGATTGCTGATAAGGTAATCGCGCCATACACCCATGATTTTAGCGAAAAAATCGTTTATTTACCTTGTTATCAACCTAACGATAGCGCACGACCGGTTGGAAAAACGTCAACAAAACTTGAAAATAACCTGCCAGAAAATACTTTTGTGTTTTGTTGCTTTAACCAAAGCTTTAAAATTACGGCAGAAATATTTGCTATTTGGATGCAAATTTTGCAAGCTGTGCCGCACAGTGTATTGTGGCTGCTTGATTGTAATCAATGGGCGAGGGCCAATTTACAAGCAGCTGCCGAGCTTGTTGGTATTAATAAAACAAGGTTGATTTTTGCGCCGCGTGTACCAATTGCTGAACATCTTGCGCGGCATGCACATGGTGATTTATTTTTAGATACACTGCCCTACAACGCCCACACCACGGCCAGTGACGCGCTATTTATGTGCTTGCCACTATTGACGTATATGGGTGAAACCTTTGCGGCGCGCGTGGCGGCCAGCATTTTATTGCGGCTTAATATGCCCGAATTAATCGCACATTCTTTACAAGATTACGCCCAAAAGGCCATCGAATATGCGCAAAATCCCGAAAAATTCGCGCAATTAAACCATAAACTAAAGCTTGAAATTGAAGGTGCTGCGCTGTTTGATCCCAAGCTATTTGCTCATGATTTAGAACAACAATATTTAAGTATTTGGCACGACCAAGCTATGTTACAAGTGCAGGGCTTGTGATACAGTTAATTCCAGAACGACAATCAAGCAAATAACAGGAAGCGCCATGGCTGCAATCGATATTACCCCCGTACTTAAATACATGACCGAAAAAGGTGGCTCTGATCTATTTTTTAGTACGGGCGCGGCTATTCATATGGATATAGACGGTGAAACCTTGCCAGTCAATGCGCAAAAAATGACGCCAGGCATGATTAAGGAAATTGCTTATGCCACCATGAGCCCCGCGCAAACAGCCGAGTTTGAATCAACGCTAGAATGCAATTTTGCCATTGGCCGCAAAGATATTGGGCGTTTTCGCGTGAATGTTTTCCGTCAACGTGGTGAAGTGGGCATGGTCATTCGCCATATTCGCACCGAGATTCCTGACTTTGAAACTTTAGGTTTGCCCGCTATTTTGCGCGATTTGATTATGCGTAAACGCGGCTTGGTGCTAGTGGTTGGCTCAACTGGCTCAGGTAAATCGACCACGCTAGCCTCGATGATTGACTACCGAAACACCAATGAAAGCGGACATATTGTCACAATTGAAGACCCAATTGAGTTTGTGTATTCACACAAAAAATCAGTCGTCGATCAGCGTGAAGTGGGTATTGATACGCTAAGCTTTGAAAACGCGCTTAAAAACGCCATGCGCCAAGCGCCAGACGTGATTTTAATTGGCGAAGTGCGAGATATGAATGGCATGCAACAAGCGCTAACCTACGCCGAAACGGGTCATTTATGTTTGGCCACGCTGCATGCAAACAATGCCAACCAAGCGCTTGAGCGCATTATTTCTTTCTTCCCTACCGAGGCTAAACACGGCTTGTTATTAGGTATTTCGCTTAACTTAGTGGGCATTGTTTCACAGCGCTTAATCCCCGGTAAAGTGCAAAAACGCGTGGCCGCAGTTGAAGTGCTGATTAATACGCCGTATGTGTCTGAGCTTATTCAAAAACAAAAATTGGGCGAGATGAAAGATATTATGGCCGACAACAACGATATTGGCATGAATACCTTTGACCAGGCGCTGTTTAGACTATATGCCAATGGCAAAATTGATGAAGAAAATGCGCTGACGAATGCCGATTCGCGTAACGATTTATCACTCAAAATTCGTTTTACAAATGAAGGCACTGCCGGCGGTTTTGGCGGCTAACTTTTGCTATAACAACTTTGTCGCCTGACAAAAACTCGCGATTTGGCAAGTAGTGGATACTGTCCGAAATCATGTGAAAGGTGCTGCATTAAGGGCTTTATCCACACTGTTGTATGCAAAACTGAAGCAGCCAAAACAAATCAATGATTGTGAACATAGCGCATTTATTGTGCGTTTTGATACACTCGGGCTCAAAAGCGACAGTGAAATTTCAACTTAACGGATACCATTGGAGTTACCGTGCAGCAAAAGAATGACACACAACTACGACAATGGGCGATGCTCAAACGCATACCACAACATCCACGTCAGATAACCGCAGGCGATCTTACCGAACATCTGGGGTCGGAAGGATTTGAAGTCGGCAAGCGCACCGTGGAGCGTGATTTAGTATCACTTTCGGCAATTTTCCCGCTTATATCTAATG
>JAYTEL010000183.1:0-7909 GCA_043735225.1 Methylotenera sp. | reverse complement strand
GCCAAATTGGTCAGTAAACATGCCAAAATAATCACCCCAAAACGCAATGTCCATTGGCATCATTATTTTGCCATTTTTGGATAATCCATTAAAAAGTGTGTCGGCTTCGTCTTTACTTTTGGTGCCAATATTTATCGTAAAATTATTACCAAAGGTTGTAGGAAATGGTGAGTTTTCTAGTGCATCGCCGCCCATTAATATCGATTCTCCAACAGGTAAAGATACATGCATAATCAAGTGCTTAGCTGATTCTGGCACTTCCATCTCTGGCTCTTTATAATCGCCCCAGCGCATTTTTGGTGATAACGGGCCACCAAAAACAGTTTGATAAAAATCAAACGCTTGCTCGCAATTGCCTTTAAACATTACATTAGGATTAAGTGTTGCCATTTTTAACTCTCCTTAATAAATTAAAACTTAAAGAATTTTATGCTTCTAATATCATCTGAAAACCGCCATAAATCATGCGTTTACCGTCAAAAGGCATGGAGTCCTCTAATGCTTTCATACGTGGGTCTGCCATCACTTTTTTGTTTGCTTCGTCTCTCACTACGCGTGATGGCCAAATAATCCACGAAAACACCACGGTTTCATCTGGCTTGCATTGCACTGCCATGGGGAATGAGGTGAGCTTGCCTGTTGGCACGTCGTCACCCCAGCATTCTGTGATTGATAACGCGCCGTGTTCTTTAAAAACAATCGCAAATTTTTCTGCACCCGTTTTGTAGGATTCTTTATTTTTAGTGGGTACTGCTAATACAAAACCATCTACATAATTCATCATTTTCTCTTTTTAAGAATGAAAATTAACTAATAAAATAGGCGGATATAATCATTACTGCTCGATTAATTACAGGTTTAATCGTGGTCTGCCGCCTATTATTATTGACTGAAACCAGCCACCATTATTTTTTCGCATAGCCTTCTGTTACTTCTTTTTTATGTGCTGCAAAGGCGGCGAGCACTTCACCCTTCTCACGTGTGGGCACTTTGGCAAAGTCTAGACTGCGCCCTAGCTCGGCAGCTACCTCGTCAAATTCTGCTGGCGATATTTTAAGATCGCGGTGTGCCTCCTCAAGACCCAAATGGGTTTTACTTGGCTTTGTTGCCAAGAATTTGAGTGGGCCACCCGTGACTTCACACACCCACAGGGTTCGCATGAATTTAAGGCCTGGCAATCTGCCCAAATTTTGCGTATGCCATTTTCTTAAGGCTGGATTTTTAGAGGTTTTGCCCACTATTGGGTTTTGCACAACTGCGTCGCTAAAATGATCTATTACCATAGCAATGGCAAATGCGCCGCCAAGTCGGTCATATAAAGATTTTTCGTTTTCTGCAGCGGCTTGAAGCGGCACTATAAATGCCGTAGTTAAAGTGAATAATATTAAAATCAATGACTTTTTCATCATAATCTCCTCAATATAAACACCGCACAAGATGCACGATTAACGTAAAGAGTAGATAGAATTTAAGGTGATGTCTGTACGCCAGCAAACATAAATATAAAACTTTTATGATAAATATTTAGGTTGTATGGGGTTTGCAGAATTGGAAAAAGTAAAACGAGAACGATTTATAAATTTGCGTATTTGAATATAAAATTCATATTAAAAAACAAGAATAGAAGATTAACTTTATTGCCAACTAACTTTTAGACCCATTTCATCTTCACTGGCCTGTAAGCTAGCATCCACGCCAATATTGGGGATAATCACCAGCGTTTCATCCATAAAAATAAGCGGCAGTTGTTCGCGTTGCCAAGGCGGCATTTCATGGTTTTGTAGCATGACTTTTAGGCTGCGTCTGGGGCGACCCAGCTCTGGTTTAAAATGCTCGTTGCCTTCGCGAAACTTAATGCATAATGTGGTGTTTTCTATTTTGCGCAAACTAATGCCTTCACCCATTTGCTTGCTAAAAATTAGTTGGGTTTTATTGGGTAAATGTATTACATCTTCACCTAGCCAAAGCCAATTAATTGGCGCGTTGGATGGCAAATCTTGCACCAAATAGGCGCGGTTTTGATAGCGCCTTAAGCTAAGATTTTCGCTTACTTTTAGTTCAATCTCGGCATCTTGTTTGGCGTGCATTAATTGCTGGTTAATTTGCTGTAGTTGTTGCTGGCTGGGCATTTGCAAGCCATTTTGTGCCATCCACCAACGCAGGCAATTATTAACACGCGCTTCACTTAAATTTTTAAAAGTTGCTAAACCAATGGCAGAGTTTTGATTGGCGTCAAAACCAGCTTGCATGGCATCTAAAAGCGCTAATTCATCCAGCAATTCACTCGCAATTGCCATATTCTGCGCGCTGCGGCCAAGTGTTTGATAAATGCTGGGGTATGAATGTTCTAACATTGGCAGTACTTTATGCCGCATAAAATTACGGTTAAATTTTGTATCTGCATTGCTTTCATCTTCGATAAAAGTCAATTGATGCTGCGTGGCATAAGCTTCTAAAAAGCTGCGCGGCACATCTAATAAAGGGCGCAGCAGTTTGCCCTTGCTTGCCGCCATGCCTGCTAACCCTTTTACGCCCGCGCCGCGCGCTAGTTGCAGCAATAAGGTTTCGGCTTGATCATTTTGATGATGCGCCAAACAAATAAATTGTGCTTCTGTGCTTAAAAGCGCTATATAACGTGCTTCACGCGCTGTTGCTTCAATGCCAAAGCCGCTGTTTTTATTGATATTAACTTTAGAAATAGTAAGTGGAACGCGTAGATTTGCGCAAGTCAACGCACAAAAATCTGCCCACTCATCAGCATGTTGACTTAATCCATGATGCACATGATGCGCAGAAAGTTGAAACGGCAGGGTTTTGTTGATTTTAAAAAGCGCATGCAGTAAAACGGTAGAATCTAAACCACCGCTAAATGCGAGCGTTAGCTTAGGATTTGCACACTTTTTTTGAGTGAAAACATTAACTAATATAGCGTTAAGGTGATGTTCGAGACTGTTACTTGGGGACAGTTTCTTTAAATTTGCCATAGCCCATTAGCCGCTCATAGCGCGCGGCTAATAGCTTATCAATTGGTTTTTTTTGCAATACTGCAAGCTCAGTTTTAATCACCCTACCTAGCGACTCCATCGTAGCTTCAACATCGCGATGGGCGCCGCCTAGCGGCTCATTCAAAATCACATCTACCAAACCAAACCCTTTAAGCCTATCTGCCGTAATGCCCAGTGTTTCTGCGGCTTCTGGCGCTTTTGCTGCGCTTTTCCACAAAATACTGGCACAACCTTCAGGTGAAATAACCGAATAAGTGGAATATTGCAACATAATCAGCTGATCGACCACGCCAAGTGCCAGCGCACCGCCAGAGCCGCCTTCGCCAATGACTATGCCCAAAATAGGTGTCTTAAGCTCGCTCATCACAAATAAGTTGCGCGCAATTGCCTCAGATTGGCCGCGCTCCTCCGCGCCAATGCCTGGATAGGCGCCAGGGGTGTCAATTAATGTAATAATTGGCAGGCCAAATTTTTCGGCCATTTTAAATAGGCGCAGCGCTTTGCGATACCCTTCTGGGCGCGGCATTCCAAAATTGCGGTATTGCCGCTCTTTTACATCGCGGCCTTTTTGGTGACCAATTACCATCACAGGAATGCCTTCAAAGCGCGCTAAACCGCCCACGATTGCTGGGTCATCCGCATAGGCACGATCGCCGTGAAGCTCTTCAAAATCGGTGAATAAATACTCAATATAATCAAGCGTATAAGGGCGCTGCGGGTGGCGCGCCACTTGCGAAATTTGCCAGGCACTTAGCTTGCTGTAAGTGTCTTCAATTAATTTTTTTTGTTTTTTTTGTAGCTGGTCAAGCTCTTTGGAGATGTCGAGTGCATCGTGTTCATCATGCGATACTTGTAATTCTTCTATGCGCTTTTCAAGCTCTGCAATAGATTGCTCAAAATCTAAATAACTAATTTTCATATCGGTTGCGCGCTTTGATTTCATTCGATTAATTTTGCGTGAGTTGATTTACAGTCAATTATAAAGGATTTTTACGTTTTCTATCGATAACCAAGCTTGTAGATGTTGCAATAAATCATCATGCAGCTCAACCCGCCAAGCTTCGCCCAGCATTA
The DNA here is from genome assembly GCA_043735225.1 of Methylotenera sp. GTDB lineage: Bacteria > Pseudomonadota > Gammaproteobacteria > Burkholderiales > Methylophilaceae > Methylotenera_A. The sequence goes on along the minus strand of JAYTEL010000183.1, from coordinate 3,830 downwards.
AGCTAGTTTGCGCTTGGCCGTTATGATACTCAATTTTAACCGGACACAATTTTTGTTCTGTGTTGGTTTTTTTGCAATAAGGTTTTAGAATCGTCGTGAGTTTTGCCGCGTCTGATTGACCGTTGCAAGACAGCTTAAGCATACTGGCATGTGCACTACGCGCGCCAGCCAAATCAAATAGCTTACGCACATTAACGCGGTTGCCACCACTAAATTCGTCAAAACTCACGCGGCCCTCCACAATTAACAAGCTGTCTTCTTTAATTAATGCGGCATGTTGATTGAGTAAATCGCTGCCAACCACTACCTCTACCCGCGCCACCGCATCATCTAGAGTAACAATCGCCATTTTGCCGCGCTGCGTCATGCGAATGCGCACACCTGCCACAATGCCGGCCAATAACTTTGGCTGCTCTTGCGGCGTTAAATCGGCTAGTGTGCCGCGCACAAATTGACTAACCTCATTTTTTAGGTTTAAAAATGGATGCCCACTTAAGTAAAACCCTAGCGCAGCTTTTTCTTCGATTAATGCTTGCTGCGGGCTCCAAGCAACCACATTTGGTAACGCGTGTTTGGTTGTTTCGGCGCTAGTGAATAAACTATCTTGACCAGCATGACTATTTTGTTGTTCGGCTGCGGCAATGGCCATGCCAACACCCGCAAGCAATGCGGCGCGATTGGATTCTAGCTTATCGAACGCGCCCACGCGAATCAGCGATTCAATCACGCGCCTATTCACTTTGCGCAAATCTAGGCGGCTGCAAAAATCAAATAAATCGGTAAACGGCGCGTTTTGCCTTGCCGCTATCATCAGCTCAATCGCCGCTAAACCCGTGCCCTTAACTGCGCCTAAGCCGTACAATATTTGGCTGTTATTTAGCGGCTCAAAACGGTAGCCGCTTTGGTTTACATCAGGCGGCAGCACCTCTACTTTATTGGGTGCACAATCATCAAAAAAACTGTGGATATTATCGGTATTATTCATGTCGGCCGACATGGTTGACGCTAAAAATGCCGCAGGATAATGCGCTTTTAAATACGCCGTTTGATAAGCAACCAGCGCATAAGCCGCCGCGTGCGATTTATTAAAGCCATAACCTGCAAATTTTTCTAGCAAATCAAATAACTCGGTCGCTTGGCGATCATTCAGGCCATTTTTTAGAGCGCCTTCGGTAAATATAGCGCGCTGCGCATCCATTTCTTCTTTTTTCTTTTTACCCATAGCGCGGCGCAGTAAATCGGCGCCGCCCAAGCTGTAGCCTGCCACTACTTGGGCAATTTGCATCACTTGCTCTTGATACACCGCAATACCGTAGGTTTCTTTTAATATCGATTCAGTTGCAGGGTGCGGATATTCAACCCGTTGCAAACCATGTTTACGCCGACAATAATCAGGAATCAAATCCATCGGCCCAGGCCGATATAAGGCCACCAACGCGATAATATCTTCAAAGCAATCGGGCTTGGCTTGCTTTAGCATATCTTTCATGCCGCGCGATTCCAGCTGGAACACCGCAGTTGTGTTGGCAGTCTTTAATAGTTGATAACTCGCTTTGTCATCTAACGGCAGCGTTTCAAAGCTAAGCGGCGCTTCGCCTAATGCCGCGCGCTGTTTATTGGCATTAACCATCGCTAACTCTAAAATAGTCAGCGTGCGCAGGCCTAAAAAGTCGAACTTAACAAGCCCAACTGCTTCAACATCGTCTTTGTCGTATTGGCTAACAAAACTGCCGCCATCGGCTTGGCAATAAATAGGTGAAAAATCGGATATTTTACTGGGCGAAATGAGTACGCCGCCCGCGTGCATGCCCACATTGCGCACTAAGCCTTCTAAGCGCAGCGCCAGCTCTAATAGTTGAGCAACTTCATCTTCTGCCTCGCGCCGCGCTTGCAATTGCGGCTCTTTTTCTAGTGCGCTACCAAGCGTAATACCTAATTCAAGCGGTATTAATTTGGCAATGCCATCCACAAAATTAAACGGCAAATCCAGCACACGCCCCACATCGCGAATCACCGCTTTAGCTGCCATGGTGCCAAAAGTGGCAATTTGCGAAACCGCGTCTAGGCCATACTTTTGCTTTACATAATCAATCACGCGATCGCGGCCATCCATGCAAAAATCGATGTCAAAGTCGGGCATCGAAACGCGGTCAGGATTTAAAAATCGCTCAAACAGCAAGTTGTAAGCAAGTGGGTCTAAATCGGTAATATTTAAGCTATAAGCAACTAGCGAACCAGCGCCAGAGCCGCGCCCAGGGCCAACAGGCACGCCGTTGTGCTTGGCCCAGTTAATAAAATCGGCGACGATTAAAAAGTAGCCTGCAAAGCCCATTTGGTTGATGATTGTGCACTCAAAAGCCAGCCTAGCTTGATATTCTGCGCGCTTAGCTTCTTTTGTATTGGCGTTTGGGTACAGTGCGTTTAAACGCGCTTCTAAGCCAATTTCAGATTGCGCGATAAGAAATGTATCTAAGCCCTCATTATTTGGTGTGGAAAAGTTGGGCAGATAATTTTTGCCTAACTCAATGGTAAGGTTGCAACGTTTTGCCAGTTCAACAGTGTTTGCTACAGCTTCGGGAATATCTGCAAATAACGCGCACATTTGCGCTTGGGTTTTAAAATATTGCTCGGCCGTAAATTGGCGTGGGCGGCGACTATCCGCCAACATATAACCCTCAGAAATGCAAGTTCTAGCCTCGTGCGCCATAAAATCGTCAGCCGCAATAAACTGGATGGGATGCGTTGCCAGCACTGGCAAATGGAGCGTGCTGGCTAAATTGAGCGCGTGATGGATGAGCGATTCTTGTTGGTTAAATTTCTCTTGCCCAAAACTTTGTTTAGCGCTTTGTGTAGTACTTTGTGTAGCGCTTTGAGTTGACGTATGAACGCGCTGCAATTCAATATACATGCGGTTTGGAAAGGCAGTTGACCACTCTTTAGCTAGCTTTTCTGCTAATGCGATATTGCCCACTATGAGCGCCGCGCCAATATCACTTTGCGCGTTACCAGTCATTAAAATAAGGCCGATTGTCTTTTGCAACCATTCGGGCTTAAATTCGGCGCGGCCACGGTATTGATTCTCAAGGTAAGCGCGGCTAATGAGTGCGCACAATTGCAGATAACCTGCGTGATTTTGCACCAGCAATAGCGCGCGATGCGGTGAATCGCGATTTTGGCTATTTTCTAGCCAAATATCACAGCCAATAATTGGCTTAACACCTTTGTTACGTGCAGCTTTGTAAAACTTAATAGTGCCAAATAAATTGCTTAAATCGCTAAGTGCTAGCGCAGGCATGGCGTCTTCACTTGCTTGCAGCACATAGTCGTCAATACGCACAATGCCATCAACAATTGAAAATTCACTGTGGCAGCGCAAATGTACAAATTGCGGGGTTTGAGTTAAGCCGCTATCAGATAATTGTTGAGAAGGTTCTTGCATAGGTCTATTTTACCTGCATGACAAAAAATCATGCAAAAAAGAAGCTTATAAAAACTAAAATAAATGCTTGCCATATTAGGCAATGCAATGATTAAAAACTCTGGATTAAACCCTAGCTTAAACCAGGGCTAAAACCAATGAAAACTTGCCCAATTTGACAATTTAGCTTATATTATTTTTAGAGTTTTAATGATACCTTTACAGTTAATCCAATGATTAATCGCCCGTTTTTAGCAATATTTTTTGCTTTTCTGCTAACGTTTGCCCAGCAGTTGGTATTAACGCACCCGTATGAACACACGGCAGATCGGCAACAAAAGTCTTCAAGCCAAAAAAATACGCTTCCACATGCTGATCATTGCGCAAAATGTATTGCATTAGCAGGCGTTGG
>JAYTEL010000182.1:0-3653 GCA_043735225.1 Methylotenera sp. | reverse complement strand
CAGCATGCTTTTATCCACCACCACGCCATAATTAAGCATAAAATACCCGCCTAAAGCCGCGTAAATTAACACAAAGATTAGCACGGGTTTAACGAACTTGCGCCACGCAAACAAACTTAAAAATGCAATTTGCAAACCTAAAATAAACACAAAAAAGCCCAGCATAAATGCCACGCTTTTAAAGCCAGCCAGCTCTGGCAGACGCCAAATGGTTAGCCATAGCCCAGCATTACACACGCTGGTAAGCCAAAGGCTAACCAGCACAACCAAATGTGTTGGCTTCATATTAAATCGGCTCATGTAATTTTGCTCATCACCATGTAATTATACGCATGTGCCGTATTTAAGATAAGCCGCATTTAAGCCATACAATAGCACCTTCAAGTATAATTGCATTTTTACTTAATTCACACGTACAGCCATGCACCAGCAATACCCATTTAAAGAGATTGAAGCCGCCGCTCAAGCCTATTGGCAGCAAAATCAAACATTTGCGGCCATCGAAAATTCTGATAAACCTAAATATTATTGTCTGTCGATGTTTCCGTATCCAAGCGGGCGCTTGCACATGGGGCATGTGCGTAACTACACCATTGGCGATGTATTGAGCCGTTTTCATAAAATGAAAGGCTATAACGTGATGCAACCCATGGGTTGGGATGCGTTTGGTTTGCCTGCCGAAAATGCTGCGATTAAAAATAATACCGCGCCTGCCAAGTGGACCTATGAAAATATCGAACACATGAAAACGCAGCTAAAACAACTAGGTTTGGGCGTTGATTGGAACCGCGAAATTGCGACATGCAAGCCAGAATATTACAAATGGGAACAGTGGCTATTTACTGAGCTTTTTAAAAAAGGCTTAATCTACAAAAAAACAGCGACCGTTAATTGGGACCCAGTTGATGGCACCGTTTTAGCCAATGAGCAAGTGATTGACGGCCGCGGCTGGCGCAGTGGCGCGCTAGTCGAAAAGCGCGATATTCCGCAATATTTTATGAAGATTACGGCTTACGCTGAAGAGTTACTTAATGATTTAGACAAGCTTGATGGTTGGCCAGACCAAGTTAAAACCATGCAACGCAATTGGATAGGCAAAAGTTATGGCTGTGATGTGGAGTTTCCGATTCAGAATCTAGTGGCTAAGAACTTAGGGCTAGGTAAAACCTTGAAGGTTTATACAACGCGTCCAGACACATTAATGGGCGCGACTTATGTGGCTGTTGCGGCTGAGCATGCGCTGGCAACGTTGGCGGCAAAAGGCAACCCCAAATTGGCTGAATTTATCGTCGAATGCAAACGCGGAAGCGTCGCCGAAGCTGATCTGGCGACCGCCGATAAAAAAGGCATGAATACGGGTTTGTTTGTGACGCACCCGTTAAATGGTGAGCAATTACCAGTTTGGGTCGCCAATTACGTGCTGGCCAGTTATGGCGAAGGCGCGGTCATGGCGGTGCCTGCGCACGATGAGCGCGATTTTGAGTTTGCAAAAAAATATAGCTTACCGATTAAACAAGTAATACTTGTTAAAATGAACCCAGGTACATATAAAGAGCTTGAAACCAATATTAAAAATATAGCGCCTGAGGCATCAGCAGAGCAAATTCGTGATGCTATTATTGATGACGTTCCTCAGTACTATTTTGACGAATGGGAACCATGGTATGACTCAAAAAATGGATATTGCACCAACTCTGGCAAATACGATGGGCTCAATTTTCAAGATGCTTTTGACGCTATTTCTACTGATTTAGAAGCAAAAAAACTCGGTCAAAAACGTACCCAATTTCGCCTACGCGATTGGGGCGTTTCGCGTCAGCGTTATTGGGGTTGCCCAATTCCAATTGTGCATTGTGCCAAATGCGGTGAAGTGCCAGTGCCTGTAGAGCAGCTTCCAGTGCGGCTTCCAGAGGATGTGAAGATGGATGGCGTCGGCTCGCCGATTAAAAAAGACCCCAGTTTTTATGAAACTACTTGCCCGACTTGCGGCGGCAAAGCGATGCGTGAAACAGATACTTTAGATACATTCTTTGAGTCCTCTTGGTATTTTGCACGTTATGCAAGTTTTGATTGCAACACAGCAATGGTAGACGAGCGCGCAAATTATTGGTTGCCTGTCGACCAATACGTGGGCGGTATTGAGCATGCGATTTTGCATTTGCTTTATGCAAGGTTCTTTAACAAACTGATGCGTGATGTTGGGTTAATTAACAACGACGAGCCTTTCACTAACTTGCTTACACAAGGCATGGTGCTAAAAGATGGCACTAAAATGAGTAAATCGAAAGGTAACACGGTTGACCCGCAAGCATTAATCGACGCATATGGTGCAGATACGGCGCGGCTTTTCATGATGTTCGCCGCACCGCCTGACCAAAGCCTAGAGTGGGCAGATAGTGGTGTAGAAGGCGCAAGCCGTTTTTTAAAACGATTGTGGAAAGCGGTTTACGAGCATGTAAGTTTGAGTGAAATTAAAGCTTATACTTCGTCTAATTCAGAGTATGTCGAGTTAACGACTGAACTTAAAAGCTTACGCCTGCAATTGCACCAAACAATCGAAAAAGTGGGCGATGATTACGGCCGCCGCCACAGCTTTAATACGGCGATTTCTAGCGTAATGGAGCTGATGAACACACTCGCAAAAATCGAAGCGACTGACACATTAACAAGAATTGTGCGTCAAGAAGTATTGCAGAATGTTGCGTTGCTACTCAGTCCTATTGTGCCACATATTTGCCAAGCACTTTGGGCAGAGTTATGCCCTGCAAGCCATATTCTACAAGCAGGTTGGCCTGTTGTCGATAAAACCGCCATGGTGCAAGATACGGTTGAATATGTGGTTCAGGTGAATGGAAAACTGCGTGGTAATTTACAAGTTTCGTGTGATGCCAGTAAGGAAACGATCGCAAAAATGACGCTTGAGCAAACTTACGTCACAAAGTTTTTGCTAGAAGGCACATCTGTGCGTAAAATCATTGTTGTCCCTAATAAATTGGTTAATGTGGTCATTAGTTAATATGGCGAAATGTTTAATGTTAAAAATCAGTTTTCGCGCATTATTTTGTATCGCAATCGTGTTGAGCTTAATTAGCTGTGGTCTTCACTTGCGCGGCGTGACTGATGTTGCCTTTAATAATATATTTATTCAAGGCAACACCTTGGTGATTTCAAATAACCTTAAAAAATCACTCAACACGAGTGGTGTAAAAGTACTGGATAGCGCTACCAGCGCTGAGTTATTACTCGAAATGGTGGGCGAAGAAAGCGAAAAGCGCATTTTATCTTTAGCGGGCGGCGGTACGGTGAACGAGTTTGAGTTGTTTTATCGCGTGCATTATCGCACCAAGGTGGCTGACGCAGCCACTTGGAGCCAAATACAAACAGTAGAAGCGCGGCGCGATTTTACCTACAGCGACGCGAATTTGTTGGCCAAACAAGATGAGGAAAAACGCTTAAATGAAAACATGCGTAGTGATGTAATCAGCGGTATTTTGCGCAGACTTGCTGCTTTAAAGAAATAAGCGCATTCCTGTTTTTTATGGCGCGATTAGAACAGAACCAGCTTAAACAACAACTTACAACAAAGTTATCGCCGCTTTATGTGTTGGTTGGTGACGAGCCGCTGGCTCAATCTGAATGTTTAGATGCTATCC
>JAYTEL010000181.1:0-11643 GCA_043735225.1 Methylotenera sp. | reverse complement strand
AGTTGCTGGCAGAAGTGTATATGGCCATGACCCGCGGCCAAGAAAGTTTGATGATGGATTTAGTGCAATCGCAACCAATATTTGCGCAGCAAGCATCAGATACAACGGCGCGAATTTTAAAAATTTTGAAAGCGTCCGACGAAGAGCTTGTTGAGCATGCGCAGTATGTTAAAGGTTTAAGCAAAACTGGCGCAGTTGCGTGGTAATGTTTTTTTGAGATTAAAAAGATTAAAGATTTAAGAATAGGTAAAAAATGAATAATTGTATTATCGTGACAGGCGGCGCAGGTTTTATTGGCAGTAATTTTGTAAATGCATGGGTTAAGGGCGGTTTTGGCCAAGTCATTAATTTGGATAAGTTAACTTATGCGGGCAATTTGGCTAATTTGGCCGATATAGAGCACAACGCGCACCATATTTTTGTGCATGGCGACATTGCAGATAGTGCAAAAATGGATGATTTGCTGAAGCAACATCAGCCTTGCGCCATTGTGAATTTTGCCGCCGAAAGTCATGTTGACCGCTCGATTCATGCGCCAGGCGAGTTTATTCAAACTAATATTGTTGGTACGTTTAATTTGCTGGAGTCTGCGCGTGCCTATTGGAGTGACTTGGGCGAAGAATACAAAAATAATTTTAGGTTTTTACATGTTTCAACAGATGAAGTGTATGGATCGTTAACTGCGACAGAACCTGCTTTTACTGAAACCCACGCTTATCAACCAAATAGCCCTTATTCGGCCTCTAAAGCGGCTTCTGACCATTTGGTGCGCGCCTATTTTCACACCTATAAGTTTCCAGTTTTAACCACCAATTGCTCAAATAATTATGGGCCGTATCATTTTCCTGAAAAGCTTATTCCGCTGGTGATTCACAATGCACTTGCAGGTAAATCACTGCCTATTTATGGCAACGGTTTGCAAATTCGTGACTGGTTATATGTTGAAGATCATTGCAGCGCGATTCGCCGCGTGTTAGAGGCGGGCGCAGTTGGCGAGGTTTATAATATCGGCGGCTGGAATGAAAAAACCAACATTGAGGTTGTGTATACGCTCTGCGACATTTTAGACAAAGAAAAGCCCAAAAAAACTGGCAGTTACCGCGACCAAATTACTTTTGTGACCGATAGGCCAGGTCACGATGCGCGCTATGCGATTGATGCCAGCAAAATCGAGCGTGAGCTAGGTTGGAAGCCGGCTGAGACTTTTGAAACAGGTATATTAAAAACGGTCAGGTGGTATTTGGCACATCAAGATTGGGTGCAAAATGTCACCAGCGGCGAATATAAAAACTGGGTGAATACCAATTATCAAGAACGTGGTGAGGAGCTCGCATGAAAGGCATTGTATTAGCTGGTGGTTCTGGCACGCGGCTTTACCCTGCCACGCAAGTAGTTTCAAAGCAGTTATTGCCCGTTTATGACAAGCCGATGATTTATTATCCTCTATCGGCATTAATGTTGGCGGGCATTCGCGAGGTGTTGATTATATCCACCCCGCAAGACACGCCGCGCTTTAAAGAGCTGCTGGGCGATGGCGCGCAGTGGGGTATGGATATTGGATACGCAGTGCAGCCTTCGCCAGATGGCTTGGCACAAGCATTTGTTATTGGCGAACATTTTATTGGCAAAGAAAGCTGCGCGTTGGTGCTAGGCGACAACATTTTTTATGGCCATGAGCTGGCGCAAATGGCACAAAAAGCCGCTAAGCAGATCAAAGGAGCGACCGTTTTTGCCTATCCTGTGACAGACCCAGAGCGTTATGGCGTGGTGGAATTTAACGCGGCAGGGCATGCCATTAGTTTAGAAGAAAAACCAGCAAATCCGAAATCGCGCTATGCGGTAACCGGGCTATATTTTTATGATAACCGCGTGGTAGATATCGCTAAAAATATGCATCCATCTCCGCGCGGCGAGTTAGAAATTACCGATGTGAATCGCCAATATTTAGAGTGGAACGATTTGCAAGTAGAGGTAATGGGACGTGGCATGGCATGGCTTGATACTGGTACGCACGATTCGTTAATTGAAGCAGGTAGTTTTATTCAAACCATTGAAAAACGTCAAGGGTTAAAAATAGCTTGCCCTGAAGAAATTGCTTACAGAATGGGTTTTATCAACGCCGCGCAACTTGAACTGCTGGCTAGTAAATACGCCAAAAATGGCTATGGCGCCTACTTAAAACAAGTATTAACTGAGCAGGTTTTTTAATGAATGTCATTCGCACCACAATTCCAGAAGTGATTATTTTTGAGCCGACTGTATTTGGCGATGAACGTGGTTTTTTCTTTGAAAGTTTTAATCAGCAAAAATTTTTAGAAGCCGCCAATTTAGACATTCATTTTGTGCAAGATAATCATTCAAAATCGGGTAAAAACGTGCTGCGCGGCCTGCATTATCAAATTGAAAATGCTCAAGGTAAGTTGGTACGGGTCACGCAGGGCGAGGTGTTTGATGTGGCGGTCGATATGCGCGCCTCGTCGCCAACCTTTGGGCAATGGGAAGGCACCAAGCTGTCGGCCGAAAACAAACGTCAAATGTGGGTGCCACCTGGCTTTGCACATGGTTTTTTAGTCTTGTCCGATAGCGCAGAGTTTTTGTATAAAACTACCGACTTCTACGCGCCGCAACATGAATGCTGTTTAAAGTGGGATGATCCGACGGTTGATATCGGATGGCCATTACAAGATAAGCCAATCTTGTCAGGCAAAGATCAACAAGGTTTAAGTTTGCAAGATGCTAAAAAATTTGACTAGCAAAGTTTAGGTAAATAGTTGATGCAAAAAATTTTACTCACTGGCGTAAATGGACAGGTTGGCCACGCTTTAAAAACTAAATTGGCCGAATACGAGCTTGTTGCACTATCGCGTGAGCAGCTAGATTTAACTAAAACGCACGATATTCGCCGCATTGTGCGCGAGATTAAACCAACTTTAATCATTAATCCAGCGGCTTACACGGCGGTTGATAAAGCTGAAGCTGAGCCTGAATTGGCTTTTGCCATTAACGCCACAGCCGCGCAGATATTGGCGGAGGAGGCTGCGCGGCTAAGTGCAGGCATCATTCATTTCTCAACCGATTATGTGTACGATGGCACAAAAACAACGCCATATATTGAAGCTGACGAAGTAAATCCTATCAGTGTATATGGTAAAAGCAAATTGGCGGGAGAGGAAGCCATCAGGCAAGTGGGTTTACCGCATTTAATTTTGCGCACCAGTTGGGTATACGGCACGTATGGTAAAAACTTTTTAAAAACAATTTTGCGCTTGGCCGCTGAGCGCGATAGCTTGCACATTGTCGGCGACCAGTTTGGCGCGCCCACTAGTAGTCAGAGCATTGCAGATGCCGTTGTAAAATTAGTGAGCGTTTGGCAAGCTGCGCAAGAGAATCAAACTGGCACCTATCATTTCACCAATGCTGGCGAAACATCTTGGCACGGTTTTAGTTGCGAAATTATTAATCAATACAAAGTGTTACTAAAACAAAAAGGTTGGCCAACACTAAAAGCCAAGCTAGAACATATTGCAGCAATATCAACGGCTGATTATCCAACGCCAGCGGCGCGGCCGGCTAATTCTTGCTTAAATAACGCCAAGTTAAAACAGGTGTTTAATGTACAGATGCCAACTTGGCAGCAAGGCTTACAACAGGTAATGCAAAATTTAAGCATTTAATGATAGATAAATAGCTGCTGACAAGTTAGAACTCAAAAAAGCAGATAGATATTTATTAGGGACGGCATCGCGGAATAGTCCGCTCTTACAACAACGTTTGGAAATAGGTTAAGTGAGGAGTGGCTGTAAGAGCGAATTTATTCGCGATTAAAAGTAGAAATCTTTTGACGAGTCTGTATCAACCTAAAAAAATCCATATTTTTGTCATCCGCGCATAAAGTGTTAACCTTGCGCATCGGCCCAACTATTAGGCGTTTCATACAGCCGCACACGCTCTAGTTTTAAATGATTGCCGTATGTGTCTTTGTATTCACTTTTAAGAATTTTAAACGCCTGGGCGGCCATATTTTCTGCGGTTGGCACACTAGGAAAAATCACTGTTTTGTGATTTGGTAACGTATTTAAAAAGTCCAGTACTACCATATCCTCTTTAAACACCAAAAAAGCGTGATCCCACACATCTACAACACTTTTTTTAGCGATGCGCTTTACATCTGAAAAATCCATCACCATGCCTGTTTCGCTGGCATTATCTGCGGCAATAATATCGCCAGACAAGGTAATTTCTAGCGCATAACGGTGACCATGCAGGTTGCGACATTGACTATTATGGTTGGGAATACGATGCCCAGCATCAAACTCTAATCGAGTGGTAATTTGCATAACGTACTAATTAAATGATTATTTTAAACCGCTATTATAGCAGGGCGAGTCTTTTTAAGCCTTATGTTAGCCAGGCTATTAACCAAGCAATGTTATGCGCCGTTTTGTTTGGCCCACACGGTAAATTGCTCAAAAGGCATGGGTTTCGCAAAATAATAACCCTGGCATTTATGAATATTTAATTTTTTGATGATATTTAAGCATGCTTCGTCTTCCACACCTTCGGCCAGCGCTTCTTTGCCCAGGCTATTAGCCAATAAGGCAATGGATTTAACAATTTCTAAATCATCTTTTGAATGTTCAATATTACGCACAAACGATTGGTCAATTTTAATGAGATCAATCGGCATACTGCGCAATCTAGATAATGAAGAAAATCCAGTACCAAAATCATCCAAAGCAAGCCTAAAGCCACTGTCAGCCAATTGCTTAATTACTTGGTTAGTCGTTTCGTTCATTTCTAAAATGCCATCTTCGGTTACTTCAAGTATGATATTTTTGGGTGCAATCGCCCACAATGCTAAGGCTTGCGTCAACATATGCGGTAGTTCTAAGTCGTATAAATCCTCCGCACGCAAATTTAGCGTTAAGTAGACATTTAATTGATGTTCTTGCAATAACTCACTTGCGTAACGACAGGCAGAATTAACGAGCCAACGCGTAAATAATTTACCTTTACCCACTTTATTTAAAATTTCAACTGTTAAACTTGGATAAACGCTTGGCCCTGCGCTTTCTGACCAGCGCAGTAGTAACTCTGCTCCAACGCAGGTGTTAGTTTTTAAATCCATTATTGGCTGAAAAAACAACGTTAAACTATCGCTAGCAAACGCATCGAGAACTCTTTTTTCTAAGGCGTTTTTCTCGAATAACTGTACCTGCAAATCTTCAGAGTACATGACCAAATTTTGTTTAGTCACAAGCGCGCTTTCCAATGCAAGGTTAGCACAAACTAAAATATTTGGTACTTTTTGAGAGGATTGATTAGATAAAGCGCAGCCAATAAACGGCGTCACCAAAACGGATTGCGTGTCTAAAAAAATGAGCTCTTCAAAAACGCGGCTTAATTTAGCCGCCAATATGTTTAACTGCACATTATTTTGAACATTCACTACTAAAATATCAAATTGTAAATAATCACTAAAATAAAGCGCATGATCTGCGGGAACGTTTTGTTGCAAAATTGCAGCAATCTGTTTACTCAAGCTCATGGCAATTGTGTGCGAAAAAATCGGATTGTTTTTTGCTACCTGAAAACGTAATGAAAACACTGCAATTAATTGATTAGCTTGATTTTTACTCTTTTTTTCTATATCCGCTAAAAGTTGATTGGCATAAGGCAGCTGTGTATTCGCATCATAATGTAAAGCGTAAGCAAGCTGTAAAAGGTGATGTCGTTGTAGTGTTTCGGCAACTAATTCAAATAAAAAACAATGTAATTTAGACGACTGATTAATGCCAAACGCTGATTTCAGTTCAAAGCAACGTAAGTAGTGCAAAATCTTTTGCGTGCTTACACCATCTTGAATGGCATTTAGCCATAAAAAAATCAACTGATTGATTTTACGGGTAAAATCTGCATATCTTTCGCACGCTTGCCAGCCATTAAGTGCTTCAATTAGCTGGCCTAAATAATCATTGTTTTCTGTAGGTGCCGATGGTGTATTGAGCTGCAATTGTACAGCTTGGGCAAGCAGTTGTTTGTTCACATCTAGTGTAAGCAACATTTTGCTTGGCTTTAGTCCATGTATGCTTAATTTATCGCTAAATGATTGTTCAGTATATGATATTTCAACTTCTTGTATTACTTCAGTCGCTATATTTTCTTCTCTAGACATAAGCGCAAATCTTGTTTGATGTTTCGGTCAATTGTTGCAATTTTAAATTACGCATAAAAATCATTAGGGTTCAAGCCGTAACTATCGGGCGCCAAGCTTTTAACAATTTTATAAATCTCGCCAGTTGCCGCGACTGGGCCATTTAGCAGATTTAAAATGACTGGCGCATGATAGCGAGCTTTATGACTATCAAGCAGTAAAAGTAAACGCGGCAACATGTCCTTACTTGGTTTTGTTGCACCACCACACCTACTTCGCCTGTGTTAAGTTCAACTAATGAGCTTACAGGGTACATGCCCATAAATTGCACAAGCTGGTCAATTAATTCACCACTAAATTGTTGTCCAGCCAATTGATGAATCTCATCGAGCGCTTGTTGGTGAAATACGCCTTTTGCATAAGATTTATGACTGGTTAGTGCGCAGTAAGTATCAATTAGGCCAGCAATCTGCGAGGGAATGCCAATTTGGTTGCCCAGTAATTGGTTCGGATAACCGCTGCCATCAATTCGCTCGTGATGTTGCGCAACCAAAAATATCACGGTAGTTGGAATGTTTGGCGTATTTTCTAAGATTTTTAAGCCTTCTTCTACATGCTTTTGTGCATGTTCAAACTCTTCTCGCGTGAGCTTGCCTTCTTTTAATAAAATATCGGCAGATAATTTTACTTTACCCACGTCTTGCAACAATCCAGCCAAACCAATATCTTTAATTTGACTTCTAGAAAGTGCTAAAAAATTGGCAAACGCCATTAATGTGATGGATACATTTAACGCGTGATTGTAGGCATAATTATCAGTTTGCTTAAGTTTGGCTAACCAAAGTAGCGCATCTGGCGAGCGGCCGATACTATCGACCATGCTATCTAACACTTCACTAACGGCTGTGAGATCAAGGTCATGATCATTTGCAACGGTATCAAAAATCGCCCGCGTGGCTATTTGCGATTGCTCGTAAACGGGTAATATAGTTGCAATTTCTCGCTCAACTGGTAATTCTTCCTCGTAAATTGTAATGCGATAACTATCGTCTGTGTTTGCAGATTTTCGCTTTGTATCGGTTAATTTATCAATACGGGTACTTAATTTTTCTCGCTTGAATATACTGTTAACAAAGCCACCAATATCATTTACTAATTGCCTGGCAATTGAGTCTTGCTCAACTTTGGGGGTTATTGTCGTATGATGAACAAGTGAGGGCGCTGAATTATCACTGGCATAGGTGACATTATAGATTGCGCCATTTTGACTGTTTTGCACAACATTTTGCGGCGCTTGATAATTTCTTAAATCGCGCAATATGTCGATAAATGAAGTTTTATCTGTGTATTTTTTATTATTGCTTATACCGATTGCATTACTTGACGTGATAATGCCAGGGTTTTTCACCCGCATGATGGCGCCTTCGCGCTTAAGGGCAACATTGATTTTTGCTGGCGCCGCAAAATGGTGTGAAATCGAACGCGTGCGGTCTATGTAAACGTAATGGCTTATTGCAATTAGTTTTTCTAAGTCGGCTTCATTATCCAGCAAAAAGCCTTGCAACATAAAAGGCGTGCCTTCCCACGGCCGGTCAAGTTCTAGCACATACATGCCAAGAGACAGCTTAGAGACTTCGACCAATTCTTTTTTAATATCAATCATTGCTTTACTGTTTAGATACACTAATTAATATAATGATTATTAACTGAATTAATTTATTAATCTTTATCAAATTTTAGGTGAAATTAGTTTGAATGTGAAGGGCAGTAAGCAGATGCTAACAATTTTTTACAAAATTAGATTAGAGTGTTTGGGTTTGTGCATCTGTATAAGATAATTCCGTCGATATAACTTGATAAATAGCATGACGAAGAGCTGAGATTTTATGTTTTGAAATTGCCAGCATAATGGCGCAATCGGGTTCGTGGCTGTGGCTGCAATTATTAAAGCGGCAATGACCTAAATAAGGTTTAAATTCGATAAAAGCCAGCTCTAAATCCTGTTGTGATAAATGGTTAAGGCCAAATTCTTGCAAACCTGGCGAATCAATTAAGCTACTGCTTGATTCTAACCCCAAATCATCAAGATGATACAAATGCGTCGCTGTGGTAGTGTGTTTACCGCTATCAAGCGCCTCGCTCATTATTTGTGTGCGCACGTTTTGCTTTGGCAAAAGCGCATTAATAATGGTTGATTTACCCATGCCCGATTGGCCAACCAAAACACTTTGATGCTTGTTTAAATACGGGGTAAGCGCACTTATATCTTGCTTGGCAGATAAATGCACAACCTCATAACCTAAATCTTGATATAGTTTTAGTTTGTTTTTGGCGTCAGCTGCATCTTCTAAATCGCACTTATTAAGTACAACTAACGGTTTAATTTTTGCAGCTTCAGCAGCGATTAAACAGCGGTTAAGTAGGGCTTCGTAAAAGCTTGGTTGCGTTGCTAAAACAATAATGATTTGCGTGACGTTTGAGGCGAGAATTTTGCTTTTAATTGCATTGCTGCGATATAGCAACGTTTTGCGCGGCAGACTAGATTCTACAACGCCTTCCGCTTTATCGGTGAGTTTAATATTAACCAAATCGCCGCAAGCCAAATCAGTTTTTTTGCCGCGGGTAACGCAGCTAATGCGGCGCAAATTGCGTGTTAAATTGTCTTGAACAAAGTTAGTTAAATCGTCTTTTAATTCAACTTCATAGCGCTTACCGTATGCGGCAACAACCAAACCTAGCATATCGAACTTAACATTTTGAGATTAACATCTTGTACATAACATCTTCAAACCTTGCATTTTAATTTTATATTTATTTTTCAAGTTTGTAATAAGTTTGATTAAGGTAAGCAGCGACGTTCAATTCTTCGTCCTCAAACCATTTTAAACCAATCATAGTATTGCAACTGCGCACTTGCGCAACTAAACCTTTACTGGTTTTTACTTTGGCGTAATCTCGGGTGTACATACCAGAGCCATCGCCGCCGTAACTGCTGGCATGGCACGAGATGCAGTTTGTTTCATGTAAGGCTTTGCCAGCAGCCAAATCTGCTTTGGCAAATAGCGGATTGGCTATTGTTTCAGCAAATACATTAGCGCTAAGTAAACTGATAGAGCTGAAGTAAATTAATATTAATTTCGACATAATATATAACCCTATTTCGCGCAAATTCATTAAATTAATTAGCCTGTATACGCGGCTAATTTTGATATGCGAATACTAGCAGGCGGATGCGAATCGTAAAAAGCTGAATGCAGAGGATCGGGTGTAAGCGTAGATGCATTATCGCGATACAGCTTAACTAGGGCATCCACTAGCCGATTCGCATTGGCATGTTTGGCGGCGTAGTTATCGGCCTCAAACTCATTTTTACGCGAGTAGCTGGCCATAAATGGGCGCAAAACAAATAAAAACACCGGTGACACCAATAAAAATAAAATCAATGCCATATGATTGCTAGCCTCGCTTACACCTAAGCCATTATAAAACCAGGTTTGGTTCATCAGCCACCCCAGCAAAGCCAAGCCTAGCAAGCTTAAACTAAACATCATCACAATGCGTTTAATTACGTGATGATGCTTAAAATGACCGAGTTCATGCGCGAGCACTGCTTCAATTTCTTCACCATTTAAACGGCTTAACAGCGTATCAAAAAATACCACGCGCTTGCTACTGCCAAAGCCCGTAAAATATGCGTTGCCGTGGCTACTGCGGGCAGAACCATCCATTACGAATAAACCTTGCGATTTAAAACCACATTTGATTAACAGTGCCTCGATACGCATTTTTAAGCCTTCGTCGGCTAGCGGCGTAAACTTGTTAAATAAAGGCGCAATAAATGTCGGGTAAACTGCCAGCATAACAATATTAAAAAGACTCCAAACTACCCATAAATAAAACCACCAATATGCGCCAGCACCTTGCATTAACCAAAGTGCGGCAAATAAAATCGGCAAGCCAAGAGCTAAACCAACCAAACTGTGTTTAAATAAATCACCATAAAACATCGCCTTGGTCATTTTATTAAAACCAAATTTTTCATCAACCGTAAATGTTTTATAGTATTCAAACGGTAAATCAATAAAGCTGCTTATTAACATGGCACTGCAAATCACTAGTGCCCCGCGGATAATTTCGTGATTTTGTAAAACACTACGCCAAGCATCGTCCAACCATTGCAGCCCGCCGCCGATAGTTAATGCTGCCAATAATATAGCTTGTGCGACCGCTTCTAATAAAACCAATTTTGTTTTAACAATGGAGTAGTCGGCTGCTTTTTGATGCGCCTCTAACGAAATATTTGCGGCAAAAGCAACAGGCACCTGTGCACGGTGCGATTGAACATGGCTGATTTGGCGCGAACCCAGCCACAACCGCGTAAATGTAGTAGCAATTAATAAAGCGATAAAAATAAGTGTAAGTGTTGATGCCATAAAATTTAAATCATGCGCTTTCTAAATAAATTCGTGAGCTTACTAAATTAATTAACGTGTAAACTGTGCATATTCTGAAGCACTCGCGTGATTATGGTTCAGTCACAACGCTTCAAACCCTTATTTTAATGGAAATCATGATGGATGCAGCTAATATTATGCAAAATAATGGAAACAATTTTAATATTGATAATTTAATCTGGCTGGATATGGAAATGAGCGGTTTATTGCCTGACAGCGACCGCATTTTAGAGCTTGCCGTAGTAGTAACTGACGCCGAATTAAACGTGCTCGGCGAATCGCCTGTGCTGGTTATCCACCAGTCCGATGTTGTATTGGCCGGCATGGATGCCTGGAACCAAGGCACGCACAAACGCAGCGGCTTAATAGACAAAGTGAAAGTATCAACCTTGGATGAAACAGTCGCTACCGCGCAAATGCTTGCGTTTTTAAAGCAATACGTGCCCAGTGGCAAATCACCTATGTGCGGCAATTCCATCTGTCAAGATAGGCGCTTTATGGCGCGCTATATGCCTGATTTAGAAGCATATTTTCACTATAGAAACTTAGATGTAAGCGTATTTAAAGAGCTAGCGCGGCGCTGGAAACCTACAGTTTATTCAGGCTTTAAAAAAGCAAGTAAGCATGAAGCGTTGGCTGATATTTACGAATCAATTGACGAGCTGAAATATTACCGTGAGCATTTTATTGTTAAATAATATGCAGAAATACTGTAAAAAATTAGCGTGCATCAATAACGCGAAAATTAACGTGTAAAATTAACGTGCAAAATTTACTTGATTAATAAAGGTGCAACATTAACGTACATAAATTACAGGTAAAAAAAGGGGTGAGACTCTAAAAGTATCACCCCGAGGGAGGAGTAGTTAGCTTTGGATTAGCTTAATTAATATTAAGCATCTACCGTGCCAACTGAGATGGTTATTTAAAAGCTTGTTGATAAAAACTCAAATAAGGTTTTGCGCTAGAAATCCAGCTGATATCCTGCGACATGCCATTTTTTTGAATTTTTCGCCATGTTTTTTTATCCTGCCA
>JAYTEL010000180.1:0-14383 GCA_043735225.1 Methylotenera sp. | reverse complement strand
GCCATTTTAACGGCGGTTGTTAGCACTTCAATGGCTTTATCTTGGCCAAACACAACGGCTTTTAAATCGCGCTCAAGCGTTTTAAGCGCGGTGCGGTCGTCCGTTGAAATATTTTTGGGCGGAATGCGCGCAATTTTGGCAATGATGTCTTCAATTTCTTTATTGCCAATGACTTTTTTCTGCTTATTTTTTGGCAAAATGCGCTGCGCCGCACCAGCTTCGTCAATCACGTCTATGGCTTTGTCAGGCAAGTGGCGATCATTAATATATTTTGCAGAAAGCTCAGCCGCGGTGGTGAGCGCGCTAGCGCTATATTTTACGCTGTGATGCTCTTCAAAACGTGATTTTAAGCCTTTTAAAATTTCTATAGTTTCAGCAACACTTGGCTCAGCCACGTCTATTTTTTGAAAGCGGCGGCTTAATGCGTGATCCTTCTCGAAAATGCCGCGATATTCTTGATAAGTGGTCGCGCCGATACATTTTAGCGTGCCATTTGACAATGCAGGTTTCAATAGATTGCTAGCATCTAACGTGCCGCCGCTGGCTGCGCCTGCGCCTATTAGTGTATGAATTTCATCAATAAATAGAATTGCGTCTGGGCGCTCTGCCAGTTGTTTCATGACTGCTTTTAAGCGCGCCTCAAAATCACCGCGATACTTAGTGCCTGCTAATAAGGCGCCCATATCAAGCGAATATACCGTTGCATTTGCCAATACTTCTGGAATATCTTTGCCTACAATGCGGCTAGCTAAACCTTCTGCAATGGCGGTTTTACCAACGCCAGCTTCGCCAACAAGTAATGGATTATTTTTGCGGCGACGGCACAGTGTTTGTATAACGCGCTCAAGCTCTGGCGCGCGGCCGATTAGCGGATCAATCTTGCCAGCTACAACTTGCGCGTTTAAGTTAAGCGTAAACTGCTCAAGCGCGCCAGTTGGGGTGCCTTCTGCCTCGGCATCTGTTTCCGCTCCTTCAGGTTTTGCGTCACCATCTGGTATTTTTGCAACGCCGTGCGAAATAAAATTCACCACATCCAATCGCGTAATACCTTGCTGATGCAAGAAAAACACCGCGTGCGAATCTTTTTCACCATAAATCGCAACCAGTACATTTGCACCTGTTACTTCTTTTTTGCCAGATGATTGAACATGCAGCATTGCGCGCTGAATCACACGTTGAAAGCCTAATGTTGGCTGCGTATCAACTTCATCTTGGCCGCCCACAGTTGGCGTATGTTCTTCAATGTAATGTTTCAATTCAGTGCGTAACACTTCAAATTTAGCGCCGCACGCACGCAGTACTTCAGCCGCGGCGGGATTATCAATCATCGCTAGCAATAAATGTTCAACGGTGATTAGCTCGTGCCGTTTTTGCCGCGCGTCCATAAATGCCATGTGTAAGCTTACTTCTAATTCTTGCGCAATCATTTTGTACCTTTAACTTTCGTTTGTCGACTTTGACTAACTATTTGCTTACATTTATCACCTAAAGCAGGTAACCAGCATTTGCCGCTTAACTCATGCAGGCTCAATAACACACTGCAAGGGGTGCTGCGCTTCTTTGGCAGCAATTGAAACTTGCTGCATTTTAGTCTCCGCAATGTCTTGCGGATAAACGCCGCATACGCCAGCACCTTCTGTATGTACTTTGAGCATAATTTGTGTGGCTTGTTCACGCGTTTTATTAAAAAAACGTTCGATGGTTTCTACCACAAATTCCATTGGCGTGTAATCGTCGTTAAGCAATAACACTTTGAACATCTCAGGCAGTTTTGGTTTAACTGCATTAGGTTTAATTGCAACGTCACTTGAAGGTAGATTATTAGCCATTTAATACTTTGATAAATACTTAGTGGTTATTTTGAGCCGAATGGCGAAAATTTCAAGCCCAATTTGAGTAGGGCTATTAAAAAATCAAGGTTTTCCTTACAAATCATACTTTGCTTAGAAAAATAAGCTTAGCTTTATAATTAAATTTAAAAAAATTAAATTTAAAAAATTAAATTTAGGGAAATATTTTAACGCTTTTAACAATTCTATTTTGCGTTTGCACAATTTCAATGGTGTGTTCATTGACTTTAAAACTAGTTCCGGCTTCTGGAATATCTTCAAAGTGTTCAATAATAAGACCATTTAAGGTGCGCGGCCCATTGATTGGTAATGTTAGATTAAGTTTTTTATTAAGATCGCGCAAGCTGCTGCTGGCGTCTACTAGCCAGCTACCATCAGCCTCTTGGCGATAGCTACCGATGCGACTGGGTGATTGCGTGGTAAAGTCGCCAATCACCTCTTCTAAAATGTCTTCTAGCGTTACCAAGCCTTTAAATTCGCCGTATTCATCCACCACCAGCGCAATGCGTTCTTGATTTTCTTGAAATTGTTGAATTTGTGTATAAAGCGGCGTGCCAGCTGGTACAAAGTAAGGTTCTTCAACCACTTCGCGCAAATCGTCGATGCTAATATCGCCAGTTTGATGGTGCGAGCGCAGCTGATTAATGACTTTGCGTACATGAATTATGCCGGTAATTTCTTCTGCATCGCCCTCGCGTACGGGTAAACGTGTGTGGTGACTGTTAGAGATTTTTTGCACAATTTCATCAATTGGGTCGTCAAAATCAATGACTTCAACTTGCGTGTGCGCGGTCATCACATCGTCAACTGTAATTTTTTCCAACTCAAATAAGTTGAGTAGAATCGCGCGGTGTTTTTTAGGAATGTAATGGCCCGCATCAGTGACAATACTTTTAAGCTCTTCCATGCTGACCCCTTGAACCGATTCCTCAAAATTGACTTTAAGGCCCAGTATGCGCACAAATCCTTTTACAAAAAAGTTAACAAACGATACAGCTGGGTTAAATAACCATAGCAGTGGATACAACACATAGCTGCATTTAAAGGCAAATTTTTCGGGGTGAGCAGCGGCGATTACTTTGGGCGAAATTTCGCTGAATACCAAAATGGCAAACGTTAAAATAAGCGAGCCTATCATGGTGGCATATTTGCCCTCAGAAAATAATTGCTCGCTAATACGCACTTCTAGGGCAGATGATGCAACGATACACAGTGTGTTGCCCAGTAAGATTACGCCCAATAGCTTATCGGTTTTGGCTAACAGAATGCTTGCAAGTCGCGCGCCGCGATGGCCTTCTTTAGCCAAATGCCGCATTCTGTAGCGGTTGAGCGACATCAAACTGGTTTCAGATATGGAGAAAAAAGCGGTGCAAGCCAGCAGCGCAAGCAAAATGCCCAATTGCCAACTTAAGGGGAAAATTTCCAAATGGTTTTAAATCGTAGTAATAAACAAATGCAGTTTACCTGCTATTACCTTTAATTATCAAGTCCTTAATAATCAACGCGTTAATTAACAAGACGCCAATAAACAAGGCGATAACAATCAGCTCTTGCGTAAGGCAAGACTTATGGCGTGGCTTCAAGCCCTTCTTTGTCACTCGCTTTTTTTTCTACATCGCCAATTAAATTGGCGCGACTAACGCCCAGCCACATAGCAATTGGGCAAGCTACCAATACAGAAGAATAAATACCAAACAAAATACCAATAGTCAGTGCCAATGCAAAGTTGTGCAGCACTTCGCCGCCAAACAACAACATAGAGCCCACCATGGTTTGAGTCATCACGTGAGTGATAACGGTTCGACTCATGGTGCGGGTAATAGCGTTATCTATGACTTCCACCACACTTGCTTTACGCATTTTTCTAAAGTTTTCGCGTACGCGATCAAATACCACGACTGATTCATTTACTGAATAGCCCAATACTGCCAAAATAGCGGCCAGTACGGTTAAGTTAAATTCCCACTGAAAATAAGCAAAAAAACCTAAAATAATCACCACGTCATGCATGTTGGCAATAATTGCAGCCACTGCAAAACGCCATTCAAACCGAATCGCCAAATAAACCATAATACCAGCGCAAACCAATAACAGTGCCAAGCCGCCGTTTGAAAACAGTTCATCGCCAACTTGCGATCCAACCGATTCAACGCGGCGAATCTCCGCTTTTGGGTCAGCAGTTTGTAAGGCTTTAGTGACCGTTTCTGACAGTTGAGCTATCGACATGTCTTTCTTTAAAGGCAGACGTATCAACACATCACGGCTGGTGCCAAAGTTTTGCACTGTAACGTCTTTTAACCCAATTGTATCCACCGCTTTACGGATGTCGTCGATATTGGCCGATTGTGGATAGTTGACTTCCATTACCGTGCCGCCAGTAAAATCAACGCCAAAATGTAAGCCTTTTGTAACTAAAAAGGTTACCGCTAAAATAAATGTTATTAAAGAAATAGCCGTGGTAATGCGGCCATAACTCATAAACGGGATATCTTTTTTAATTCTAAATAATTCCATAATTTTTACTCAGGTAATAGTCGTAGTAATAGGCGTAATAAATTGTTTAATTTAATCGGCTTTGTAAATCTGGCCGATAGAAAGTTTGGTTACCTTGCGGCGATAACCATAAATCAAGTTAACAATGGCGCGCGAGATTAAAATTGCGCTAAACATTGACGTTAAAATGCCTAACACATGCACTACTGCAAAGCCTTTTATTGGACCTGTGCCAAACATAAACAGCGCCATACCAGCAATTAAAGTCGTTACGTTAGAGTCTAAAATCGTGTCAAAAGCGCGGCTGTAGCCCGCGCTAATACTGGCTTGCGGCGTATTACCATTGCGTAATTCTTCACGAATGCGCTCGTTAATCAACACGTTGGCGTCAATTGCCATGCCCAGCGCCAATGCAATTGCAGCCAAACCTGGCAAAGTGAGCGTGGCTTGCAACATAGAAAGAAGCGCAACTAATAATAATAAGTTAACGCCTAAAGCAAGCACTGAAACGCCGCCAAAAATAATGTAATAAAACATCATCATCACCGCAATTGCGGCAAAACCCCACAATGTAGAATGCACGCCACGCTTAATGTTGTCTGCACCCATGCTGGGGCCAACAGTGCGCTCCTCTATAATTTCCATTGGGGCTGCCAGCGCACCTGCGCGTAAAAGCAGTGACACATCAGTTGCTTCTTGCGCGTTATTCATGCCGCTAATTTGCACATGACCGCCGCCAATTTCTTCGTTAATCACGGGCGCGGTAATCACTTCAGTGCTGCCTTTTTCAATCAGTAAAATCGCCATGCGTTTGCCTACATTATCGCGCGTAACGTTTTTAAATATACCTGCGCCGCGGCCATCTAAGGTGACATTCACCACAGAGCGCCCATTACGCTGATCAATGCCAGGCCCAGCATCGGTAATACGATCGCCTGTTAATACCACACTTTTTTTGACTAAAATTGGCTGGCCATCACGATTTTTGTATAGCTCATCACCAAAAGGCACGCGGCCTTTTTCTGCAGCTGCCAGCGTTTCAAAATCTTTTTTATCTTCGTCTACCATGCGAATTTCTAGCGTTGCGGTGCGGCCTAACAACTCCTTAGCCCGCGCCGTATCTTGCACGCCTGGCAACTGCACCACAATGCGGTCAAAACCTTGTTGCTGCACAATGGGTTCGGCCACGCCAAGCTCGTTAATGCGGTTATGCAATGTTTGCAAGTTCTGTTTTAGTGCAAATTCTTGAATCTTCTTCTTTGTAGCTTCGCCAATACTGGCGGTTAATTGCTGGTCTTTGCCATTGCTAGAAGCGGTGGCAGAAGTGGTATAAGTTAAATCAGGGTAATCTTTACTTAATACTTTTTGCGCTTTTTCCAGCTCGGCAACATTATCAAACTTTACTTCTACTTGTTGATTATTGCGGCTAATGCCAAAGTAATTGACCTTTTCGCGGCGTAGTGATGTGCGAAAATCACCCACACTGCTTTCAGCGGCTTTATCGAGCGCGGCTTTCATATCTACTTGCAATAAAAAGTGCACGCCACCACGTAAATCTAAGCCCAAATACATGGGTTTTGCACCAATTGCTAACAGCCAATTGGGCGTTTGTGATAACAAATTTAGCGCAACCGAGTAATCTTTACCTAAATTGGCGATGAGTTTATCTTTGGCTTTTAGTTGATCGTCGGTATTGTCAAAGCGCACTTTGACGCCACTTGCATCTAAATATAAACCGTTAAATTTAATATCAGCCAATTTTAACGTATCTTCTACTTTTTTTAATAGCGCTGGATTGGCCTTAACGGTTGATTTGCTAGCACTAATTTGAACCGCAGGCGATTCTCCATAAAAGTTGGGAATCGTGTACAGCAAGCCAATTAAAATAACAACGGCAACAAGAATGTATTTCCAGGTGGGGTAACGGTTCATAATTTAGTATGGCTTTATTTAGTAACGCTTTATTTATTAAAACTTTATATTGGGCGTTGTGTAAGATTGATTTGTTAAATCGACTTAATTGTGCCAGGTGGCAACATGGTTTGCACTGTGTGTCTTTGCACGTTAATTACCGTGTTGCTGGCAATTTCAATACTAACAAAGTGATCACCCACTTTGGTTACCTTACCAATTACGCCGCCAGCGGTGGCTACTTCGTCACCTGCTTTAAGTGAATCAATCATGGTTTTTTGCGCTTTTGCTGTCTTCATTTGCGGGCGAATTAGCATAAAATAAAACAGCGCAAAAATTGCCACAATCGGCAAAAAACTCATTAAATCACCACCTGGTGAGGCTGGTGCGGCGTAAGCATTACTGATAAATAAGTTAGTTAACATGTAATTCTTTCAAAAAATGGACTTTTAATCAACGCGAGATTTTAGCACATACTTGAGCTTGACATGCTGGGAATGGTTTTAAATAAACCTTAATACTCAAGCAATTGCGTGACTATTAAATTGATCACTAACCCCTTATTACAAGCTATTGAGAAATAATTGCTATGTACGCTAGCGCACTTAACTTTTTATAGTCAACTGTTAACATTTGGCACATGCAAACAATCAGCGAAGTACAAGCTTTAAGCAATCAGCACCTTAGCTTGCTATTGGCCTATTTAATGCGGCAAAATTACCGATTTACCACGGTAAGCCCAAACACCCACGAAAAAGTGAATAGTAGACCACAAAACGCCCGCGCGAATGATTTAGCAGGCGTATTTGGCTGGAATCGCCCATTTGGCATAGAAAATGTTGATCAATTCGTATTGGAATTGATTCAATCAACAGACTTGGCCGTTAAATCTGAAAGTGGCTGGAAAAGTCAGTATCGCGTTTCCAGCATTAACCAGCAGCTGTTTCTGCATTCCGCTTATCCAACCCTGCAAAATGATGCGGTTTTTTTTGGGCCAGACACTTATCGTTTTGTGGGCGCATTGCAGCATTTTTTGGCTTTAAATCGTCAGCCTATTGTCAGAGCCGTTGATATTGGCACTGGAAGCGGAGCAGGCGCGGTGGTGTTGGCATTAGCGCTTCCACAATGTGAAATTTTTGCGGTTGATATCAATGAAGCAGCACTGCGCTTAGCGCAGATTAATATTAATGCCGCAGATGTTGACAATGTGCGCTTGGTTAAAAGCGATTTGCTGAACGATGTGGAGGGAAACTTTGACCTTATGATTGCCAATCCTCCCTATCTGTTGGATGAGTCAAAACGTGAATATCGACATGGCGGCGGCCAATTGGGCGCCCAATTATCAGTACAAATTGTAGATACTGCGATATCGCGTTTGAACCCGCAAGGCGCTTTGCTGCTATACACAGGGGTTGCCATTGTTGATGCAAATGATGCTTTTTTGGTTGAAATTACAGCTAAATTAAGCCGTGCAGGTTTTATTTTTGAATATGTTGAAGTTGACCCTGATATTTTTGGCGAAGAACTGGCAAATGCGGCTTATAGCCATGTAGATAGAATTGCCGCTATTGTTTTAATCGCGCGCAAACCAGCAAAATAAATAGCCATATGAAATTTTTAGGCATTGATGAATATTGTGATTTAGGTGCGCTTTATATGCGTTTGGGTGAGGCTGGGCATGAAGTTAAAGTGTATGTAGAAGATCCAGATTATCAAGACGTGTATGCTGGCATGCTTAACTTTACTAAAGACTGGCGCAGCGAATTAGAATGGATTCGCCTTGCAGGGCAAGATGGTATTATCTTGTTTGAGTCTGCTAGCAAAGGCAGCATCCAAGACGCGCTGCGCCATGATGGCTATCAAGTTATCGGCGGCAGCGCCTTTGGCGATAAGCTGGAAAGTAATCGGGCATTTGGTCAACAAATTTGTCACGAAATAGGCATGCCAATTGCTAACACACACCATTTTAGCGATTTTGATGCAGCCATAAACCTAATACATAAAACCAGCAAACGTTATGTGTACAAAAGTAATGGCGCCGACTGCGAACGTACGCGTAACTACGTTGGTATGGCAGAAGATGGGTCTGATCTCATTACGCTGCTTAGGCATTACAAAAGCCAAACAACAGCAAAAACTGAAGCTATTGATTTTGTATTAATGGATTACATCACCGGTATTGAAATTGGCGTTGGCGCCTATTTTAATGGCGCACATTTTCTTGAACCCGCTTGTTTAGACTGGGAACATAAACACTTTTTTAATGGCAATTTAGGTGAGCTGACAGGTGAAATGGGCACTGTTGTCACATTTAGAGGCGCTGAGATTATTTTTAAACGTAGCTTGTTACGTTTAGAAAGCAGGTTAAAAGAAAGTGGTTATTGCGGCTACATTAATCTTAATATGATAGCCAATGCAGATGGGCTTTGGCCGCTAGAATTTACGAGTCGATTTGGCTATCCTGGCTATTGCATTTGCGCCGCTTTGCAACAAGATTCTTGGGCGTCATTATTCAAACGCATGCTTAAAAAAACCTCTCTATATGTTGCGACTCATCCTGGCTTTGCAGTTGGTGTTGTGTTAAATGTGCCGCCTTTTCCATATAGTTATGGCTATGAATCACTTTCTAAAGGCTTGCCTATTTTGTTTCAACCATCCATTACAATTAGCGACATGCAAAATTTATATTTTAGCGAGGTTGCAAAGCAAAACCAAGTATCGCAAAACCATTTAGCGCCGCGAGATACCCACTTAATAACTAGTGGGTTCATAGGCAATGTGGCTACTGCCGTCGGGGCTGGCGATACAATTGAGGCTGCCCGCAACCAAGCGTACAACCTTGCTGAAAAGGTAATCTTACCCAATATTCGCTATCGTCAAGATATTGGGGCAGACCTAATGACAGGCGACTTACAGCAACTAGTTGACTGGGGATATATTAAATTTCTAGATTAAATTTTTAGATTAAATTTTTAGATTAACTTTTTAGATTAAATTTTTAGATTAACTTTGTTTAACGGGCTGTGTGAAATATGGGTAAATAATTGTCTAAAATTTTTAGGTGCAGTTTCTAAAAATACTTGCATAATATATTTTATGCAAGCCTTTAACTGCACCAAAAAATTTAAAATCCTGCCACTGCCGTTTTATTTCAAATTTTTAAAAACATTTAATCGAAAATGAAATACATTGTTTAAAACAAAACACATTGGTTTGCAAATGCAGGCTTTGCGCTTTTATACATTTGTACTTAGTGTAGCAAATCAATTGCAAAGTGTTTGCGGTACATTTCAAAACATTTTGCGCCGCTACATAGGCGCATTAATGCACCTTCTGCAATGGGTTTGGCAGTTTGTGGATTAGATTTAATTAATGAATAAATCACCTCTTTGTTCCACGCTTCAGAATGTTTAATATCCAAAGTTGCATGTAGTTGAAAGTATTTTCTGGCTTCAAAATCTACATTTAACCGTTTAAGACCTTCATTTACATAACCTACTCTAGTTGGCGCGGTCATTTCCACCGCACCTAATGCGCCAATTGATTGATAAGCGTATCGGCGGTTCATGGCTAATGCCACCATTAAATTAGCCAAAGCAAGAGATTCCCAAACGGTGTCTTCAATTGTTGGCGTTAAATTTAAATCTTTAACAGTGCTTTCTAACATTAAGCCGTGCATAGAATTTTGATGACCGCGGCCCATTTCGTCCCAATAATTGCGCGCCATCTCTAACTTAGCTGTTGCGGGTAATTTGATTTGCGTCATCGCAACTAGGTCATCGAATCCGGCTTCACCCGCGGCTTCTTGCTGTAAAAACCAGCGCATCTGCTGCATGTTAGCTTGTGTAGCTAACCAAGGAAAAAGTGCGTCACCTTGGCCAGGTGCTTCTGTTTTTAAATTGCTAAACCATTGCATAAACGCTTCTGGCTCTTGCGGCATATGATCTAAATACTGTTGTACGTGTTGCCGCTGACTCTCAACAAAATCACCTTCTTTAATTAAAATATGCACCTCATGCAGCGTTTTTACCGCCCAATTATGATGAATAAAATTGGGCGCTAATCGTTGCTGATTAAATTGCGATAGCTGCAAATGTAGCTTTCTAGTCGGAGTCATCTCCAAAGAACTGTCATATTTAATTGATTGCGTATTGGGTGGTGCTAAAGTGAATTCAAGCATACTTAATCCTTTATTAATCCTTTAAAAAATCCTTAATAAACATTTAATAACACTGTTAAAAAATTTAATAATGTCAGCGCCAATACCCAAAATAACAGTCAAGATAATACTTATCTTGAGACTTAAATTGTAGAGGCGCATCCAAATCATCGGGCATAGGGTTTGGAATTGGCTTTCCCAAATCATCCGTTTCGTCCGACTGGCCGTTATCAGGGATAACTTTGCCATTATTTAAATCTTTATCGTGGTAAAAGGTACTTAAAACATAAAATGAATTGTCTTTATCGAGACAAACGAACCTTCGTTGCACGCTAGTTTTTGGTCGTTTAAGATCACATTGCATTTGGTTTAAAAGCATCAAAAATCCTGAATTAATTTGTAATCAAATACTTAGGTCAAAATGCTTATAGCTAATCAAAACTTAAGCATAAATTAATTTTTTATCACATGATTAGATTAAATTCGTTGCACAGACTTGTCCGTCTGATAACGCACATAGTTGGCAAATAATTTTCAGTAAAAAGTAAAAAACTTGTTGAATTTGTTGGCTGATATGTACGCTTGCGTACAGATAGATTAGACAAAATGCATTATGGTGAATTGATGAATAAATCAATCAGCATAAAACCTCGCGCAATTTTTATTATCTGTGCATTGACATAACGTAATTTTTTAGCATGAATAGTCAACATAATCTATGAATACCCTTAAAAAACCGCCATGAACTATTCCCAGAAAAAATGGAACACTATTGCTGCATTTATGGCCGCTTTAATTGTAGGATTTGCTCTAGGCGAACGTGCAGGCTGGCCGTTTTTGGCTGCACCATTAGAAAAACAGCTATCTGTTAGGATGAATAGACAAGTACATTTTGATGTGAGTGAGTACGCCAAGCTATCTAAACCAAAACTTGTTAACAATCAAAAAAATGACCTTAAAACTGCGAATGTATATTCGTTTCGAGTAACCTTTTTAGGTGGAATTACTTTAAAAACATCAAAACTAATCATTGCTGCACCTGCTTGGAGCAGTAAGCCCTACTTTATTGATGGCAACAATATTTGGCTTAAATTGCGATATATAGACATTTGGCGCGCTTATCGCGGTCAGCCATTACATATCAACAGTTTGCAAGCTACTAAATTAGATGGTTATATTGAGCGGATGGCGGATGGCCGCGCTTCATGGCAATTTAGCAATAAACCAGACGCGCCTGATAAGCCTTTAATATTTCCTAGTTTTGATCAATTACTGATCACCAATGGTTTACTACATATAATTGATGAACCGCTAAAATCAAATATAGAAGCAAAACTAACTTTTGTGAGTAACTCTACCACGCCAAACTTGGCTGCTGCTAATTCGCCTAATATAAACTCGCCCGCTTCAAACATCAGCAAATTAACTGCAAGTGCCACCGGTCAATTTAAAGCATTACCCCTGAAAATTGAGTTGGTATCAACAGGCGCATTACCAAGCCATATTAGCAACACAAATATCGTCAACGCAAAAAAGATTCCCGTTGCGATAACATTAAATGCCACCATCGGACGTGCTAACTTACGTTTTAAAGGCGCCACTCAAGATATGATGCATCCAAGCCAACTTGCGGGAAATTTTAATCTGGGTGGGCCTTCACTCGCGGCGGTAGGCGATTTAGTTGGCGTTACTTTGCCAACGACGGCCGTGTTTACCACCAATGGGGCCATTGATAAGCAAAATTCAATGTGGAACATTAAAATCAATCAAATGGCCATTGGCGGTAGCCGTTTAAATGGCCGCTTTTCTTATGATAAATCGTTAACTACGCCACTGTTAAAAGGCCAATTGCGAGGCAGCTTAGTGATTACCGATTTAGGTCCTGCACTTGGCGTAAATGCAGATAACAAAATTAAAAATAAGGTGTTACCAAAACGGGCGTTCGATTTAGCATCGTTACGAAAAATGAATGCCGACGTAGCAATTGATATGCAATATGTAGATTTAAAAACTAGCTATTTAGAGCCGCTTAAACCTTTGCAGGCGCATTTAACATTAAAAAGTGGTGTGCTAAAACTAAACAATATTAAAACAGCAACTGCTAACGGCCGATTAACAGGCGATATGGGTTTAGATGGGCGCGGTACTAAAGCATTATGGGACGCTAACCTTGCATGGAATGGGGTACGATTAGAGCGCTGGATTAAGCAAAAACGCAGTAACAATTTGCCACCTTACATATCGGGCAAATTAAACGGTAGGGCCATTGTAAAAGGCCAAGGAAAGTCAACATCAGAAATATTAGCCAGTCTAAACGGCAATATTCGTAGTGAGTTAAATCAAGGTGCAATTTCACATTTGGGTATTGAAGTAGCGGGTTTAGACATAGCACAATCAATTGGTGTGTTATTTAAAGGTGATGACGCGCTACCAATACAATGCGCAGTGGTAGATTTACAAGCTAAAAATGGGGTATTGATGCCGCGGGTGATGGTGGTTGACACCACTGACACAACGCTTTGGGTAGACGGTTCTTTATCGCTTGCAAGTGAGACGCTTAACTTACGGGCAATGGCTCTACCTAAAGACTTTAGCCCACTTACAATCCGTACACCTTTGCATGTCAATGGCAGTTTTGCTAATCCTGATGTGTCATTAGAAAAAAAACCAGTGGGTTTAAAGTTAGCAGCTGCTGCATTATTGGCACTTATAAACCCACTTGTTGCGGTAATACCTTTATTAGACACTGGTGATACTACAGAAGCCAAACAGCGCGCCGCAGGCTGCAAAAATTTAATGAAAAAATAAGTAAACATGCTGTTGCATAATAAATATCACTCAATTTTGCTTAACGTATAAACATAAGATTAAAAACTGTTTTTTTAACGTTTTTTAACCCAACACCTGTATCAAAATGCTAAAAATTGCCAGAAGAATCGTGGTGATCTGCTTTAGATTCGGCTTGAAGTTTATCAAGTACATGGCTAGGTTCGGCTTGAATATGCACATAAGCATTACTAGAGCCTTCTACACCTCTAAGCAGCTCATCTAATTTAAGATGCATTGATTGCGTCTCTCGATGTTGAATATGCTGAATTAATAGCACCATTAAAAAGGTAACGATTGCCAAACTAATATGCAGTGTTAATTGCCATGTTTCAGAAAAGTCAACAAAGTATCCAATGACTAACCAACTAGCAATTGCCATAAAAAAGACTAAAAATGACCAATGCGAGCTTAAAGCAAGCACTACATGGTTGGCATACTGCCTAAATATTTCTTTAAAATTCATAGGGTGGAAACTAACAAATTAAATAAAAGATTTGCACAAATTAACTGGCTTATAAAATATCAATTTAGCCGCAACTAGTCGTTGATCTGCATTTAGCCGCGCAGCCGCGTCTTTCATTTTAATAAACAAAGTGATTGTATGATTTTGCGACTTAATAATTTATAACATGTTGATTCTTATATCAATAATCTTAATTTTATTTTTAATGCACAAATAATGCAATTAAAATAATAATTGGTATAGGTATACCAATAAAAAATAGTAGTAAAGATCGCATGGTAAATTCCTTTTGTTGATTAATAATCGCGGCTTTTGCCGCCCCAAGTTGCTGCCAAGCTGGCACTAAAAGCGCCTACCAACAACATAACAAATAGCCAAAGTGATGTATTTGCAGCAACTTTGCGAGCCTTTTCAGCCGTCGTTTTTGCTAAAGCTATCGCATTTCCCTTTTTTTCTTGCATGCTGGCAAAAGTTTGCTCAACTCGTTTTTCAGCATCTTGTTGCGATAATCCTGTTTGTTGCGACACAATTTGGCCAACGTATTTAACGTCGCTTTGGGGCAACGTAGCATCGCCCATGCTATTCATAAAAATGCTCATCACATCAGGCGCTTGATTGCTTTGTTGCGAAGTTGTGAGAGTGACATTAGTTTGGTCGGAAGGCTCATTTAAGGTTACA
>JAYTEL010000179.1:0-1718 GCA_043735225.1 Methylotenera sp. | reverse complement strand
ATATTAATGCGTTTCTACCAACAGGAAACGGCGCCGCGCAGTGGGCTATATTCAGCAATGAAATACAAATGCTGTTGTTTGAACACCCTGTAAATTTAGTGCGTGAAGTAAATAATATGCAAACTGTTAACAGTATTTGGTGCTATGGCGGCGGGCAAATAGAACTGGGTAAATGACACACATTCATATTAAATCCGTCAAATTAACGCAGGCAAAAACCTTATTGAATGTAAAAAAATGCGCATAAAACAACGTCAATTTAGTGAAGATATCGCCACCATGTTAATTAGAGACGATGTTAACCCGCTATTGGCAAGGTTATACGCGGCGCGCGGCGTAGTTGCAAAAAATGAGTTGGAAATGTCATTAACGCAATTAATTGCGCCCGAGCAACTCACCAATAGCGGCGAAATGGCCAAGTTACTGGCCGATGCAATCGCCCAAAACAAAAAATTACTGGTAATTGGCGATTACGATGCTGATGGCGCAACTGCAACCGCAGTGGCAGTTAAAGGCTTAACAAGTATGGGCGCAGATGTTGATTTTTTAGTGCCAAATCGCTTTGAATATGGCTATGGCTTAACGCCCGAAATTGTCGCGCTTGCAAGTACATTACAGCCTGATATGTTAATTACTGTGGATAACGGCATAGCTAGTAGCGATGGCGTGGCAGCCGCTAATCTATTGGGTTTACAAGTGTTAATTACCGATCACCACTTGCCTAGTAACATAACGCCAGCGGCCGCTTGCATTGTGAATCCAAACCAACATGGCTGCACATTTAAAAGTAAAAATTTAGCAGGTGTTGGCGTGATGTTTTATGTATTGCTCGCGCTACGCGCAGAGCTTCGCAATCGCGGTGCTTTTACAAACAAAGCAGAGCCAAACTTAACCGAACTACTGGATTTAGTGGCGCTGGGCACAGTGGCCGATTTAGTTAAATTAGATGCCAATAACCGTATCTTGGTCGAGCAAGGCTTGCGTAGAATTCGCGCTGGCAAGGCCTGTGCGGGCATTAATGCATTATTGCAAATTGCGGGTAAATTGCCACAAAAAGTCACCGCGCAAGATTTTGGTTTTGCAGTGGGGCCACGGTTAAACGCGGCTGGCAGATTAGATGATATGCGCCTTGGTATTGCTTGCTTGCTGGCAGAAACGACAAGTGAGGCCATGCAAAAAGCGCAAACTTTGCATGAGCTTAATATGGAACGCCGTAATATTGAAGCTGATATGCAAGAGTGTGCGTTAATTTCATTAGAAAATATTGATGTTGCTGAAAATTATAGCTTGTGTATGTATAACATTGATTATCACCAAGGCGTGATTGGCATTTTGGCATCACGCTTAAAAGAAAAATATCATCGGGCTGCTATTGTTTTTGCTGACGCAGCTATTGTTTCTGCAGACCTTGGTGATGTTAAAGAGCCAAATAAAATACTTAAAGGTTCAGGCCGCTCAATTGCAAATTTTCACCTGCGCGATGCCTTAGATTTAATCACCAAACGCCATCCTAATTTAATCATCAAATTTGGTGGCCACGCCATGGCGGCGGGGTTAAGCATCAAGCAAGCCGATTATGCAGCTTTTCAAAATGCTTTTGAAACCGTCGCACGTGAGCTGCTAACCGAAGCCGATTTACAAGCCATAATTGAAACCGATGGGTGTTTGGACACTAGTGAGATAAGCCTGCAGACCGCACAGATATTGGCTACCCAAGT
>JAYTEL010000178.1:0-3940 GCA_043735225.1 Methylotenera sp. | reverse complement strand
AGATTCTAGCAATTTAGCGCTACTTAAGTTTGTGCCGCACAGCGCCGAATATTGGGATGCAACCCACAGTAAAATGGTGCGAATGTTAGCCATGGCAGCATCTATTGTTGCGGCCAAACCAATTGGCATGGGTGACCATGGTAATTTAAATGCTCTTTAGAATAATCAATTTTTTAACTGTCAATTGAAAGGAAATACCATGAAAAATACAATCTTATTAACAGCATTAGTTTTAGGTGTAAGTGTAAGTTTAACCGCCTGCGATAAAACAACGGTAGATAAAACGCCCGACACCGTCATTGTGCCTGTGCCCATTACAGGACCTGCCGGCGCCACTGGTGAAACGGGCGCAGCTGGTGAAAGAGGTGCTTCTGGGCAATCTGGTGACGAGGGAATTCAAGGCAAACCAGGTAAGGCGGGTGACGAAGGTATTCAAGGTGAGCCTGGTAAACCGGGTGGAAATACCACAATTATTGTTCCGCCACCTGTGCAAAACCCATCTTCTGTAACGCCTTAAGAAACATATAACTAATCACTTTAATTACACACTGGAGAATATCATGAGCTTAGGAACTATATTATTAATTGTATTGGTTTTAATGTTGGTTGGCGCATTGCCAAGTTGGTCGCATAGTAAAAGTTGGGGTTATGGCCCCAGCGGCGGCATTGGTTTGGTAGTGATTATATTAATTGTATTATTGTTAATGGGCAAAATATGATTACACAAATTTCTGCCCAAAATGTGGGCAGAATTAAGTTAAAAGCAACGTTTTATCCATGCCAAAAAATGATGGTGGCGAGTGGATTTTTGTTGCTTGCGGCTTGCGGCGAAATGGCCAAACAGCCAATTGCGTCTGGTATTGGCGCGCAGCCTACATTACTGCAACCAAACAAAACGCTTATACCGACCGTTAATATTGCCCCTGCAATTGGTTGGCCTAATGAGGCAAAACCAATTGCAGCCGCGGGTACGCGCGTTTCTGCGTTCGCAAATGGCTTAAATCACCCGCGTTGGCTTTATATATTGCCCAACGGCGATGTGTTGGTTGCAGAAACCAATGCGCCGCCCAAGCCAGATGATGGCAAAGGCATAAAAGGGTGGGTAATGGGCATTGTGATGAAACGCGCTGGCGCAGGTGTGCCAAGTGCTAACCGCATTACA
The DNA here is from genome assembly GCA_043735225.1 of Methylotenera sp. Taxonomy (GTDB): domain Bacteria; phylum Pseudomonadota; class Gammaproteobacteria; order Burkholderiales; family Methylophilaceae; genus Methylotenera_A. Next base: position 2,778 of record JAYTEL010000178.1, on the reverse strand, counting down.
TTATTAAGAGATACAAATGGCGATGGTGCGGCGGATATACGGCTGGTATTTTTAGATGGCTTGCAATCGCCATTTGGCATGGCCTTAATTGACAATAAATTTTATGTGGCTAATTCTGACGCGGTAATGCGCTATAACTATATTGATAGCGCAAAACAAATTACCGAGCCAGGTGAAAAAGTGATGGATTTACCCGCTGGGCGCATTAATCATCATTGGACTAAAAATATTATTGCTAATAATGACGGCACTAAATTATACGTGACGGTAGGCTCTAACAGTAACGTGGCTGAGCGCGGCATGATTGCAGAAGAAAACCGCGCAGCAATTTTAGAGCTGGATATTGCAACTGGGGCAAGCCGCCTATTTGCTAGTGGCCTGCGCAATCCTAATGGCATGGCTTGGCGCGGCGATACGCTCTATGCCGTGGTGAACGAGCGTGATGAAATTGGCAGCGATTTAGTACCGGATTATCTAACATCGGTGAAAGATGGCGCATTTTACGGCTGGCCTTACAGTTATTATGGCCAACATGTTGATGCGCGCGTAAAACCGCAAAAACCTGAATTGGTGGCAAGCGCAATACCGCCTGATTATGCGTTAGGCGCGCATACCGCTTCGCTTGGCTTGGCATCGTCGGTTGGCGCTGCTTTGCCCAAAACATTTGCAGATGGCATGTTTATTGGCCAACACGGCTCATGGAATCGAAATCCATTAAGCGGTTACAAAGTAATATTTGTACCATTTACAGCTGGCAAACCAAGCGGCGCGCCTATTGATGTGCTAACAGGTTTTGTCAGTAAAAATGGTGATGCTTATGGTAGGCCAGTTGGCGTAGCCTTAGATAAATCAGGCGCATTACTCGTCGCGGATGACGTGGGTAATACCATTTGGCGCGTAACAGCTAGCGCAAGTAATTCTAGTTAATCGTAGCTAACCATAGTCGATCAAAGTAAAAAAATGAATAATTTAAACAAAAAAAAGGCAAACACAACAAGCTCTAACAACACATTAACAAAAGAAATACTCATCCAAATGCAGGCATATTGGCGAGCCGCTAATTATCTATCGGTTGGGCAAATATATCTGCAAGACAATGCCCTGCTGCAAGAAAAACTACAGCTAGCGCACATTAAACCGCGTTTACTTGGGCATTGGGGTACAACGCCGGGCCTTAATTTTATTTACGTGCATGTTAATAGAATCATCAAGCAGCACAATTTAAATATGATGTTTATTATTGGCCCTGGCCATGGTGGGCCAGGCATTGTCGCTAATACTTATTTAGAAGGCTCTTATACTGAGCGTTATCCTGCGATTGAACAAAATGCCGACGGCCTAAAACGCTTATTTAAACAATTCTCTTGGCCGTATGGCATACCTAGCCATGTATCACCAGAAACGCCAGGCTCTATTCATGAAGGCGGAGAGTTGGGATATTCACTTGCCCATGCTTATGGCGCTGCGTTCGATAACCCCAGCTTAATTGTCACGTGCATTATTGGTGATGGCGAGGCCGAAACGGGTGCACTCGCGGCTAGTTGGCACTCTAATAAATTTTTAAACCCCGCGCGCGATGGCGCAGTGATCCCGATATTGCATTTAAATGGCTATAAAATTGCTAACCCTACCATTCTGGCACGCATTAGCCGTAAAGAACTCACCGATTTAATGCGCGGCTACGGCCATGCGCCATATTTTGTAGAGTGTGAAGAGTCAGATTGTGACCCATTAGTGATGCACGAAAAAATGGCCAGTACGCTAGATATTGTATTAAGCAAAATAAATGCAATTCAAACGGCTGCTAGATCTAACGGTGATACAAATAGGCCACTATGGCCAATGATTGTGCTTAAAACGCCAAAAGGCTGGACTGGCCCAAAAATAGTAGATGGTAAACCAAGTGAGGGTACATGGCGTTCACACCAAGTGCCAATAGCCAGTTTTAAACAAACTGACGTCAACACGCAATCGCATTTAAAATTGCTAGAAGATTGGTTAAAAAGCTATAAACCCGATGAGTTGTTTGATGAAAACGGCAAGTTAAAAGCTGAACTTGCCGCCCTTGCGCCAACAGGACACCAGCGCATGGGAAGCAACCCTCACGCCAATGGCGGCGTGCTGTTGCAGCCATTAATCATGCCAAATATTGATGATTATAAAGTGGATGTGCCAAAACCTGGCTGCGCGCAAGCAGAAGCCACGCGCATTTTGGGCGAGTTTTTACGCGATGTAATGCAGTTAAATCAATCCAAGCAAAACTTTAGAATTTTTGGGCCAGACGAAACAGCGTCCAATCGATTAGACGCCGTTTTTGAAGTCACTGGCAAAGAATGGATGGCGGAAACTTTAAGCGTTGATGTGCATTTAAACGAAAATGGCCGCGTAATGGAGGTGTTAAGCGAGCACCTATGCCAAGGCTGGTTAGAAGGATATTTGCTGACAGGGCGGCATGGTTTATTTTCATGTTACGAGGCCTTTATTCACATTATCGATTCCATGTTAAACCAACATGCCAAATGGCTAAAAGTGTGCAACAGCATACCTTGGCGGGCGCCCATTGCATCACTTAACTATTTATTAACCAGTCATGTTTGGCGACAAGATCACAACGGATTTTCGCACCAAGACCCTGGTTTTATTGACCATGTACTGAACAAAAAATCTGAAATAGTGCGCGTATATTTGCCGCCAGATGCCAATTGTTTGCTGAGTGTGGCCGATCATTGTTTGCGTAGCCAAAATTACATTAACGTGATTATTGCAGGCAAACAACCC
>JAYTEL010000177.1:0-1714 GCA_043735225.1 Methylotenera sp. | reverse complement strand
TATAATAGCTGTACTGGCAGGGTTTTGCGTGACTTCTTGTGTGCTTTTGAGCATAACTTAACCTTTGTATGTAACTGATTTAATAAGGCAATTATAAGCGGTAAAGACAATATGAAGCAACTGCTAAACAAATGGTTAAAAAATAGTCAACTGTTAAATTATGGGATTAATTTTGGCATTTTTAAGCGTATCGTTTTTAAACAGATAATATTTAAACCAAGCTGTGTTTTATGCGCTTCGCCAGAAGCCAATAGCCATGCGCTCTGCAGCCCATGCCTCAACGACTTGCCTTGGCACCCAAACACCAGTTGCCCGCAATGCGGCTTGGCTTCTAGCGGCACAGGTTTAAGTGCAATAGTGTGCGGCAGTTGCTTAAACAGCCCGCCCGATTTCGATGTCACCAAAGCCGTATTTTTGTACGCCTACCCCGTAGATGCCATGATGCTGCGCTATAAATATGGCAACATGCTCAATTTAGGTGACACATTTGGCGAGTTTTTAGCAGAAAAAACGTTACTTGAGACAATAGATGTAATTATCCCCATGCCCATGCACCCACAACGCCTAAAAGAACGTGGCTTTAACCAAGCGCTTGAAATTGCTAAAGTTTTGACTAAAAATTACAAAGAAAAATTAGACTATAACAGCGTAGAAAGACAAACCCTAACCCCACCACAAGCCAGCCTGCCACTAAAAGAGCGCGTAAAAAACATCAAAGGTGCATTTAAAGTGAAAGCCGACAAACTTGATAAACTTCAAGTTAAAAGAATCGCCATCGTCGATGACGTCATGACCACAGGCGCCAGCCTAAACGAACTCGCCAAAACCTTGAAAAAAGCAGGCGCAAGCCATGTAGAATGCTGGGTGATTGCACGAACCTTGCCACACATGTAGGCTGACGGTGAGTGAAACTAACTCCAACGATTTGAGAAGTGTTGAGGTTGATAAACCAAATTCACCCCAACCTACGTGATCAATTATGACATTAAATAAACTTGAGCAAGACTCATAGTGAGCTCTTCGCTCATATGCCCAAGCTCAGCCAACTTGCAATAATCGGCCGCTTTATCCATCAACTTTTGGTGTTTCATATAAAGATTCCCGTAGAGCGTAATATTTAATAGCTCTTTGCCATCCTTGAAAGCATAAAAATAGTCTCTAAGTGCGCGGTCACGAATTGTACTGTTGGCATCTACACTCACCCCTAGCGCAGTAGCAAATGCAAAAATAACTGCAAGATATCGCGTTTGCTTAAACTTATCACCTCCATGGTTAATATTAAGTGCGTCAGCTGTTGTATTAATCGCTTCGTTTAATTGCCTTAATACGAGGTCTAAACCCTCAGATATTGCTTCAGATTTTTGACGTTCATCCTTACTCAAACCAAACATATGCTACCTTTCGATACAATATAGAACAGACGCGAATATTTTTCATATCATACTAAATCATACCATCAAACACACTCTGCGCTAAAATGTCGCCATGTTTACCATCGCCTTATTTGAACCCGAAATTCCACCCAATACGGGCAACATTATTCGTCTATGCGCCAATACTGGTGCGGCTTTGCATTTAATTGAGCCGTTAGGGTTTAAGTTAGAAGACAAACAACTAAAACGCGCAGGGCTGGATTATCACGAATACGCGAACTTAACGCTGCATAGCAATTGGACTGATTTTGCAACCGCAATGGTTGGCCGCCGAATGTTTG
>JAYTEL010000176.1:0-10034 GCA_043735225.1 Methylotenera sp. | reverse complement strand
GATTTGCGTTCGTTATTAAATGAAAACGACAGCCAAGGCGTATATAAAAATGGCACACCTTTAAACTCTACGTAGGCATTTTTGGCGGTGCCTGATTGCGTGTAATCGTTAAGCTCAATTTCTTTGGCTTTGATATACCAGTCATCAACGCCCGCTTCGCACGTGGTGTAACGCGCATTTTTTAGCCGTTTTTTATCTTGACCTTCAAAAAAAACCATTTGCGCGTCGCCGCGCGAGCTACTATTGATCGCTGGCAAAGCTTCTAAACCGATCGGTTTGGCGGGTTCACGGTAATTATCTTGATATAATTTTGGGTTATCAGTTAAGCTGGTTTGCGCGTTCAGCAATTTAGATTGCGTGTATACAGTTGGGTCATTACGCGGTGTAGGCTGTTTTTGACCATTGCTTAATCGCGTGTCTGCAATCGTCTTTTTCATGATAACCGACGCATCTCGCATCTCGCCAATGCTTTCGCTAAGCTTCATTTTAAGCGCAGGGCCTTTAATTTCGCTATCGCCCAAATCAATGCGCGCGTTACCATCCACTTTTAGCTCGTCATTTTGTACATCATATTCAATATTATCGCCATAAATATGCTGATTGCCTTTGCTAATAATGGCGTTGCCGCTGGCGCGCATTTTACGATCTAAATATAAATCTAGCTTATCACCTTCAATTTGTATGGCCTGTGCATCGGCGGTTGGCGCAAGTGCTTCAGGCACCTGAAACAGTTCTGTCGTTATGGTTTCGGCGTACACATTTTGGCTTGCGCTAATGCATGCTAAGACGGCAAATACCGCCAGCACAAAGCTGATATAACTAAAATGAGATGGCGAATTGGGCAAAAGTGGCTGGTTAATTATGTCAATCAATATTGTATTTTACAGATGAATGTTAAAATCGTATATAAGCATATTTTTATACCTAAATATTACACGTGATAATGTGCGTAAAGTTTTAAATCGGAAAGGTTTTAAATTGGATAGAAAGCAACAGTTAGAAGCATGGCTTAAAGAAGTGTTAGTAAATCAAACTTTCTCATTGACTATCGCCTCGGCAGATGCAAGTTTTAGACGTTATTTTAGAGTGCATTTAGCAACTGAATATTGCGGACAAAAAACCTTAATTGCCATGGACGCGCCGCCGCCACAAGAAGATTGCACGCCATTTGTAAACGTAGCCAATCTGTTGCTGCGTGCGGGTTTGAACGCGCCGCAAGTTTTTGCGCAAGATTTGCAAAACGGTTTTTTATTGCTAAGCGATTTGGGCGATGATACATATTTGAGTGTTCTAACAAATGAATCTGCGCTTAAATTATATGGCGATGCGACCGATGCGCTGATTAAAATGCAGCTTTCTAGCCAAGCCGATTTAAGTGAATCAAGCATATTACCGCCCTATGACGAGGTTTTATTGACGCGTGAAATGCAACTATTCCCTGATTGGTATGTGGCAAAACACTTGGGTTTTAGCATGACTGCCGAGCAGCAAGGCTGGCTACAGCAAACATTTGATGCACTGATTACAAATATCATCGCGCAAGGCCAAGTCATGGTGCATCGCGATTATCATTCACGTAACTTAATGATTTGTAAAGAAAATAACCCTGGCGTGCTTGATTTTCAAGATGCTGTATATGGCGCAATTACCTATGATTTAGTATCGCTATTAAAGGACGCATATATAGAATGGGATGAAGAACAAATTATCGACTGGGCAGTGCGTTATTGGGAAAAAGCCCGCAAAGTGGGCTTGCCTGTGCCCAATGACTTTAGCGAGTTTTATCGTGATTTTGAATGGATGGGCGCGCAGCGACACATTAAAGTGCTGGGCATTTTTGCGCGTTTAAATCACCGCGATGGCAAAGACAACTACTTAAAAGACATGCCGCTAGTGATGCATTATCTGCGTAAAGTATGCGAGCGCTATGTGGAGCTGCGACCAATGCTGCGCTTGCTGGATGCGCTTGAAGGGCGCGTGCCAAGGCCAAAATATGTGGTTTAAACAAATGAAAAATAGCATATGAAAGCCATGATACTAGCGGCAGGGCGCGGTGAGAGAATGCGCCCGCTGACGGATTTCACCCCCAAACCTTTGCTAAAAGTTGGCGGCAAGCCGCTTATCGTTTGGCATTTAGAGCGTTTAGCCAAAGCAGGCTTTACAGATATTGTGATTAACCACGCTCATTTAGGCGAGCAGATTGAAAAAGCGTTAGGCGATGGCGCACAATGGAGTTTAAATATTCAATATTCACCAGAAAAAATCGCGCTAGAAACTGCCGGCGGCATTGCAAACGCCTTGCATCTTTTAGGCGATAAGCCATTTTTAGTGGTGAATGGTGATACGTTTACCGATTTTGATTTTGCCGCTTTATCCGCTCGACCGCAAGCGGAATTAGCGGAAACTTACCCGCTTGCGGGTTTAGTCGGTCACTTAATTGTTCCATCAGAAGGGTTGGGGAGCGAGGCTGCCGTCCGAAATTGCTTAGCCCATTTGGTGTTAGTCAACAATCCGCCGCAACACCCAAATGGAGATTTTGCCATTGAATTTAAAAGTCAGTCAGATGGCATGTTGAAAAACGAGGGTGGCAAAAATAATATTGGCATGCTGACTTTTTCTGGTGTGGGCATTTACCACCCCGATTTATTTGCCGATGTAACTAAAGGCCAACCCGCAAAACTTGCACCTATATTGCGTAAAGCAATAGATAATAATGCTGCTACGGCCCAGTATTATCAGGGGGTTTGGCACGATATTGGCACACCTGAGCGATTGGCAGAACTCGACAAAACTTTAAGAGTCAACTAATTATGAATCTTAACTTTAACAAAATTGAATTTCAAACTCGCCGCGCTGCATTGCTAGCCAAAATGGGCGGCGGCATTGCGATAATTCCCACCGCGCCAGAAGCGATTCGCAATCGCGATAGCCACTACCCATACCGTTTTGATAGTCACTTTTATTACCTTACTGGTTTTCAAGAACCTGAATCTGTGTTGGTGTTAATTGCCTCAAATGATAATAAGTTAGAGCCTAAAAGCATTTTATTTTGCCGCGATAAAGATATGGAGCGCGAAATTTGGGATGGTTTTCGATTTGGACCAGATGCCGCAAAAACAGCATTTGGTTTTGACGAAACCTATTCCATAACCCAGTTAAGCGATATGTTGCCCAAGTTAATGGGTAACCAAAGCCAATTATTTTATAGCTTAGGCGCTAGTCACGATTGGGATATAAAAGTAACTGGCTGGCTCAATAAAGTAAAAGATCTTGCGCGTACGGGCGTTTCTGCGCCAGAAAGCATTGTCGATATTCGTCAATTAATTGATGTAAATAGATTAGTCAAAACGCCATTTGAGCAAGATTTGATGCGTCGCAGCGCCATTATCGCCGCGGGTGCGCATAATCGCGCCATGCGTTTTGTCGCTTTGAATAATGTTAAGTCCCATCAAAATGAATCCGCCATAAAAGAAAATGAAGTAGAAGCCGAATTTTTGCATGAGTTTTATAAAAGTGGTGCGCAATCGCCAGCTTACACCAGCATCGTGGCAGGTGGCGCCAATGCTTGTACGCTGCATTACAACGCCAATAACTGCATACTTAATGATGGCGATTTATTGTTGATTGATGCGGGTTGCGAGTTAGATGGCTATGCAAGTGACATTACGCGCACTTTTCCCGTAAACGGACAATTTTCATCCGCACAAAAAGATTTATACGAGCTGGTGTTGACCGCGCAATTGGCAGCGATAGATGCCGCCAAGCCAGGCCAGAGTTGGAACGCGCCGCACGAAGCCGCGCTCGATGTGCTGGTGCAAGGCTTTATTGATTTTAAATTATGCAAAGGCAGCAAAGAAGAGGCGCTAGAAAACGGTAGTTATCGCCAATTTTATATGCACCGCACCGGCCATTGGCTGGGTTTAGATGTGCATGACGCAGGCGAATACAAAAATAAGCAAGGCAATTGGGCGATTTTGGAAGCTGGCAACACGCTCACAGTAGAGCCAGGTTGCTATGTGCGCCCAGCTGATAATGTGCCAAAACACTTTTGGAATATTGGCATTCGCATTGAAGATGATGTGTTGATTACCAAAACAGGCAATGAGGTGTTGAGCAAAAATGCGGTGAAAACTATTGCTGATATTGAAGCTTTAATGACCAAATGAGTGATAAAGTCATTATTGTGGGCGGCGGCCCAGTGGGCAGTATTTTGGCCTTGGCCTTGCAACAAAAAAAGGTTGCTTTTACCATGTTAGAAGCGCGCGCTAAAGCTGCTTCACACAGCGACACGCGGGCACTGGCTTTGTCGCATGGTAGTCGACTAATCTTAGAAAAACTGGGTATTTGGCAGGCGGTTGAGGCAAAAGCCACTGCAATTAATACTATTCATATTTCGCAGCGCGGCGGGCTGGGACGAACCAAGCTAAATGCGGCCGACCATAATTTACCCGCGGTTGGTTATGTGTTGCCATATGGCGCATTAACGCAGGCGCTTGACGGCGCGTTAGACACTGAACAAGTTCTATACGAGGCAGAAGTTACAAAAATTAAGCCACGCGAATCATTATCCGAAGTTATATTTAATCAACAGAGCAAATCACAAACGCTATCCAGCATTTTGTTGGTGGTAGCCGATGGTGGCCGAAATCTTAGTGAAATTGATGGCATTATCAAAGAAACCAAAGAGTACGGACATGATGCGCTAGTGAGCAAAGTCACTGCCGAGTCACCACATAACAACATCGCTTATGAGCGTTTTACGCCGAGCGGTCCGATGGCTTTATTGCCCAATGGTGAAGCAGGTTTTTCATTGGTGTGGACAGGCGAGAAGGCGAGCATTGATGCGCTTTTAGCACTAGATGATGCGACATTTTTAACGCAATTGCACGAAGCGTTTGGCGATCGCATCGGTAAATTTTTAAGTATCGAAAAACGCATAAGCTTTCCGCTAAAATTAAGCACACTTAAGTCTGCGACAGCGCCGCATTTAGTTGTGATTGGCAACGCCGCGCAAACTATGCACCCAGTTGCGGGGCAAGGCTTTAACGTGGGCATGCGCGATGCATGGACGCTAGCAGATATAATTAGTAATACGCCGCAGATCGACTTAGGTGGCGAGTTAATGTTGGCGACTTACAACAATCAGCGCAGCCGCGATACGCGCGGCGGCATTTTGTTTACAGACATGTTGGTGAATGTATTTAGTAATAACGTGCTTGGATTAGGTGCTATGCGGGGCGCGGGTCTTGGGTTATTAGAACTACTAAAGCCCGCTAAAAATATGCTGGTCAGTAAAATGAGTTTTGGCAAATGACGCACCACTATTTTAAAAATGAGGATGAAAGCATTAACGCAGATATTGCAATTGTAGGCGCAGGTTTGGTGGGCTTAAGCGCGGCCATTGCTTTTGCGCAGCAAGGCAAAAGCATTGTTTTGGTAGATGCAAAAAAACCAGCAACTACTCTAAAAAAAGCTTGGGATGAGCGCGTATATGCGTTAACACCTGAGACAGAAAGCTGGCTAACAACGATTGGCGTTTGGGCACATGTTGATGTAAGCCGCGTAAACCCGATTAAGGCTATGCATATCTTTGATAATACGATGAAATCACCTTTAAGCTTGCGCGATGAAGACGCCAATCTGCCAAAATTGGGCGTGATTATCGAAAATCAAAATTTGATGCACGCGCTTTGGCAACAATTAAAAATGCTGGAAGCTGAAAATGAATCTGTGATAATGATCACTGGCATGCCATGCCAAACGCTGCAAAACACGCAAGATAATATTCAATTAATCTTAGTAAACAAAAACCAGAAAAATAAACACCAGGAAAATAATCTAAAGTCAAATCATCAGCAAATTAATGCTAAATTAATTGTGGCGGCCGATGGCGTGGATTCTTGGGTACGCAACCAAGCCAATGTTAGCGTCACTAAAAAAGACTTTCATCAAACCGCGATTGTAGCCAATTTTTTAGTAGAAAAACCACATCAACATATTGCAAGGCAGTGGTTTCGCCCGCACGATGTACTGGCGTTATTGCCTTTGCCAGGCAACATGGTTTCTATCGTGTGGTCTGTGTCAACCGAAAGAGCAGATGAACTGTTAGCACTGTCTAGTGAAGAGTTGGCACATAATGTGCAAGAATATTCTCGGGGTATTTTGGGCTCATTAAAGCAGATGGGCAATACACAGACTTTTGCATTAAACCAGCAAACTGCATTACATTTTGTTGCCGAGCGGGTGGTGTTAATGGGAGACGCGGCGCATCAAATTCACCCTATGGCCGGCCAAGGAGTTAATTTAGGTTTTAGAGATGTAATGCAATTGACATTACTTGCGACTAAACTACATGCAATGCAAAATGTGGGCGATAAAACATTTTTGAGACAATATGAACGTGCGCGAAAATCCGATATTTTAACCATGAACCAATTAACATCTGGCTTAGACGGCTTGTTTGCAAGTGATAGTAAGATGGCAAAAAAAGTAACAACGTGGAGTTTGCAGTTATTAAATAAACAAGCACACCTAAAAAAATTATTAATACAGCAAGTAGCAGCATAATTTTTCAATTGAACAGAAAGAAAACATGAAATTTAACCAAACATTTAATCAGGCACTTAACCAGGCTGCGATTAAAACAATAGTGGCAACAAGCCTATTGGCATTAAGCCAATTAGCGCTTGCAGACGAAGCCAGCCTTAAAAAAGCAATTGAAGCGGCGTATCCAAAATTTAAAGTAGAAAGTATTGTTAAAACGCCATATTCGGGTTTGTATGAAGTATTTATGGGCGGACAAATTATTTACACCGATGAAAAACTCACCTTTTTAATTGCTGAAGGCCGGCTTGTTGACCCTAAAACCAAGCGTGATGTGACAGGCGAACGCATGGATGAGCTGACTAAAATTGATTTTAATAGTCTACCGTTAGATCAAGCCATTAAAGTGGTTAAAGGCAACGGTAGTCGCAAATTAGTGGTATTTTCTGATGTAGATTGCCCGTATTGCAAGCGCTTAGAGCAAAATGAATTAAGCAATGTCACCGACGTCACGGTTTATACGTTCTTATATCCGCTAGTACAATTGCACCCTGATTCTGCGGCAAAATCTAAAAGTATTTGGTGCGCTGATAACCGCGTAAAAGCTTGGAATGATTGGATTTTAAATAATCAGTTGCCAAAAACTACTGGCAACTGTGAAGTACCGTTAGAAAAAGTGGGTGATTTGGCTAGAAAATTAGGCGTTAGCAGTACGCCAACACTATTTTTTGCCGATGGTAAACGTATGATGGGTGCGCAACCTTATAAAGAAATAGAAAAAAGTTTGCAGATGGCCGGAAAAAAATAGATTTAACAATTAAAAAGCCGCTATTAGCGGCTTTTTTATAAAAATTTGCCCAACTTAAATGGTTTTTTTAATTAAACTACCTGACCCATTTTAAAGATTGGCAAGTACATGGCAATGACTAAACCGCCAATTAGCGTACCTAATACCACCATAATCACCGGCTCCATCAAGCTTGACATCGCATCTACCGCGTCATCTACTTCACCTTCGTAAAAATCAGCCACTTTACTTAACATAGAATCTAACGCGCCAGACTCTTCACCAATGGCCGTCATTTGCAGCACCATATTGGGAAAAACATCGGCGTTTTGCATGGCGACTGTCAAGCTAGTGCCTGTACTAATTTCGCTTTGGATACGTTTGGTGGCATCATAATAAACGCGGTTTCCTGATGCACCTGCAACTGAATCAAGCGCCTCTACCAACGGTACGCCGGCAGAAAACATGGTAGAAAGTGTGCGTGCAAAGCGAGCAATAGTGGCTTTACGAATAATTGCACCAATAATAGGTAATTTTAGTGTAAGCCTATCCATTGTTGATTGCATTTTTTCTGAGCGCTTCCAGGTGTAAAAGAAGAACCACAAACCGCCGCCAATTGAGCCAAAAATAGCCCACCAATATGTCACAAAAATATCAGAGATAGCCATAACAATTAGCGTGGGCGCTGGTAATTCTGCTCCAAATCCTTCAAATAATTCTTTAAACGCAGGAATCACAAAAATCATGATAACCGCAGTAATAACGAAGGCAACCACAATAATAGAAATTGGGTAGAACAAGGCAGATTTAATCTTGCCTTTAATGGCCATGATTTTTTCTTTGTAAGTCGCTAGGCGGTCAAGCAATGTATCTAAAATACCCGCTTGCTCACCCGCGCCCACTAAGTTGCAAAATAGCTGGTCAAAATAGAGTGGATATTTACGAAACGAGGCACTTAAGCTGCTGCCAGTTTCTACATCGGCTTTAATATCACCAAGCAATTTAGCCACCGCAGGGTTACTATGGCCTTTGCCCACAATATCAAACGCTTGCAACAAGGGCACGCCGGCTTTCATCATAGTGGCGAGTTGGCGGGTGAAAAGCGTAATGTCTTTATCAGTTACTTTACCTTTGCTGGCAAAGCTACTTTGTTTTTTAACTTTGGTAACGACAATGCCCTGACGGCGTAGCGTCGCGCTAACGAAAGAATCGCCTGCAGCGCGCATTTCGCCTTTGATTACTTTACCTTTTTTATCTTTACCTTCCCAAACGTAGGTAATCTGCTTTTTAGCACTTGCCGCCATATTGCATCCTTAACTTATTGTGCAAAAGCACATTAAATGTATCACTGGAAATGAATTACTGGAATTCTATTACTGTTTAATTTACTTATTAATGGGTTAAATCGTGCAACTATTCATTGGTGCAAGCTTCCACTTCAGCAACTGAAGTTAACCCCTGTATCACTTTTAATATGCCTGAGCGGCGTAAATCATTTACGCCTTCTGCACGCGCTTGATCAGCAATGTCAATGGCATTGCCTTGCGACATAATAATGCGACTAATGGCATCGGTTACTGGCATCACCTGGTAGATGCCAACCCGACCTTTATAACCATTGTTGCACATGTCACAGCCACCTTCTTTCGGGCCGTACAATTGCCATTTTTGGTTAAAATCTTCTTCAATAAAGCCAACCGCCAGTAAGGCTTCTTTTGGCGCATCTATCGGCACTTTACAGCTTTTGCATAGCCTGCGCGCTAAACGTTGCGCAGTGATTAACGATACAGCAGAGGCAATGTTAAACGGGGCAACGCCCATATTGAGTAAGCGCGTCAGCGTAGAAGGCGCATCGTTAGTGTGCAAGGTTGATAGCACCATATGGCCAGTGGACGCGGCTTTAATTGCCATATCGGCGGTTTCTAAATCACGAATTTCACCAATCATGATGATGTCAGGATCTTGCCGTAAAAACGATTTTAATGCTACTGCAAAGGTTAAGCCTTGCTTGTCATTGACGTTGACCTGATTTATACCCGCCAGCGGAATCTCGCACGGGTCTTCTGCGGTTGCTATATTCACGCTTGGATTATTTAAAATATTTAAGCACGTATAAAGCGATACTGTTTTGCCAGAGCCAGTTGGCCCAGTAACCAACACCAAGCCATAAGGCCGGCTTACCGCGCTTAATAAACGCTCTTTTTGCAGCGGCTCGTAACCCAGCGCTTCAATACCCAGCGTGGCGCTGGTTGGATCCAAAATACGCATGACGATTTTTTCGCCATGAATCAGCGGTAGCGTGCTGACGCGAAAATCAATGGTGCGGGTTTTTGATAGCACCAACTTCATGCGCCCATCTTGCGGAATGCGCTTTTCAGAAATATCTAAACTTGAAATTACTTTTATGCGTGAGGCCAGCTTATCTTTAATGGCTAGTGGGGGCTGCGCAATTTCTCTTAATATGCCGTCCACGCGATAACGGATGCGGTAATACTTTTCGTACGGTTCAAAATGCAAGTCAGACGCGCCCATATTAATGGCATCTAATAGCATTTTATTTAAAAATTTAACAACCGGCGCATCATCTACTTCTTGCGTGTTATCTGCTTCAGCTTCCGCCTCGCCGCCACCAATGTCCAAGTCAAAATCGCCGTCCATGTCTAATGATGACATCGACACATCTTTAGATTCGGCTATTTTATCA
>JAYTEL010000175.1:0-16131 GCA_043735225.1 Methylotenera sp. | reverse complement strand
TGCGCAACATTTAGCCAATAGCAAAGACGCGGTAATGGCAACCGCTTGTCATGCAATCCACGATGAAGCTTCTTTTTTAAACCCAAATATCGTTAAAGTAGTGATCGATGCCAATGGCAACGCGCTTTACTTTAGCCGCGCACCCATTCCATACCCGCGCGATGATATTTGTAAGCAGAATATCCAAGCGTTTCGCCATATTGGCATATACGCTTACCGCGTGGGTTTTTTAAAACAATACGCAGAATTAAGTGTGACAGAGCTGGAAAAAATTGAAAGTTTAGAACAATTACGCGTGCTGCATCACGGCTATAAAATTGGTGTGACTATTACACAGAATGCGCCTGCCAGCGGCGTAGATACGCAAGAAGATTTGGACGCAGTACGCGCCTTGTTTGCGTAGGTTCTTTCCTTCCGTCATTCCCGCGAAGGCGGGAATCCATTTTGAATTTAAATCAAAATCGTCGCTTTCGCGCGACTTGCGAGTTACTTTCTTTTGCTTAGCCAAAAGAAAGTAACCAAAGAAAAGGCTACTCCCTGCCGCTTATTTCCTGTGATGATTCAAAAAGTTGGGCGCTGCGGAACTCGCCCTAACAAGCCACACAAAACGTGGCTTGTCGCAGAGCTCAGACAGTCCTCGCTTAAAATTTCCCAACTTTTTAAATCATCACAGGCGCGGCAGTAGGAGATTTTAAAGTCAACACCGTACGAATACCGAGTTATTGGTTTTTTGCAGTTTTAGTATTTTTAGTAGGGTGGGCAAAATGGGTTTAATTGCCCACGCGTTTATTCATGCATCGCACAGCGTGGGTAAGCAAGTTACCCACCCTACCTTGGCTGGGACCCACTCTCCCACATGACCTTTAAGCCCAGGCAAACAGCATTTTTCATAAATTAATGGATATATCTTCTCTGAATATAAATTTAAACTCTCTAAATCAGTAGGCCCATTATGACTCTCTAAATACTGATACAACAAGTTTTTTTCTGATTCATCTCCTAGGTTTAAGTAAGCCTTCTCGAGGTGGAGCAATTGATTTCGCAAAATAATTTGTTGAACAATTGTTTCGCTATCAATTGTTAGTGGTATGTTTAGATCTCTAGTATCTAGTTCTGATAATTTTATTATTTGGGAAAACAAACGTGCTGACCAAACTGGGTGAGTTTTGATTATTGAGTTCTTTTCGACGACACCACTTATTTTTAATCTTATTGGCTCAAATAGACTATTTAAAACAGCCAATTTGTTTTCTAAGCTATTATTTTCTTTATATCTATAGTAAATAAAGTGTCTATACAATGCTGCTGTTGCTAAGCGGTCTGCATCATCCTCGAGAACTTGAGCATAAATATTTATGTCAAGCTCTGTAATTTCACCACTTCTAGACTTATTAGAAATTTCATTTTTTACCTCATTATGACGTCGCGCATAATGAAAGTACTCATGGGCTATACTCCATAAAAAATGATTTACCCTTTCCTCCAACGTTGCTTGAATTTTACCTCCTGCATTAACAAACAAATATTTTAATAAGCCTTCGTAAATAACAATTGATTTATTTTCGTAGCATATTGCAGAGTTATTATTTGTTGACTCATAAACGACTATAGTAGGCAAAGATATTTTTAGTTTGTAATAATTACTTACACATGCAATAAAATATTCAGCTTCTGAAAATGCCTCGTTTAAAGTATTTCTCAATTCATCTGGTACATGAATTAGATAGTCACGCCAATTTATAATATACATTGCTTATAGGGAGCAATAGGTTGAAGTGCCACAATTAATTTTTAAATTTCAATCAAATTTAATTATAAATGTTAAACCGCGCTCTCACCCGTCTCACCCGTTCTAATTCGCACCACTTGCTCCACCGCGCTCACAAAAATTTTGCCATCGCCAATTTTGCCGGTATGGGCAGATTTAATAATCGCTTCCATGGCGGCTTCTACCATTTCATCTGTTACTACTAACTCAATTTTAATTTTTGGTAAAAAATCCACCACGTATTCCGCGCCGCGATACAGCTCGGTATGACCTTTTTGGCGGCCAAATCCTTTTACTTCGGTTACCGTTAAGCCGTTGACGCCGATTTCAGATAGCGCTTCACGCACTTCGTCTAATTTAAACGGTTTAATCACTGCTTCAATTTTTTTCATGTCTGCTTCCTCAGTTCATTTTATAAAAAATTACAATTCAGTACTTCTAAAAACCATCGTTCGCTTTGAGCTAGACAAAGGGTGCTGTGGATTGCAGCCACTTATACTTCGACCATTCGACAGGCTCATGGCTTCAGCACGAACGGATAAAAAGAAGTATCTATTCAAACTTTAATTTAGCAGTAATCGGATAACGTCTGTCTTTGCCAAAACCGCGCTGCGTAATTCTAACGCCAATGGCGGCTTGGCGACGTTTATATTCATTTCGGTCAATCAAATTGGTTACGCGCGTCACATCTGCCATGCTAAAGCCTTGTTTAATAATATCGGCGCGACTTAAATCATCCTCCACATAGGCCTGCATAATCGCGTCTAAAATTTTATACGGCGGCAGGCTGTCTTGATCGGTTTGGTTGGGGCGTAGCTCGGCACTAGGTGCGCGGGTGATGATGCGTGTGGGGATAACGTGCGATAAACTATTACGATATTCAGCCAACTTATAAACCAGCGTTTTGGGTACATCTTTTAGCAGCGAAAACCCGCCCGCCATATCGCCATACAGTGTGCTGTAACCCACGGCGGTTTCTGATTTATTGCCTGTGGTGACCACCATGGCGCCAAATTTGTTGCTAAGCGCCATTAACAACATGCCGCGAATGCGCGCTTGCAGATTTTCTTCTGCGGTGCTGAAAGGTAAATCGCCGAACTCAGGTTTTAGTGCAATTAAAAATTGGTTAAATAAATCTTTTATGGGGATTTGACTATAAGCAACGCCAACCAAATTGGCCATTTCAACCGCGTCATCCACGCTAATATTGGCGGTAAATTCGCTGGACATCATCACTACTTTTACGCGCTCTGCGCCCAGCGCATCTACGGCAATGGCTAAGGTAAGCGCAGAATCAATGCCGCCAGAAAGCCCTAACACTACGCTGGGAAAGTCATTTTTATTGACGTAATCTTTTAAGCCAAGTGTAAGCGCCATATAAACAGCGGCCTCGATACTTAATATTGGCGCAATTTCGGCTCTTATGAGTTGGTGCTTGTTTTTAATCTGTTGGTCAATTTCTACAAAACTTAAGCTTTCCACAAAGCTAGGTAATTGTTGAATCACCATGCCCGTGTTATCCAGCACAAAAGATGCGCCATCAAAAACCAGCTCGTCTTGGCCGCCGACCATGTTCACGTAAATAATCGGCAAAGTTGTTTCACTCACGCGTTCTGCTAGCACTTCAACGCGCGTTTTAAGTTTATCTATGTGATAGGGCGATGCGTTTAACGATAACAATATTTGTGCGCCAGCTTGCTGTGCTTGTAGCGCTGGTGGGCTTTCCCAGCCATCGGCACAAATGATGACGCCAAATGAAGTGCCGCAGTGCATAAACACCAAAGGTTCAAAGCCTGCTTCAAAATAGCGCTCTTCATCAAACACGCCGTAATTAGGCAAACATTGTTTGTGATAGGTGGCAGTGATTTTGCCGTTTTCGATGACAGAAGCCGCATTATATAACTTGCCAAATTGAAGGTGTGGATGACCAACTAATAAGGTGATTCCAAGCACCTGCTCTGCGAGGCGCGCCAATGCTCGCTCGCAGGCCATGTTAAAATCATCACGAAACAATAAATCTTCGGGCGGATAGCCGCATAGTGCAAGCTCTGGCGTAATCATTAAGCTTGCACCAGCTTGTTTTGCGCGATTAGCGTAGTCGATAATTTTGTCTGTATTGCCAGTAATATCACCAACTGTGCAATTGATTTGAGCCAGCGCGATTTTCAACATGGGCTTTTCATAACGCGTTAATAAGTGCCGCCCGCATCTTTTAATAAATTTACAATCTGCGCATTGCCTTTTTTTAGCGCGTACACATATGGCGTTAATCCATATTTATCGCGCGCTTTAACATTGGCTTTGTTGGCAAGCAGTAATTGCACCATGGCTATGCTGCCTGTATCTACGGCCAACTGTAAAAGTGGCGTGCCTTGCGAATCTTTGTGATTAATACTAGCACCTTTTGCCACTAAACTTTGGGCGATTTGTAATTGAGATTTTTTGATCGCCCAACTTAGCGCAGTCCAGCGCGATTGATCAAAATCATCGACAATTGCGCCGTGGGCCAGCAAGTAAGTTACCGCGTCATTATGGCCTTCGCGCGCCGCATACATTAACGGCGTAGCGCCTTGTTTATCGTGCGAATTAGGTTCTGCACCTTGCGTGATAAGTGAGTTAATGGTGGCTACATCGCCACTTTTTGCGGCGTACATTAGTGCGGTTTTTCCATCATCCGCTTTGGCGTTTGCGTCTACGCCGTGTTTAATCATTAAATTCACCACCTCAGAATAGCCAGAGGTTGACGCCATACCAAACGCGCTCCAGCCGCTTTCATCACGAATTTTTGGATCTGCGCCGCTAGAAAGCAGCACAGTTACTGTTTTGACGAAATTTTTGCGCGAAGCGAACATGAGTGCCGTCCAGCCGCCTTTGTCTTGGGCGTTGATGTGGGCGCCTTTATTGATGAGTGCGCTGACCACATCTGTGCGGTCTTTACGTGCTGCGTACATCAGTGCGGTGATGTCGTCGGCATCTTTAGTATTGACATCTGCGCCGCTTTGCAACATGGCGGTTACCGTAGACAAATCTCCCCGAGCTGACGCGGTTAGCAAATAAGGAATATCTTCCGCAAAACTGACGGTGCTAATGCACAGCGCCAGCAAAATAATGACATTTTTCAATATATTTACCTTAATATACAATTTTCTTTTACAGCTTTCTTTTATAGCTTACATTTATAGCTTACATTTATAGCTTACTTTTACAGCTTACTTTTACAGCTTATTTTACGACTTTTATACTCTCAGTCTATTTCACAGCTTTTTATAAGCGTTTATCTATTAGACGTTTATTTAATTAACGACTATTTAATTAACAACTGTCTATTAAACGACTATCTATTAGACGACTATTTAATTAATGGCTGTTTATTTAAAAACTTTATTTTTTATTGCATGTGCTTTTATTACTTGCAAAACCGCCTCACCCAAACCTGCGGGCGAGCTGGCTAGCACACAGCCTGCGTTTTCTAGTGCTTTAATTTTATCTTCGGCGCGCCCACTGCCGCCAGAGATAATTGCCCCCGCATGCCCCATACGCTTGCCCGCTGGCGCAGTTAGGCCTGCAATATACGCGGCAACTGGCTTGGTGACAAAGTGCTTAATGAAATCTGCGGCGGCTTCTTCATCGCTACCACCAATTTCGCCCACCATAATAATCGCTTCAGTCTCAGGGTCTGCTTCAAACAGCGTTAAACACTCAATAAAGTTTAAACCTTTAATCGGATCACCGCCAATGCCCACACATGTCGTTTGACCAAGCCCAAGCGCAGTGGTTTGATGCACCGCCTCATAAGTGAGTGTGCCAGAGCGCGACACCACACCCACCTTGCCGCGCAGATGAATGCTGCCAGGCATAATGCCAATTTTGCACTCATCTGGCGTAATAATGCCAGGGCAATTAGGGCCGATTAATTTGGCGCCGTTGGCTTTAATCGCAGCTGCTATATTTAGGCTTGTTTTCACGTTAAGCATATCTTGTACAGCAATGCCTTCGGTAATGCACACAATCAGCGCAATGCCTGCATCAGCAGCTTCTAAGATGGAATCGGCAGCAAACGCCGGCGGCACGTAAATAACGCTAGCGTTGGCGCCTGTTTCTGCTACCGCCTCGCGCATGGTGTTAAATACGGGCAGGTTTAAATGTAGCTGGCCGCCCTTATTAGGCGTAACGCCGCCCACCATTTTTGTGCCGTAAGCCAGTGCCTGCTCACTATGAAATGTGCCTTGCTTGCCAGTAAAACCTTGGCATAAAACGCGGGTATTTTGGTTGACTAATATGCTCATACTGCCACCGCTTCTACTGCAGAAACGGCTTGCTTTGCCGCATCGGTTAAATTTTCTGCCGAAATTATATTTAGCCCACTCATCCGCAACATTTTTTTACCTAAATCCACATTCGTGCCTTCCAAACGCACCACAACAGGAATAGTTAAGCCAATGTCTTTAACCGCTGTGATAATGCCTTCGGCAATAATATCGCAGCGCATAATGCCGCCAAAAATATTCACCAAAATGGCTTTCACATTGGCATCGGCTAAAATAATTTTAAAAGCTTTTGTTACTGTTTCTGCCGAAGCGCCGCCGCCCACATCTAAAAAGTTAGCGGGCATGCCGCCATGCAGCTTAATTAAATCCATCGTCGCCATCGCCAGCCCAGCGCCGTTAACCATACAGCCAATATTGCCGTTAAGCGCAATATAATTTAGCCCAGCTTCGTGCGCCGCCGCCTCTTTCACGTCTTCTTGGCTCCAATCACGTTGCTCGGCCAGTGATTTTTGGCGATATAAAGCGTTGTCGTCCACGCTCATTTTGCAATCTAACGCAACCAGTTTGCCGCCATTTTCGCCATCAGCCGTTACAATTAACGGGTTAATTTCTAACAAACTTAAATCATTTTCTTTAAATAATTGGTATAAGTTTTTGAGCAGCTTGCTAAAAGCAGCCACTTGCTCGCCAACTAAATCTAGTTTAAAAGCCAAATTGCGCGCTTGAAAATCGACCAAACCAGTTAGCGGATTGCACACCTCTTGCAGGATTTTATTGGGATGCGTGGCGGCGATTTCTTCAATATCCATGCCGCCTGCGCTGGATGCAACCACAACAATGCGCTCTAAAGTGCGGTCAATTAACATACTTAAATACAGCTCACGCGCTATTGGCAACGTTTCTTCAATTAACACTTGGCTCACCATTTGGCCGTCTGGCGCATTTTGATAAGTGACTAAAACTTTGCCTAGGAGCGCAGTAGCCGCCGCTTCAACATCGGTAGCTGATTTCACTAACTTTACACCGCCCGCTTTGCCGCGGCCGCCTGCATGAATTTGTGCTTTAACAACCCACGCTTCAGATTGAATTGTTTTGCAAACCTCGTGCGCAAAAGCGGCGTCGCCAATAACCGCGCCATTAGGCGTTGCAACGCCATATTTTTTTAATAATTTTTTGGCTTGATATTCGTGTAAATTCATTGATTATTTCGCTTTGGGCCCTGACTAATTGGCTAATGCTATAGACAAAAAGGTTAATTAATATTACTTTAGATTAGTTTCATTATATTTCAAAACAGGAATCACTTCTTTGCCTAACCAAAATAATCCGCAAAAACCTGTCAATCGCTTACTTTTTTTGGATGGTTTGAGAGGGCTTGCCGTACTTTTGGTGGTGATTTACCACGCTTACTCTGATTGGCCAGAATTACATCCTTATAAAGACGCTTATAGCGAGACGTTTTTACATCTTGAATATGCGGTGCAGCTATTCTTTATGATATCAGGCTTTGTAATTGCCATGACTTTAGAAAAATGCAAAGGTTTTGGGGAGTTTATTGTTCGGCGTTGGCTAAGATTGTTTCCTGCGATGTTAATAACAATAATTCTTATATTTTTAACTGCGCCCTGGTTAAGTGCCAGGCCTTCTGGCTTGCCGTTATTGCAAAATGCCCTGCCTGGCTTATTATTTATAGAGCCAAAAATATTAAATTTTATTTTTTCAAGCAATTTGAGTTCTATAGAAATACCCTTTTGGACGCTGTACGTAGAGGCAAAATTTTATCTCATTGCCGGTTTGCTTTACTTCACATTTGGTTTAAAGCGCATGATTTTTGCATTAGTCATACTGTTTTTTTGTAGTGTGGCGTTTGTGCAAACCAGTCAATATTTGCCTGTTGCTGTTGCACAGTACGCAACAGTTTTTTTTGAGCTTTCAGATTTTAGACACTTTGGCTGGTTTGCAACGGGGGCTTTGTTTTATTGCTTTTTTACCTATAAAGTTAAGTTATATATGTTGGCCGCCATTGGTGTTGGGCTATTTTCAGCGCGCAGTTTAGACGGCGTAATGTCACCAGACATGTTATTTGGTATTTTAATAGTAAGCCTTTTTGCGTTTGCAATCGTCAACAGCACACTCCAAAAAATACTGTCGAATCAGTTTATGGTATGGATGGGTTTTATTAGCTATCCTTTATATCTAATACACGACGGCGCAATGGTTTCGATGATTCATCAATTGCACGCAGTTGCAAACTGGATGCCAGGCTATTTGTTGCCCGTTTTGCCAATATTATGGTTGATATTTGTTGCATGGATTATTGCAAAATATGTAGAACCAAATTTAAGACATATTATTAAACGGTTTTTTACAAATAAAATAGCATATACAAGTAGTTAGTTTTCTGCGCATTAATTAAGACCATTATTGACAATGAATGAAAAAGTAATTAAAAAATGACATCACCAAATTTTGTTGAAATTAAGCCAAAAATCAAAAGGTTGCTGTTTTTAGACGGCTTGCGTGGTATTGCAATTTTTTTAGTGCTGCTATTCCATGCTTATGCTGATTGGCCGAAGGAGTTACCGTATCATCAGCAATTTGAGGAAGTTTTTTTATTTCATTATGGCAGATATGGCGTACAGCTATTTTTTATAATCTCTGGTTTTGTTATCGCCATGACGTTAGAAAAATGCGAAAGTTTTTTCGATTTTTTGTATCGACGCTGGTTACGGTTGTTTCCAGCCATGCTAGTTGGGTCGTTGCTAATATTAATCACCGCGCCGCTATTCACGCAAAGGCCTTATGGTACACCACATTTGCAAGATTTGCTGCCAGGATTAACCTTTGTCGAGCCTGAATTTTTTCGCGTCTTTTTTGATAAAGATCAAAAAATATTAGAAGGTTTATTTTGGACTTTATTTGTGGAAGTAAAATTTTATATTTTGGCTGGTTTGATGTATTTTACAATTGGCTCAAAGAAAATGATTGCGGTATTGATAGCCTTGTTTTTAAGCACGATTGTATTTGAATTTGCCAGCCCACATTTAACCTTAGCCTTGTCTGACCAGCTGCGCACGCTGTTGCATTACCTTAATTGGGCGCATTACGGTTGGTTTGCCGCTGGCGCACTGTTTTATCAATATTACGTTAGCAAAGAGTTGCGTTATTGGTTTGCGGCATTAATGGTTGCTTTAATAGCAGCTAGGTGCTTAGGCGGTTTGCCAACTAAATCAATGGTTTATATGACAGTATTAGTATTACTATTTGCATTTTCAATGTTTAATTTAACCGTGCAAAAAGTGTTGTCAAATAAAATTCTCGTATTTATCGGCTTTATTAGTTACCCGCTTTATTTGGTGCACGAAAACGCCACCGTTTCCATGATTAACCAGATTCACGATACTTACCCTATTTTGCCAGGCATTATGCTGCCAGTTGTACCAACTGTAATGTCAGTAGGTGTGGCTTGGATTATTGCACAGTATTGTGAGCCGTTTACTCGAAAGTTAATTAAGCGATTATTCACATTTAATTCGGTTAACTTAAAGCAAAAATTAGACTAGACTTGCTATTTAACCATATCCATTTGGAGACATCATGGCAACAGCATCACAAACGCTACGCGATATTACTGGAATGGGTTACGCCCCTGCTGGGCTTAAAGATTCGGCTTTAATTATGATCGATTGCCAAAATACATATCGCCGAGGCGTTATGCAATTAACAAACGTAGAGCCTGCCATTATTGAGGCGCAGAAGTTACTGCAAATGGCGCGTGATTTTAAAGTGCCGATTATTCATATTCAGCATGATGCAGGCGTGGGATCGCCGTATGATATAAAGGCTGAAATTGGCGCAATTTCAGATGAAGTAGCGCCAAAAAATGGTGAAGCAGTGGTTGTTAAAAATTACCCAAACGCTTTTTGGCATACTAATTTAGAGGCACAATTAAATGCGCTAGGCATTGAAAATGTAGTGTTAGCTGGCTTTATGACGCATATGTGTATTAATTCAACCGCGCGCGGCGCCTTTAACTTAGGCTTTAAACCAACCGTGGTGGCCAGCGCTTGCGCCGCGCGTAGCTTGCTTGGCCCGCAAGGCAAATTAATAGAAGCGCAAACCATGCATGATAGCGCATTAGCGGCGGTGCGCGATTTATTCGCCGTTGTGGTGGATGATGTAGCGAGTTTAAAAATATAAGCAAAATGTAAAAAAGCCATGTGTAACGTTATATAAAAGTCAGGCATGGCTTTTTATTGGTAGTTTTTTAAAGTCGCTGTGCAATTAACTGCTAAATATTTGCGCTTCTTAAGTACAAAAGCACATTTTATTAAAGGCTATTTACTAATTCATCTAAATTAACATGTAAGCCTGAAGTAAGTTAATACGCCTAGAATAATTATTTTAGGTTATTAAATCAGGAGCATAAATGTCAGAAGAAGAGTTTGAAGTACGTGGCCCGCATGAAGAAATATTAGAAGGCGGTGGAAAAGAAGGTGATTCGTTTTCAAGCAGAATAGCAGTTGCAACAGCAATTTTGGCTACCATTGGCGCATTTTTTAGTTATCAAGCAGGGTCAACCCAAAACGAAGCAGCCATGCTTAAAAATGATGCTGCAATTATAAAAACTGAAGCTGCCAACCAGTGGAATTTTTATCAGGCAAAAAGTAGCAAACAAAACCTTGCAGAAATTGCGCTACTTTTACCTAGTGCAGAGCAAGAAAAATATAAAAAATCGATTGCGCGTTATGATGGAGAAAAAAAAGCGATTAAGAAAGAAGCTGAGGATTTAGAGGCCAAGTCTAAAGGATTTGATGCACAATCAGAAGCTACTATGCACGTTCATCATCGCTGGGCAATTGCCATGACTCTTATTCAAATTGCCATCTCATTGGCCGCGATTACATTACTGACGCGCAAAAAATCGCTATCAATTGGCGTGGCTGCAATGGCGGGTGGTGGATTTGTTTTTGCGGTGCTTGCTTTATTACACATTTAAGCATTGTCGATTTAAATTAAGATTTAAATTTAATGTAGGAGAGTATAGATGTTTAACATGGCAGTTCCATGGTGGGAGTTAATGTTGCGGGGCCTTGCGGTTTACACTTTTCTAATTTTTATATTACGTATCTCTGGCAAGCGCCAAATTGGGCAAATGGCGCCATTTGATTTAGTGATGCTGCTTATATTATCCAACGCGGTGCAAAACTCAATGAACGGTGGTGACAATTCTCTAATCGGCGGTTTATTGATTGCTGGCGTGTTAGTGGGTATTAATTTTTTAGTTGGGCTGATCACTTTTAAAAGCAAAAAACTGGAAGAGTTGATTGAGGGCAGGCCACAAGTTGTTATTCATAATGGCGACATATATGAAGAAGTGATGGCTAAATATCAAATTACGCATCACGAGCTAGACGCCGCTTTGCGTAGAGCGGGCTGTGAGCATGCTACTAATGTTCGCTGCGCAATGATAGAAAATAACGGCGCAATTAGCGTTATTACAAAATAATTTAACTTTATTATTTTGCTTAAGTATGGCGTAAAGTGTGGCTTAGTATAAAATTTAATAGGTTTTTAAAGATTGTTTTTTTAAGTTAATTAATTAAGGAGATTTAAAAAATGCATATTATATGGACTATATTAATCGGTTTTTTGGCTGGTCTTGTGGCAAGGGCAATCATGCCAGGTGACAATAATCCTAGCGGATTTTTTCTGACAGCTTGTATTGGTATTGCAGGTTCAATTGCGGCAACTTATTTAGGCCGCATGTTAAATTTTTATCAAGAGGGCAGTTCAGCGGGCTTTATTGGGGCGGTTATCGGCGCCATCATTTTATTGACTATTTATCATCTGTTTACAAAAAAGTAATATATTAATTTTAATTGGTATTTAATTTTAGGAGAGCATCATGGCATTTGATTTAGGTGGATTATTACAAAAATATTTAGGTGGCATTGCACCATCGGCTACTGATGCGCAAGCGCATTTCGATGAGGTTGCTCAAAACGCTTCGCCCAGTATCTTAAGTCAGGGTCTATCGGCCATGTTTCATTCTGACCAAACGCCGCCATTTAGTCAAAGTGCGTCGCAAATGTTCGGTCAGGCAAACCCTAATCAAAAAGCAGGTATGCTTAATCAACTAATTGCTGGTATGGGCCCTGCTGTGTTGGCCTCGTTATTAAGCGGCGCGGGCGGCGCGGCAATTGCAAGTGTGTTGGGCAAATCGGCAAGTACGGCTGAAGCGCCGATTACACCAGAGCAAGCTGCACAACTAACGCCAGAGCAAGTGCAACAAATGGCAGATCATGCCCAGCAAAATAACCCAAGTATTGTAGATCACATGAGTGATTTTTATGCCCAGCATTCTGGATTAATAAAGACTTTAGGCGGCGCAGCACTGGCAATTGCATTGGCTAAAATAGCCAATAACAATAAGGACGCATAGTTTAGTTATGCCAGCGTAGATAGTAAGCCAGCTTAAAATACAAAAAGGGCGCGTAATTTGCGCCCTTTTTGTATTTAAAAAAGATATTTTGACATTTTACGATTTATAAATCTTGCTCCCACGCGTTGCCATATACTTTGCCATTGCGGCTTAACCAAAGCATTTGATACATGCTGGTAAACCACATGAAAGTGGAAGCTAAACTGTAGCCAATGCCGCCAATAATAGTGAGATATGCAAAACTAGGGTTCAATTTTGTAAGCCACCAAGACATGACATCAATAATCAAGAACAAAAATGGAAAACCAATCGCGAATATTTTTAGTTTTTTGGGTACACCCACAGCAAAACTGAATACAAAGCCCATTAAAAAGAAGATAAAGCTGATACCAAACAAGTGAATGTGCGACACGCGGGTTAGTGCTTGCCAAGTCTCTCCAGTGCTGGTTGCGGCAACTTTTTGCACTTCTTCAAAGTTTTTAAAGTTAGGAATGTTCGGCACAACGCTGTGACAGGAAACACAATGTTGTTCAAATACGCCTTTAAAGTGATTATCCCAATCGGCTTTTGGCGCGCCTTTATGCACCCATTGAATAATATCTGCACGCACACCGTCAGGCGCCATCGCTTTCATTTGGCCGTTAAGCATGCCTTCTAATTTGCTGTGATTACGGTCACCATAATAACTATACACAATATCATTTTTAGATAATCCGACTTTGCCATCGGCCATGCCGTGGGTGAGCATAATTTGTAAACCTGCCATTAATAAACCAATCCCTATCACCAGCAAATAGCCAGCAAATAGTGCTTTTAATGGATTAGGTAAATTAGGTAGATTTAACCAAGCTAAGTTGGTCGAGTTAATGGCTTCTTGTTTTGTTACGGCTTTCATGCAGGCTTTCTAGGTAATTATTATTAGATACAAAATTATTTTTAGCAAATATTAGCATTACAACGTTAATCAGCAAAAACAATTTTTGTTACAATTTGTGTCTAAGCGACTGTTGTTATTGCCAGATTTGCCAACCTGTATGACGTGCATGCTATGATTTCGTTTTAATTGAAAACAAATATTTATGCGTTTAGTTTTGCAAAGTCGCGCCATAACGGTGGCGCATCTCACCCATATTCATCGTTTAATGGGCGGCAATACGCAGTTTATGCAAATTGCTGAACATGCCTATTACTTAGCTATACAATCCGCAAGCAAACCAATGGACGTTTCGCCGATAGATGTTTTGAAAGTGCAAACGTTTTGCAGCGAGCAAAAAATTGATTGCGCACTTGTGCCCGATGCGCAGCGCTTGCACCACTTTGGTTTGTGTGTGATGGATATGGATTCAACGCTCATTAACATTGAATGTATTGATGAAATTGCCGATATGATGGGCATTAAAGCACAAGTTTCTGCCATTACCGAAAGCAGCATGCGCGGTGAGATAGATTTTGCGCAAAGCCTACAAGCGCGCGTAGCCTTGCTAAAAGGCTTGCCTGAAACTGCCTTGCAACAAGTAATTATTGAGCGCCTGCAAGCCAACCCTGGCGCAGCTCTATGGATAGAAGCCTGCAAGTTGCACAATATCAAAACTATGCTGGTTTCTGGCGGCTTTACGTTGTTTGCCGAACACGTAAAAAACATGCTGGGCCTAGATTATGCCGTGGCCAACACGCTAGAAATTGTTGACGGCAAATTAACTGGCCATATTTTGGGCGATATTGTCGATGCAGAGCGTAAAGCGCAAGAGCTGGTAGCACTGCGCGATAAGTTGGGCTTAAAAGCGGACCAAACAATTGCCATCGGTGACGGCGCAAATGATTTAAACATGATGGCAGTTGCAACGGTTGGCGTGGCTTATCACGCCAAAGTTATTGTACAAAATAAAGCCACATATGCGCTTAATTACAGCGGTTTAGATGGCGTAATCAATTTATTTACGGCTTAGTATTGTTGCAATGATAATGCCGCACCGCTTTGCTATTTTTGCGGCAACAGCGTCGTGGCTTCATCAGAACACCATTTGTGCCTAAAACTCTACGGCTTTTAAATAAGCCTAAAATGGTTGTTTTTTGATGTCTTAAGTTTCTGTTAAGTATTCATCTATTATCATTTGTTTTTTTAATCTTAAACCTAATAAGCCAATAATGAATAAATCACTGAATCGCGTTCCAGAAATCACTTTATTTTTTTGGGTAATAAAAATTATGGCCACTACTGTAGGTGAAACTGCAGCAGATTTTTTATCGTTTACGCTTAAGTTAGGTTTGGTTAATACATCCTATGTGATGAGCGCTTTGTTAGTGGTTGCGCTGTTGATTCAATTCAAATTAAAACGATACATTCCAACCGCTTATTGGCTGGTTGTTGTGCTAGTTAGTGTGGTGGGCACTTTAACTACCGATAATTTAGTGGATAATTTGCAGGTAAGTTTAGTGACAATCACCGCACTTTTTAGCATTGCATTAGCGGCTGTTTTTGCATTGTGGTATGTTAGTGAAAAAACCTTATCAATACACAGTATTGTCAGTGCCAAGCGTGAGTCATTTTATTGGGCAGCGATTTTATTCACTTTTGCCTTGGGTACTGCGGCTGGCGATTTGGTGGCAGAGCATTTTGGCCTAGGATATGCTGTTTCAGCAATGATATTTGCATCAATAATTGCTGTAATAACGCTGGCTTATTACCAGTTTAAGTTAAATGCAGTGTTAGCATTTTGGATAGCTTATATTTTAACAAGGCCGTTTGGCGCTTCTATAGGCGATTTGATGTCACAGCCGGCGGCTGCTGGTGGGATGGGCTTTGGCACCGTAGGCACAAGTGGCGTTTTTCTTGTTGCTATTGTTTTATTGATTACATACCTTACTTTTCAGCCAAAAAAGCGAGCACTGCCTGCAATAACGCAGTGAAATGATTAAGCCTGCAAAAAGGGTATCTAATGCGTTTATTATTAGTTGAAGACGATGCCATGATTGGCGAGAGCATCAGCGAAGCGCTCATCAGCGAAAATTATGCAGTTGACTGGGTTACAGATGGGCTTAGTGCAGAGATTGCATTGGCCAATGATGTATATGATCTGATGATATTAGATTTGGGTTTGCCAAAAAAGCAGGGCTTACAGGTATTAAAAGATTATCGTCAAAGACAAGGGTTGCTACCAATACTAATTATTACGGCGCGTGATGCGTTGGCCGATAAAGTGGCTGGGCTAGACGCAGGCGCAGATGATTATTTGGTGAAACCATTTGATTTAGGTGAATTGTTTGCCCGCGTACGCGCCTTGTTGCGACGCCATGCAAGCCGCGCGCAGCCTATCATCGAATTCGGCCAAGTAACTCTTAATCCTGCCAATCGTGAGGTTTATTTAAATGGTCAGTTGGTTAGCTTGTCAGCACATGAGTTTGCTTTATTGCTCGCCTTACTCGACCCGCCCGAGCGTGTGTTGTCAATAGCTGAGCTAGAAGAAAAGTTGTATAGCTGGAATCATGAAGTTGCCAGTAATACGGTAGAAGTGCTTATTCATCGGCTACGAAAAAAACTGGGTAGCGACTTTATACGCAATGTGCGCGGCGCTGGCTATGCCGCGTGGCCTGTAAAGCAGCCTTAACGTGCAATCAATACGGCAAAACTTGCTACTTTGGTTAATCCTGGG
>JAYTEL010000174.1:0-3612 GCA_043735225.1 Methylotenera sp. | reverse complement strand
TTCAATATCCAAAATAATGGTTTGCGCTACCATGCGCTCCCACGTGGGTACGCCTAATTTGGTTTTTACTTTCAGCTCGCTGATAAAAATGGTGTCCATGATTTTTGCTATGGTTTAGAATGTAATTAGTCAGATTCTAGAGTATCTTTGTATGAATGAGTTAGGTTTTATTCCCGTTACTTTAATTCCGTTGGTTTGGATTATCGCAGCGTATTTGATTGGGTCGATTTCGTTTGGTATTTTGGTAAGTAAAGCATTTGCTCTGCCAGACCCGCGCACTGTGGGCAGCGGCAATCCTGGCGCGACCAATGTGCTACGGAGTGGCAAAAAATTGCCTGCCATTTTAACCTTGCTGGGTGATGCGCTTAAAGGCTGGTTGCCTGTTTGGTTAGCATTGCAATCGAATATGCTCATGTGGGTAGTGGCTGCTGTTGGTTTGGCAGTTTTCTTTGGCCATTTGTACCCCATTTATCACAAATTTAAAGGGGGTAAAGGTGTGGCAACCGCGCTGGGTGTGATGTTGGCAGTTTCTGGCTGGTTAGCTTTGGCGTGCCTAGTTACATGGGCTGTAGTGTTTGCTATTAGTCGAATTTCTTCACTTTCTGCCATTGTAGCGGCTACACTATCGCCTGTTTATGCGTGGTTTTTGTTGCCATACAAAAATTACGTGATGATGGTGCTGGTGATGGCTGTTATGCTAGTTTGGCGGCATAAAACGAATATTCAAAAGTTGCTGGCGGGAACGGAGTCGGGATTTAAAAAGAGGTAATGTTTTACAGTTCGCGTTTAAAAATCGCCCCTGCGGTGTTTGTTTTTGTAGGAGCGCAATTTATTGCGCGAATGATTGTTAAGGCTTTTGTAATTCGCTTAAATCCCACCTTGGTTTGATGCTAAAACTGTAATCTTGTTGTGTTGCTTGCGTGGTTTTTAGTTGCATAGCACTTAATCTCATCGCCCCTGCAAACGCAATCATGGCGCCATTATCGGTGCAAAATTCTAATCTTGGGTAGCTTACTTTACACAGTTTTTTCATGGTAGCAGCGTTCAAACGTTCGCGCAGTCTTGTGTTTGCGCCTACGCCGCCAGACACCACTAGGCTATCAAGCCCAGTTTCGTGCAGCGCAGCCATGCATTTTGTGGTGAGTATTTCAGTAACGGCTTCTTGAAACTCCCACGCAATATCCGCTTTAATTTCATCTGTTAGCGGCTGATTTTTATTCACTAATGTCAGCACGGCTGTTTTCAATCCGCTAAAACTAAAGTTTAAATCTTTGCTGTTTAACATGGGGCGCGGCAATTTAAAGTTTGCTTTTCCTAAAGTGGCCAATTGAGCCAACGCTGGCCCACCTGGGTAGCCTAATCCTAAAAACTTCGCCGTTTTATCAAACGCTTCGCCCGCCGCGTCATCAAGCGTATCGCCCAGCAAAGTATAGGCGCCGATGCCATCCACGCGCATTAATTGGCTATGGCCGCCAGAAACCAGCAGTGCGACAAACGGAAATTGTGGCGGATTTTCTTCTAGCAAAGGGGCGAGTAAATGGCCCTCTAAATGGTGTACACCAACACTTGGCACGTTAAGCGCCATGGCTAGTGATTGCGCAATGCTAGTGCCCACCAATAGTGCGCCAGCCAAGCCTGGGCCTTGCGTGTAGGCAATGCCATCAATACTTTGTAGCGTCCGATTGGCTTGCTTTAATACAATTTCCGTCAGCGGCAAGGCGCGCCGAATATGGTCGCGCGAGGCAAGTTCTGGCACCACGCCGCCAAATTCTGCATGCATAACTACTTGCGAATGCAACGCGTACGAAAGCAAGCCGAATTCGGTATCGTATAACGCAACGCCAGTTTCGTCGCAAGATGATTCAAAACCCAAAACTAACATGAATGCCTGCTATTTATGAATGAATTTCTTGGCACTTTTAGTTCAAATGCATAAAAGTGATAGGAAAGTATTTAAAGGTTGAAAAAAAAGCATTATACGATTAAAATATAAGGCTTTTCTCAAGTTTGTAACGGTTAAACCGTTTATTTGAGTAATATAAAATTAAAGATTAAATTTAAAACCATATTTTGAACGACAATTGATAAGAGAGAATTAATGTCTAGTGTACGCGTAAAAGAGAATGAGCCGTTTGACGTGGCGCTCCGCCGTTTTAAACGCCTAATTGAAAAAACTGGTTTGCTAAATGACTTGCGCGCGCGCGAATTTTACGAAAAACCAACTTGGGAACGTAAACGTAAAGCCGCCGCTGCGGTTAAACGCCAGTATCGCCGCCTGCGTAATCAAACGCTGCCAGCAAAACTTTACTAGTTTTATTTAAAGATACGCATGGCTGACGCACAAGCAAAACCTGAAAATGATGCTTTTTGGAAAGTGGCAGATAGCTTTATTGCGCACGCCAACGCACAAAACGACACTGATCGCGGTGTGGTCAGCGCTGGTTTTGCTTACTCTTCAGCGCGTTTTAATGCGTTTGTAATTGCATCGCAATGTGGCAACAAAGAAGCATTTGAAGCCGAAAAAGATGCCGCTATTGATTATTTTGTTAGCCAATACAAATTGGCATTAACCGAAAACGTAGCTGATTACTCAGCCAATTTCGATAAATACATTACAAAATAGCTTTTAAGCTCAATTTTTACTCAAATTTTTAGCTGAATCGTTTAGAACAATGAGCCTTAAAAATCAAATTACCGAAGACATGAAAACCGCCATGCGCGCTAAAGACAGCGCGCGTCTTGGTGCAATTCGGTTGTTGCTCTCTGCCATTAAACAGCGCGAGGTTGATGAGCGCATTGAGCTGACGGATGCGGACGTTATTTCGGTTATTGAAAAAATGCTCAAACAGCGCCGCGATTCAATTGCCGCGTTTGAATCGGCTAACCGTGTCGATTTAGCCGATATTGAAAAATTTGAAGTAGGCGTGTTGCAAACTTACATGCCAAAACCAATGAGTGATGACGAAATTGATGCCATTATCAATCAAGTAATTGCGGAGTCTGGCGCAGAAGGCGCAAAAGATATGGGCAAAGTGGTTGGCTTGGTAAAACCGCTGGTGGCAGGCATGGCGGATATGGGCAAAGTTTCTGGCTTGATTAAAGTACGCTTAAGTTAAAAGCAGTAAACAACAAAAACTAAAGGAGCGAAAGCTCCTTTTTTGTTTTCAAATTTAAGCTAAAATCTCTTCAGCCTTGTCGATGTTTTTTATGATTTCAAAGTTTTAAGTAAGACAAGGCGCGAAATAAAACTTTATGCGCGCATACGTGGTTGGTATGTAAGCAAAAAATTTGATTGAGCAACGCAGTATTACGACAAAATTTGAATGGCAGAAAATATATTTTGATTCCAGAGAGTTTTATTCAAGAGCTACTAAATCGCATTGACGTGGTCGATGTGATTGATAAAAGTGTGCCGCTTAAAAAAGCAGGCGCTAATTACTCGGCTTGCTGCCCGTTCCATAACGAAAAATCCCCCAGCTTTACGGTAAGCCCCACCAAGCAGTTTTATCATTGTTTTGGTTGCGGCGCACACGGTACGGCAATTGGTTTTTTGATGGAATATGCGGGCTTGAGTTTTATTGAGGCGATTAACGATTTAGCCAAAAATGTCGG
>JAYTEL010000173.1:0-6561 GCA_043735225.1 Methylotenera sp. | reverse complement strand
ATCAGGTAAATTTGGTGCAAAGCCCGTCATTTTTAAAGGCCAACATTTATTAAATTTGGCTCTTGCTTTATTAATGTTAGGTTTTGGCATTTTGTTTTATTTGCAATCTTACCAAGCCGCGTTTTTAGCCATGTGCAGCGTTGCGCTCATTTTGGGCGTTACGCTTATCATTCCCATCGGCGGGGCAGATATGCCAGTAGTAGTTTCCATGCTTAATAGCTACTCGGGTTGGGCGGCGGCTGGCATTGGCTTTACGCTTAATAACCCCGTCCTCATCATCGCAGGTGCTTGTGTGGGTTCATCTGGCGCGATTTTGTCCTACATTATGTGTAAAGCCATGAACCGCTCGATAATTGCCGTGATGCTAGGCGGATTTGGCGCAGATACCAATACGGCAGTGAGTCGCGATGCCGCGCAAAAAGCCGTTAAATCTGGCTCGGCAGATGATGTGGCATTTTTAATGGGCAACGCCGATACGGTGATTATTGTGCCAGGTTACGGCTTGGCGGTTTCGCGCGCCCAACATGCGCTGCAAGAACTCACTACTAAGTTAATCAGTAAAGGTGTCAATGTAAAATACGCCATCCACCCAGTAGCAGGGCGGATGCCTGGCCACATGAACGTGTTGTTGGCCGAGGCCGACGTACCTTACGAGCAAGTGGTAGAGATGGAAGACGTCAATAATGAATTTGGCCAAACTGATGTAGTGTTTGTGATTGGCGCCAACGATGTGGTGAACCCCGCCGCCAAAAAACCTGGCAGCGCCATTTACGGCATGCCGATTTTAGAAGCCTACAAAGCTAAAACCATTATTGTGAATAAACGCAGCATGGCTGCAGGCTATGCTGGGCTTGATAACGAACTGTTTTATTTAGACAAAACCATGATGGTGTTTGGCGATGCGAAACACGTGGTAGAGGCTATTATTAAAGCGATTTGAATAAATATGGCTAAAAAAAATGGCTCTTAAATGAGCCATTTTTTTAACAAGGCAAAGGTTATTTTTGCGTAACTGGTGCTGGCTCTGCTACAAAAATCTCTACACGTCTATTTTTGGCTTTGTCTACTGCAGAACTATTGGAAGCAATTGGTTCACGTGAACCGCGGCCATCAACCGAAAAGCGATTAGATGCGACGCCTCGGGCTGTCAAATAATCTCTCGTTGCAACCGCGCGATTAAACGATAATGGGTTATTAATGGCATCACTACCAGAACTATCGGTGTGTCCAATAACGGTTACAGTAGAAGTGGGGTTTTTAACCAGTCCATTTGCAAAGGTATTTAAAACCGAACGGAAATTAGACTTAATATCGGCGCGGCCAGAATCAAAAGAAATGTCACTCGGAATATCTAATTTTAAGCGATTATCTGGCGTTTGCGTAACGGCAACGCCTGTGCCCGCAGTCGCCTCTTCCATTTGTTTCTTCTGCGCTTCCATTCGTTTAGACCACACATTACCTGCCACGCCGCCTGCTACGCCGCCAACTGCCGCGCCGATTACTGCGCCTTTAGTGCCGCCAGCCACTGCGCCAATAACAGCGCCACCTGCCGCGCCAATGCCTGCGCCTTTAGCTGTGGTTTTTTGTGATTCTGTCATAGTGGCACAGCCTGCAAGCGTAAACGCCACTAAAACTGCGCCAACTAAAGTTTTGTATTGTGTTAGATTCTGAGCTTGGCTTTGAGCTTGGCCTTGAGCGTGACTTAGCAACTTATTTTGAATTTTCAAATGCATGATGATTCCTTCCTAAAGTTAAAAAACTTTCCTATTATAACCGACACATGATTAGGAATAAAGTTTTAAAACGCAAAGCGCCAATTGCTTCAATCATATCAAGCAGGCGTTAAAACTCCACCATTTCAAATTCAGCTTTACTTGCGCCGCATTCGGGACACAGCCAGTTTGCAGGCACATCTTCCCATGCTGTACCAGCTGGAATACCATCTTCAGGCCAACCTTTTTCTTCTTCGTAAATAAGCCCACAAACAACGCACATCCAAGTTTTCATATCAATTTCCTTATAATTCTGATTGGTTATTTTAAGTGATTTGCAGATAGTTTGTCGGCTTGCATGTTAAAAGCTTACAAATAAAAAGCCCGCCTAAGCGGGCCATATAATGACGAAGTATTATTTTAAATCAAAACGGTCAAGATTCATGACCTTATTCCATGCGTTTGCAAAGTCTTGCACAAATACTTGGTGCGCATCACTGCAAGCGTACACTTCTGCAATTGCTCTTAACTGACTGTTTGAACCGAACACTAAATCTACAACCGTGCCTGTCCAATTAACCGCGCCAGTTTTACGATCACGGCCTTCAAATACGTTTGCATCGCTGCTAGATTTTTGCCATTTGGTAGACATATCCAGCAAGTTAACAAAAAAGTCATTGCTTAATGTTTCTGGGCGTTTAGTAAACACACCATGTTTAGCTTGGCCAACATTTGCGTTGAGTACGCGCATGCCACCCACTAGCACGGTCATTTCAGGTGCGGTTAATTGCATTAGTTGCGCTTTATCTATCAGCAGCTCGGCTGCAGAAACTGGCACACCAGGCTTGATAAAATTGCGGAAGCCATCCGATGTTGGCTCTAACACTGCAAATGATGCAACGTCAGTGTGCGCTTGTGAAGCATCCATGCGGCCAGGCGTAAAAGGAACTTTCACATCTTGACCTGCATTTTTTGCCGCTACCTCTATTGCAGCACAACCTCCTAGTACAATTATATCGGCTAATGATATTTTTTTACCATTATTCTGGGTGGAGTTAAACGCTTGTTGTACTGCTTCTAATTTAGGCAATATTTGTGCTAGCTCGGCAGGTTGGTTTGCTTGCCAATCTTTTTGCGGCGCCAAGCGAATACGCGCACCATTGGCTCCGCCACGCTTATCGCTGTTTCTAAACGTTGATGCACAAGCCCAGGCAGTATTAACAAACTGCGAAATTGTTAAGCCAGAAGCCAGTAGTTTGACTTTTAAGCTTGCAATATCCGCATCATCTACTAGTTGGTGGTCAACCGCTGGAATAGGATCTTGCCAAATTAGCTCTTCTTTTGGCACTAATGCACCAATGTAGCGGGTAATAGGACCCATATCGCGATGCGTCAACTTATACCAAGCCCGGGCAAAAGCGTCTGCAAGTTCAGCTGGGTTGGCGTGAAAACGCCTGGAAATTTTTTCGTATATGGGATCTACACGCATCGCCATATCGGCGGTTGTCATCACCGGTGCGTGGCGTTTAGTTGGGTCGTGTGCATCGGGTACACTATCAGCACCTGCACCATTTTTAGGTATCCATTGATGCGCGCCTGCAGGACTTTTAGTTAACTCCCATTCAAAACCTAATAAAGTGTCAAAATAACTATTATCCCAAGTAATAGGTGTGGCCGTCCAAGCTCCTTCAATACCGCTGGTAATTGCATGCACTCCAACGCCACTACCAAAGCTACTTGACCAGCCAAAACCTTGCTCTTCAATATTTGCGCCTTCTGGTTCTGGCCCTTTATAACTTTCTGATGCCGCGCCGTGTGATTTACCAAAAGTATGACCACCTGCAGTTAATGCCACGGTTTCTTCGTCATTCATCGCCATGCGCGCAAATGTCTCACGTATATCACGCGCCGAAGCAAGCGGATCAGGATTGCCATCAGGGCCTTGTGGATTCACATAAATTAGCCCCATTTGTACTGCGCCTAGTGGTTGATCAAGCTGACGATCGCCTTTATAGCGCGCATTGCCTAGCCACGTGGTTTCTGGACCCCAATAAATATCATCTTCAGGTTCCCATATATCAACACGGCCACCCGCAAAACCAAAAGTATTAAAGCCCATTGAATCTAGCGCTACGTTACCAGTTAGTACAACTAAATCGGCCCAAGATATCTTGCGACCATATTTTTGTTTAATTGGCCATAATAAACGGCGTGCTTTATCAAGGTTGCCGTTATCTGGCCAACTATTGATTGGTGCAAAGCGTTGTGAACCTGTTCCTGCACCACCGCGGCCGTCATAAATACGATAAGTACCCGCTGCATGCCATGCCATACGCACAAAAAATGGACCATAATGACCATAATCGGCTGGCCACCAATCTTGTGAATCTGTCATTAGTGCGGTTATATCATTGACCACTGCTTGTAAATCAAGGCTTTTAAATTCTTCAGCATAATTAAATTTTTCATCCATTGGGTCTGATAAATTTGAGTGCTGATGCAAAATTTTCAGGTTTAATTGCTCAGGCCACCAATTGGCATTATCTTGGCTTCCAGCCGCTGTATTTTTAGTAACATTGCCCGCAAACGGGCATTTTGAATCGGAATCCATAATTTTCTCCTAAATATTAAAATTATATGCTTGCTGCGTAATTAGCCAAAAGTTCGGCGAGTAATTGGCTAGAGGTATTGAATAGATTGTTTAACACATACTACTCCTTTAAAAAACTTATCTTTATTGGTGTTATAGGTAATTTAATTAATGACACAATTGCATTATAGGAAAGCTATTTTAATTAGCATAATTGTATGTTTTGATAAGGTTGATTAATAAAATTAATAGATGTATGATTAATAATATTTATTGAAATAAAAATGCCATGACCCTGACTGAGTTAAAATTTATCGTAGCCGTTGCGCAAGAGCGTAATTTTAGGCGCGCCGCCGAAAAATGTTTTGTCACCCAGCCAGCGTTAAGTTTAGCGATTAAAAAATTAGAACAAGAGCTTAATGTGATCATTTTTGAGCGCAGTCGTAGTGATGTTAATCTGACTGAAATTGGCGAAAAAATTGTTGAGCAAGCTGAAAGAGTGCTAGAAGAAACTGCAAGGATTAAGCAGTTGGCCGAATTAGGCAAAAATCAGTTAAAAGGCACGTTTAAATTGGGCTTAATACATTCAATTGGGCCGTATTTACTGCCAGAAATTATTCCTATTTTACGCAAAAGCGCACCAGAAATGCCGTTGGAGGTAGAAGAAAACCTAACCGCAAACCTTGAAATACAGCTTAAAAATGGGGTAATTGATGCGGCGATTGTCGCCCTGCCTTTTAATGTGGCGGGTTTGCAATATAAAGCGTTGTATGACGAGGAGTTTGATGTAGTTGTACCTATCACGCACCACTGGGCCACGCGTCAACACATTAAGCCAGTAGAACTATCAGACGAAAAAGTATTATTGCTTAATAGCGGCCATTGTTTTAGCAACCAAGTGACACAAGCCTGCCCAGAGCTATCGCGCAAGGGCGAAATTTTGCAAGGCAACTCATTAGAGACGATTCGCAATATGGTGGCGTCAAATTTAGGTATAACCGTATTGCCATGTTCGGCCACGGCCACGCGTTATAATAATCCGTTAATTAAA
Organism: Methylotenera sp.; assembly: GCA_043735225.1. Taxonomy (GTDB): domain Bacteria; phylum Pseudomonadota; class Gammaproteobacteria; order Burkholderiales; family Methylophilaceae; genus Methylotenera_A. The sequence continues at coordinate 1,208 of JAYTEL010000173.1, read as the reverse complement.
GTGATTCCTTTTGCGGCGCCTGCCCCAACAAGGCGCATTGCCATTGCCTGGCGCAAAAGTTTTGTAAGGCTTGAGGCAATAGATAAAATTGCCGATTCGATTAAAGCGATTCAGTCCGATTACATGATAAATATTTAGTTAAGCTATCACGCGACAATTTATACAATAAATGTAACACAGCTGCCGAATAAAATTAGGCACTAGACTCCACAAACTCAGCACAAACTTTAAACTCAACACAAACTTTACAAAAAAAGGACGCCTAAAGCGTCCTTTTTTTGAAACAAGTTTTAGCTTATTTGTTCATAACGTACATTGTCACTTCAAAGCCAAAACGCATTTCAGTAGCTGCTGGTGTTGTCCACATGATAAATCTCCTGTTAAATTGTTAATTAAGTGTTACTATTTTATGAGTTAATTAGTTAAGATTAGTTGTATAAAAACACTGAGCGAAGGTATTAAAATTAACTACTGAAAATCATTAGCTACTTGCAACATTATTTTAGTATTTAATAAGTAAGTAACACGCGGTAACCCGCTACAGATACATCAGCCACACTAATTGCTAACTTTAGGCGTATTTGATCATTGCCAATTATGCCGTCGGTTAAGTTAGCATTGGTTTTTAAATATTCAGTAGGCGTAATAAGTCGTCTAATTACGGGTTTATCGTTTGTATCGGTTAAAGTAAGCTCAATATTCGGATAAGCTTGATTATAATTTGCGTTATTAATCAACAGGCTAGAAAAGTCAATGACCTTTTCATAGGTTTCACTTTCTTGCATATCAGAGTCGTCAATCGTAAGCAAATCAAGATTTTTAGGCATATCAATATCACATTGCACCGCACCGCATGCCTGTACTAAATACGGTTTAAATTGCGGATATTCTGACGAAATTTTACTGCGTATAAAATAGATAGTTTGTAAGCTTGCTAAAATCAGCAACGACAAACCCAAAAATAATAACCCAGTATTAAGCTTAGTTTGCTTTTTTTCGAGTTTAACTTTGTTTGCCAAATCATCAATAATAATCGGCGTTTCGTCCTCATAGCTATAATTATCATCAATATTAATATGCGTTTGATCGCCAATAAAAGGATCTTCGGCTTGCGCGTAAAGCGTAGTATTGGTGTTTAAATTGTCTAGGTTAGGAACAGCGCCCAGTACGCCTTCTAGCACCGCGTTGATAGGCTTATCTTCATTATT
>JAYTEL010000172.1:0-2934 GCA_043735225.1 Methylotenera sp. | reverse complement strand
GTGATTGCTGACACGGGTTTAAATAACGGCAGCGGCGCGATAGCGTTGGCGGGCGTTATGGGCGGCGAGCCGACTTCAGTGACAAACGCAACAACTGATGTTTTCTTAGAGAGTGCGTTTTTTACACCAAATGCAATCGCTGGCAAAGCTCGCCGATTAGGTTTAAGCACCGATTCGTCATACCGTTTTGAACGCGGCGTAGATTTTGGCAATACTAAAAACGCACTAGAACGCGCTACAGGTTTAATTTTGCAATTTTGCGGCGGAAAAGCGGGCGAAATTACCGAAAAAATTGGCGAATTGCCAGTGCGTAGCACGGTTAATTTGCGTTATGCACGTTTAATTTCTGTGCTAGGCATTGACATTACACAGGCACAGGTGGCAAAAATTCTATTGCAGTTGGGTTTTGAATTTACTGAAGATAACGGCGTTTTTGCCGTAAAAGCACCGAGCTACAGATTTGACATTGCGCGTGAGGAAGATTTAATCGAAGAAATCGCCCGGTTGCATGGCTTTGATAATATTCCTGCCGCTGCGCCGCAAGCTGCATTAACCATGCTACCTGCCGCAGAAGCCGCATTAAACCATGCTTGGGCGCGCGGTGTGTTAGCAAATGTTGGATACCAAGAAATTATCACCTATAGCTTTGTAGATGAAAGTTGGGAGCGTGATTTATTAGGTAACGCTAATCCAATTAAGTTAAAAAACCCCATCGCCAGCAATATGAGTGTGATGCGCAGCGGCTTGTGGGGTGGGCTGTTGGATACGCTTAACTACAATCTAAATCGCAAGCAAGAACGCGCCATGTTATTTGAGGTCGGCGCGAGTTATCATCAAAATCAACAAAAACACCTTGAGCAAACTCGCGTAGCAGGTTTATTTTACGGAGCTGTTCAGCCAGAACAATGGTCAAGTGAGGCCAAAGATGTCGATTTTTACGATGTAAAAGCGCATGTTAATGCGTTAACGCATAATCAAGCGCAATACCGAAATGAGACACACTGTGCTTTGCATCCTGGACAATCGGCGCGCGTGTATTTGCGCGGCGAGCCAATTGGCTGGATTGGCAAATTGCATCCAAAATGTCAACAACATTATGGCTTGGCTAAAAGCACTATTTTATTCGAGTTAAATATGGACGATATACTGCAAACATCTATAACAAAATTGACAGAAGTTTCAAAATTTCTGCCCGTGAGACGCGATATTGCGTTGATTGTTAATGCAGATTTACCTGTTCAAGACATATTTAATACGGTAAAAAAAGCCAATATTAGTTTGTTGCAAGACATGCAACTTTTTGATGTTTATCAAGGAAAAGGTATTGTTGAAAACAAAAAAAGCCTTGCATTTCTTATACTTATGCAAGATACTAATAAAACGTTGTTGGATTCAGAAGTAGAAGAAACAATGGCCAAATTACTCAAACTACTACAAAATCAATTTGGCGCAACACTGCGTAATTAAACCGATTAACTAAACTTTAACAGATTAAGCTTTAAGAATAAGTATTAAGCTCAGGGGATTGATATGACGTTAACAAAGGCTGATTTGGCCGACTTATTATTTGAGCAAGTTGGCTTAAATAAGCGTGAAGCAAAAGACATGGTAGAAGCGTTTTTTGAAGAAGTGCGTACTGCTTTAGAAACTGGTGATAGCGTAAAACTATCTGGTTTTGGTAATTTTGAGTTGCGCAAGAAGTCAGAGCGCCCAGGCCGCAACCCCAAGACTGGTGAAGAAATTCCGATTACCGCGCGCCGAGTTGTCACGTTTCATGCCAGCCAAAAATTAAAAAGCAAAGTAGAAGACCACTATGCGCAGTAATTACGCGCATTAATTTCAATCAATAATTAATAATTAGTTACGCTAACAGTAATGATAAACGCTAAAAGCAATGATAGACCCTAACGCAAAAATTGCTTTGCCCCCAATCCCTGCCAAGCGCTATTTTACTATCGGCGAGGTAAGTGAGCTATGCGGCGTAAAACCGCACGTTTTGCGATATTGGGAGCAAGAATTTACCCAGCTTAAGCCCGTTAAACGTCGTGGCAACCGTCGTTATTACCAACATCATGAAGTGCTGCTTATCCGCAAAATTCGTGAGTTGTTATACGAGCAAGGCTTTACCATTAGTGGTGCACGCAATCGCTTAGACGGCGGCGAAGAAGCCATTTTGGCTAGTGTAAGTGCACAGCCAAAATTACAAGAGCCTAAAAGCCAGCCCGATATTGTGCAAAGTAATGACTATTACGCATTTAAGGAACAAGTTCGCGAAGTTATTCAATTATTGCGCCAGTAGATTTAAGCTGACTATTGCTAGTCACGAGTTGTTTATTTTAATGCGCCAGTTATCAACTGGCGCTTTTCATTTATAATCCTAATTTGCGAGGCTTTAACAGCCTGGCGATTCGGGGCGTAGCGCAGCCTGGTAGCGTACTTGTCTGGGGGACAAGGGGTCGCAGGTTCAAATCCTGCCGTTCCGACCAATTAAAAAAAGCCAATCTTGAAAGACTGGCTTTTTTTATGTGAAAAGCAAGCATCTCACTATTTGCGGTGATTTTGCCTATTAATTTACAAAGTAAATTCGCTTGTTGTTAGTGAGTTAAGCCAAGTCATTAAATTTAAAATTCAGCTATTCAATTGCTGGTAGCATCCTCAAATACTGAATGCGTTGTAGATTCATACTTTGATCAACTATATTGGTTATTGAAAGTATCGAATAAGCCAGCTAATGTTTGATTGATTGCTACATTGGTTCAAACAAAGATAACAATTAAGTTAATTTTATCGCCGTTAAAGCGACATAAGTCTAATATTAAATCGTATGTTGCGCCGCCTAAACTTTTTGCATTGTAAAAGTTAAATAAATCAGCCTATACTTTTCAGATTATCGGTGCCTTGGCCGCCTCTAGTGTATCAAACGTATTCAGGATT
>JAYTEL010000171.1:0-10314 GCA_043735225.1 Methylotenera sp. | reverse complement strand
ATGCACTTCTCTCATAGCCTTTAGCGAAGTACAAAGTACAAAGGCGCGGCCGCGACTGGCTTGAATCACAGGCAAGGCAACTGCGGCAACTGCGGCGGTATAACCTGTACTGTTTGGATCAGGCATGCCAGCAGGCGCATATAATAAGGCTTGCAGGTCATAGTTAAATGGGCTTTCCCAAAAGCCTGTCGTCGCATCATGCAAGCCCATTTGGGCGATGTAGTGGCTGAAATCGCTTTTAACGGCTAAGGTGGCGCTGGTAAAAATCCAAGCGCGTGGTTGCGCGTTAAGTTGTTTACTAAAGCCCTCAGCCACGCTGAGCGGCGTGGCGTGTAGTTGTACCGATTGTGTAAACACCTCTACCCAGCGAACCATATTATCATTCTCTGGATTGGGGTTGCTGGCCTTAAACCAGCTGTTTAATTGCGCGTTGAGTTCTTCTCCACGTTGCCAACACTTTTCCAGCATGGGGTCGCGCGCAGCTTGGCTTTCCAGCACTTTATTCAGCTCTTTTAACATGGCTTGCATGTAGGCAAAAGCGGTTTCAAAACCCTTTAGCGCCAGCGCTTTATTCACGGCTAGGCGCGAGCCCTCATAAGCAAAAATTAGCCGAAAATCTTTGCAGGCCTTTTCTAGCTTGGGAATCGTCTCGCCCAGTGCGATGCAATCTTTGGCCAAAGTTAAATGCGCGGTTAAGCTATCGCGGCAAAGCTCGGTTAGTTGCGAAGTCGAAATATCTTCGCCAAAAAATAAGCCTGCCACTTCGGGCAATTGATGCGCTTCATCAAAAATTACTGTATTGGCACTCGGCAATAGCTCGGTCACGCCTTCGTCGCGCAGCATCACATCGGCAAAAAACAAATGATGATTCACCACCACCACATCGGCTGCCAGCGCTTTTTTACGCGCTTCCATCACAAAACATTCTTTATAAAAACTGCAATCTTGGCCAAGACAATTGTCGCGTGTACTAGTCACATTCAGCCATATGGCGGCGTTTTCTGGCACTTCGGTCAGCTCACTTTTATCGCCCGTTTTGCTGTTCTCGGCAAAGTTTTTTATCAAATGTACATATTTTGCATCTTCGCGGCTGGCAAAGCGCCCGCTATTGGCGGCGGCTTCTAGGTGATAATGGCACACATAATTAGAGCGACCTTTTAACATCGCCACTGTAACAGGCACTTTCAGTGCATCGCGCACATTAGGCAAATCGCGGCTAAATAATTGATCTTGCAGGTTTTTTGTACCAGTTGAGATAATTACTTTACCGCCAGAAAGCAGCGCTGGCACAAGATAAGCAAAAGTTTTACCCGTGCCAGTACCTGCCTCAGCCACTAACTGTTTGTTATCTTTGATTGCAGCTTCTATCGCTAGTGCCATTTCTAGCTGCTGCGCGCGCTCGGTATAGCCTTTTATGGCATTAGCCAGCTGGCCGCCTGCCTCAAAAATAGGTATTAATTGCGAAGAATGTTGATTTTGTGACATGCTGAAATTATCCCATGAATAACGCCTTAGGCTAACGCATGCACAAAAAGTATTGCGTTATGCCGTATAAATTGTTAGCCTAGCCTTAATTAAATTGTTTAGCTCTGTCATTTTTTGAGCAGGATGCATAGGTTTAGGAACAATTATTGATTTAGTTAGCGGTATTTTTTGCGGTAATGTTGCAGGTGGTTTGATAAAAAATTTAAGTCTTGGCACGCTTGGCAACTCGGTTGTTGGCCTGATTGGCGGTGGTTTAGGTGTTAGTTAACTTGCCATGTTGAGCTTGGGCAGCCTAACTTTTAGCACTGCAACTGGTGGCGACATGGATATCGACGTTATTATCGGTCAAGTGGCCGGCGACTGCGTACTATTGACTATCGTCGGCATGATTAATAGCGCAATGGTCAAATAACAGGTTGTCAAATTAACCTGCATCAATTTATTGTGCTGGTTTTCTTATAATTTTAAATATTTATATTCTATGAACCATTTTATTTCTTTAGTTAGCATTTGCTTAATGCTGTTTGCCAACATTAGCGTGGCACAAGAAACTTTAATTGAAAACGCGGCTGGCGTCAGGCTTTATAGTGCCGATGACGACACTAACCAAACACAAGCTAAGCCCGAGATGACGAGCTGGCAAGCCAAGGCCCAAGAAGTGTTGATTAATGCGCTAAGCTTAACGGGTATACAATATAAATATGGCGGCAGCAGCCCCGCCACTGGTTTTGATTGCAGCGGTTTTGTACGTTATGTTTTTCGCAATGCGGCCAACTTAACTTTGCCGCCCACTGCGCGCGCCATTGCACAAATCGGCAAAAGCGTTAGAAAAGATGATTTGCAACCTGGCGATTTAGTATTTTTTAATACGTTAAAAAAAGCTTTTTCTCATGTTGGCATTTACATGGGTGATAACAAGTTTATTCACGCGCCCAGAACGGGTAAAACGGTGCAAGTTGATAGCTTGCAAAATAGCTATTGGGCGAGCCGATTTGAAGGCGCGCAGCGCTTGGATGAAGAAATTGAAAAGTCTGACCAGGTGCAAATCAAATAAAAAAAGCGGCAAATGCCGCTTTTAAAAATCAATTTTACATACTTTTTTTAACCGCAAGATTTATTAAATTTAAAACCTTGTTTAACCGTGAAACTTGGCAATTTCACCGGGTTTGCGTAACATTTTGTCTACTTCACCCGAATGTAACTCTTCCATATAAATCATTTCTCGCGCATATTCTTCTAACATCACCGATTCGCCTTCAACCAGCTTAAGCAATGCTTTGTACGCATTTAAAGCCAACAATTCATGCGCCATCGATTCCCGCAAAATATCGCCAATATCATGATTATGCGTTTCTAGTAATGGTCCAATAGAAAGCGATGGGTGACCGCCTAAATGGGTAATCAATTCACCCGCTTTGTCTGCATGGGTTAATGATTCTTCCGCTTGCTCGCGCAGCCACGACACAATTGGTATGCGATTGTAGCCATACACCATCAACGCATAATGCGTGTAACGCACCACGCCAGCAAGCTCTAGCTCTAAAATGGTATTTAATGCTGTGGTTACAGGCGTATTTACACCGTGTGTATCACTCATTTTTTACTCCTTTGGTTATCAAAAAATTAGAGTTTATCTCAAACTTAATTGTTGTGCAGAACTGCGAATAGTTCGTATTGTCATTCTTAAATAATGTTAGTTGATTTTGCATTGGTCTGTTTTAAAGCAAGGTAATTAGCGCGTCTACCACGTATAAAATGAAGCGGAAACAATAAAACTAAGCCGCACCCAATGACCCAATGCACCCACAGCGCGGCTTCGCGCGAATCAGCGCAGTAATATAAAAATAAGCCTGAAACTAGCAACAAGGTCATAACCACCACCATTAATCCGCCGGATATGCGATTACGCTTATTTTTCCAGCCTGCTTTAATGTGAGTTGGCATTACCGCGCCAAATAACAATACAAAAAAATAGGCAGCAAAGCCGTGCACAATCAAAATACTGTGATTTTCTACGTTTAAAGCTCTAATTTCAAATTCATGCGCCAATAAATACAATACACCTGAAATAGCGCAAACAATGAAAATGGCATGCGTACTAAAAGATTGCCAAAATGGCAAATGGGCAACGCGGCTACGTTTTTTGTAAAACATTTTTTATAAGTTTATTTATTTAAAATCAAATCATACAGGGTCATCACGCGTTTTACAGCATCTGCCTGGTGTTTGCCTAATGTCTGACAGGTGTTTGCATAAATGGAATGCGCCAAACAATGTGCGCAATATTTACTTCACATTATTTAAATGCATGACAGGTTTAGGCAATAAATTATTAAGATATTATTGAAAAAAACTTGTAATACAACTTTATTGGTATTTGCGTTTATCAATCGCTATTACTTTTTGTATCGCTGTGTTTAAAGTTACGCTGCGGCGCGTCGCTGTGCCCTAAGTCGCGCGATGGCGCGATGACATCGCGAATCAATTGTTTAAGCTCTTTCGACTCGGGAAACCGCCCTGAATCTTTACGGTTAAATATCGCGGCGCCATTTAATTTCACCTCAAAAGTGCCCCCCGTAGCAGGTTTTAAATTAACGCCGGTTAATTCTTGCTCAAAGGTAGTTAATAACTCTTGCGCCAACCATGCCGCGCGCAACAACCATTTACATTGCGTGCAATATGCAATTTCTACTTGATTTTTTACCATGAACTGCCCCTAATGTCTGTTGTGCACTATTAAATTTACTTGAAATAGCGCAAAATGAACCTATTATATTATTGTATGCTCTGAAGTTGAGCACTGTTAATTTTATAGATAGTCGTTAATAATTTTAGATATTTATTATTTTAATCACTTACAATTTTTGGTTAATTAATTATTTTGTTGAAAAGGGTTGGCATGCGCAATACTGTTGAAAAATTTGGCTTGATTGGTTCTGGTGTATTAGTTGGCGTTCTCATAAGCCTCAACTTTTCAGTTTTGGCTGAGAAATTATCGTCGCCTCAATTGCCAATTGATGACTTGCGCATGTTTGCAGAGGTCTTCAGTAAAGTTAAAAGTGACTATGTTGAGCCTGTTGAAGATAAAAAACTCATTAACGAAGCGCTAACTGGCATGCTTGCTGGTCTAGACCCGCATTCTACTTTTATGGATGCCGATTCATTTAAAGATTTACAAGCTGGCACGCAAGGCGAATTCGGCGGCTTAGGTATTGAAGTTGCTATGGAAGAAGGCTTAGTTAAAGTGGTAACGCCGATTGAGGATAGTCCAGCTTTTAAAGCCGGTATTAAAAGTGGCGATTTAATTATGAAACTGGACGACACGCAAGTGCGCGGTTTAGCTTTAAATGATGCCGTTAAAAAAATGCGTGGCAAGCCAGACACACCAATTGTGTTAACTGTTTTACGTAAAAACGAGCCAAAACCGCTAACATTTACTTTAATGCGCGCAGTCATTAAAACGCAAAGCGTTAAAAATAAATATATTGAGCCTGGCTATGGTTATGTGCGCATTACGCAGTTTCAAGAACACACTGGCGAAGATTTAGCAAAAGCTTTAAAAAGTCTGCATGATCAAAATAAAGGCGCGTTTAAAGGTTTAGTACTCGACTTGCGCAATAATCCTGGCGGTTTATTAGACGCAGCTGTTGGTGTATCGGCCGCATTCTTACCAAAAGATGATTTAGTTGTTTATACAGAGGGTCGAGTTGCTGATTCTAAAATGCATTTGACTGCTACCCCTGCCGATTATGCGCGGCGTGGTCATGGTGATTATTTAAAAGATGTGCCTGCAGACTACAAAAAAACGCCAATTGTTGTATTAATCAACGAAGGTTCAGCTTCAGCATCTGAAATTGTAGCTGGCGCTTTGCAAGATCATAAACGTGCGACTATTTTAGGTATGCAAAGTTTTGGTAAAGGTTCTGTTCAAACAATATTACCAATTAATAATGGCAGTGCTATAAAGTTAACCACTGCACGTTATTTCACGCCTAACGGTCGCTCTATCCAAGCCAAAGGTATTGTGCCTGACATTAATGTGGACGATGGATATGATCACAGCAACAGTATTCACGAGGCTGATTTAGGCAAGCATCTATCAAACCCAAAAGATGCAGAAGCCAATAAGCCAGCCCAACCGCGTGACGAAGCAAAAGCAGAAGCCATTCGCAAAGCAAACGAGAAAAGATATGCGGAACAAAAAGGTCCGATTGAGCCTGCTTCTAAAGACGATTTTCAGTTTGTGCAAGCAATGAATCAACTTAAAGGACTGCCAGTGACTAAAACGCCTGAACTTAAAGTAGCTGACAAAGAAGCCGATGTTAAATCTAACGTTAAACCAGATGTTAAGCCGGCAGAAATAAAAAAATAAGCGGCATTATTTATAAATTTTAAATTTACGCTAAGCCCTGCTTAATAAAATTAGCGGGGCTTTTTGTATATTTAAAGTAAAGTTAATGATTATTTATAATTAGCTATATTTAGCTTTAATATTTGAATTGGATTACACTAATCTTATGTTGCTTGATCAATTAATTACCACGTTTGATGTTGGCTTACGCACCCTGTTTGCTAGCGCGCAAGCGGCTAGACCTCGCCCAGATGCGGCATATGAAGAGCCAACGTTAGACGACAGCAGCAAACGACATTCCGCTGCGCTGATGCGCGTTAATCACGTGGGCGAAGTGTGCGCGCAGGCCTTGTATAGCGGGCAAGCGCTCACCTCAAAAAACGCACAAATTGTGAAAGCGCTTAAGCACGCTGCCGCTGAAGAAATCGATCACCTCGCTTGGTGTGAAGCGCGCGTAAACGAGTTAGGTGGGCGCAAGAGTTTGCTTAACCCGCTGTGGTATGCAAGCAGCTTTACTTTAGGCGCAGTTGCAGGGGCGTTGGGTGATAAATGGAACTTAAGTTTTTTAGCCGAAACTGAAAATCAAGTAAGTGTGCACTTACAAAACCATTTGCAACAATTGAGCGATGCTGACATTAAAACGCGTACAATTGTGAATCAAATGCAGCAAGATGAAGCGGCGCATGCCAGCGAAGCAATCGCGCTTGGCGCAATTGAATTGCCAGCACCTGCTAAAGCTGGCATGAAAATCGTTTCTAAAATAATGACCAAAACGGCATATTACATTTAAATTAAGTTGAATTAAACCCATGCAAAAATTTAGTGATATTTTATTAACGCTAGACAATACCGATCACGTACAGCGTATTGAGCTATTCCACGAAGATGGTAGCACTGCTGGCGTGATTGAAAATAAGCCTGGCAGTCAAGGCTCCGTTAAATTGTTTCATCATTTATATAAAATGTTTGGCAGCATTTCGCTTGACGCCGCTGTTGAAGGTTTGAGTCTGTATGCAGAACATACTGAGGATGCCGAAAACTGCCCTGGCAAGCATCCTAATGTTGATAAGTTGATTGATGTGTTAGAAAATGAAGCGCCACTAGCAGTAAAAGTGATTAATCATTAGAATTTAGATTTAATTCATTGCTTAATAATGGCGTCAGAAATAGGCGGATGATAAATCAATTCTAGCAAATGCCCCACCGCATCTAAGCAATAAAATCCGCGTGAGCCGTCGCGATGTGTTTTAGGTGCTTCAGTAATTTTCACTTTATTTTCCACAAAATACGCATACCAACTGTCTACATCTGTTGGTGTTTGTAGCACAAAGCCAATATGATCAAGCCGTTGCTGTGCTTGCGGCACATAATCTACGCGGTGCAGCGCAAACACATCGCCTTTATTGGTTAAATATACGTTATCTACATCGGGTTGCCACTCGACTTTCATGCCCATTATACGTGTATAAAAATCGACACATTTTTCTAGCTCATGCACAAACAAAGCCACATGGCGGATGCCCAGCATGCCGCTTGGTTGTTGGCTTGCAGGTTTATCCATGTTCAACTCCAGATTCATTGTCTTTAATAATAAAGTCATGCGTAATATGTACCGATTTTGCCAACATAATGGAGGCAGAACAATATTTTTCGGCAGATAATTTTACAGCGCGTTCTACTTGCGTTAGGTTTAAATTATCGCCTGTAATAATAAAATGTACGTGAATGTCGGTGAATACTTTAGGTATTTCATCAGCACGTTTAGCTACAATTTCTGCTACGCAATCTACAATCGGCTGACGCGCTTTTTTCAGTATGGTCACCACATCAAACGAGGTGCAGGCGCCCATGCCAATTAACAACATTTCCATTGGGCGCATGCCAATATTGCGGCCGCCGTTTTCAGGTGCGCCGTCAAGCACCACCGCGTGACCCGTTTCTGATTCACCAACGAACGAAACGCCGTCAATCCATTTTATTTTAACTTGCATACTTCCCCTAAAAGAGCGAGTTTATTCGCAATAATGACTGTGCAAATTTATTGTGTAAAAGCGAATTTGTTCGCGATAGCTACTTTTTTAAATTCCTATTGTAAGAGCGAAAATATTCGAGATAGCTATTATGCAAATCGCGAATAAATGCGCTATTTCCTTACACACTAGTCGCGTTAAAAGGGCGTTTCAAATTATTTCACATCTAATAATTCAACATCAAATAATAATGTTGCGTTTGGCGGAATCGCGCCGCCTGCGCCGCGCGCGCCGTAGCCCATTTCTGATGGAATAATCAGCGTGCGTTTGCCACCAATTTTCATGCCAGCAAAGCCTTCATCCCAACCTTGAATCACTTGGCCTGCGCCTAAATCAAACTTAAATGGCTGTGCGCGATCAACGCTGCTATCAAACTTTTTACCTTTATGATCACTTGCCTTTTCGTCGTACAACCAGCCTGTGTAGTGCACACTTACGTTAAAGCCAGGCTCAGCTTCGCGGCCTGTGCCAACTACAGTGTCATTTTTTTGCAGTTGGGTAATATTTGCTGTCGTAGTACTTGTCATTACGGGCTCTTTCTGAATAGGTTTATTAGTTGCGGTTGATTCTGCCTTGCAAGCGTTAAGTGTTACCACGCATGCGCTAGCCAAAATAATGCTGAGTAATTTCATGCTTTGACCTTATTAAAATAAGTATTAATTAAAACAACATCATACTTTAAATCAATACATTGATTAATTTATAAAAGATACAGACATGAAAAAAAGGCAATGATTCTTATCATTGCCTTTAATAAAATTTGGTTTGAAAAACTAAATTTTGCGATTACTAAAACCTGCAAAGCCTAGTATTGCCGAACCAAACAACCATATTGCACCAGGAACTGGCACTTGACTTGGACTTCCGGGCGCACTTACAAATGATTCGCTTTTGCCTAAATCGCCAATCGCTTGTACATGTAAGCCTATACGAAATGCATTTGAGTCTAGTGCAGCGATAACATCGCCAAAACTGCTGGTAATGCCAAGAACACCTAAAAATGCTGCAAACTCAGTTGAGGCATTTATACCATTAGGCGAAACAGGCGGTGCTGAACTCCCTCTTGCATCTGCTGTAAAGCCAATTGGATTGCCGCCTGGTAAATTAGCTGGTGTTGCGCCGTCTCTAAAATTAACGCCAGCTGATTCACCAGCCGCACCTAAAATATTATTACTGATTGATGTAAAGTAATTGGTATTGCCGTAATCAAAATATATATCAGCAATCGACGATGCAATCACCGAGCTATTGGTAAATTTAAATAATACGTTAGATCCAGATTGCGTCACATTAACCAATAATTGGGATGCTACAGGCGTACTACCATTGTTGGTTATTTGCGTAAAATTATAAGTATTAGCAAAAACAGGAGTTGCGGCTAACAATAATGGTGCAACAAATGTTGCTATAACTATATTTTTTAACATGATATTCACTCCTGTTTTTTAATGATGAATCCATAATTTACGCTTTTAGTTAGTTAATACAATAGCCCGTTTGAGCTAACGAATTTTTGCACGTTAATTATATTAAAGCAGTTTAAAAATTAAATGGGGTGTGCATAAGCCCATTCAATCAGTGCATCTTGCGCATTTTTACTGGCCGACGCATTGGCGTGATTGACAATCATCACCATTACATGTCGACGATTTTTGGCGTCTAACACATAGCCTGCAATTGCACTCACGCCGTCTAAAGAGCCTGTTTTTAAATGTGCACGGCCGCCTGCTGGGCTATCGTTTAAGCGTTTTTTAACAGTACCATCTAAAGCCAAAATAGGCAGCGAGGCTATCAATTCTGGCATGATAGCGCTATTGTAAGCACTGACTAACAGGGCGCCTAAATGCTCGGCGCTAATGCGCTCGCTGCGCGATAAGCCAGAGCCATTTTCTATCACTAACTCCTTTGCATCGATATTTTTTAAGGCAATCCAATCTTTTATTGTCTGCGCGCCTTTTGCCTCTGTGGCTGGCGAGCCTTGTTTTTCTAAGGCTAAAGTCAGTAATAATTGCCGCGCCATCAAATTGTTGCTCCACTTGTTTATATCGCGCACTACATAACCTAGCGGATCAGATAATTGCGCTAACACTTTAACTGCACTGCTTGGCGTAGCTTGTATTTTAAGTTTGCCATTAAATTTTCCACCCAGCTCAATCCACAATTTTTTAAAGGTCGCAAATGCATATTGCTCGTCATCTAATACGCTTAACTCTAAATAACGCTCGCCGCAATCGGGCGAAAAAGTGCCGCTAAACGTGACAATTGATTTATATGCTTGCGTTTTAACGGTGTAGCCAAAATTGCTGCGCCACTCGCCGCAACCACCGGTTCGCAGCTTCATATTGTTGATGACTTGCACCTCTGGCAGCTCAAATTCTTGCGTCACATTTACGCCAATATCGGTGGCAATAAATTTAAAGCTTGTATTGCGGCCATTGACTAAAAATG
>JAYTEL010000170.1:0-2687 GCA_043735225.1 Methylotenera sp. | reverse complement strand
TTGTCACTGAAGTCGGCTCGCCGCCCATAACGCCCGCCAACGCTATCGCGCCGCTGCCGTTATTTAAACCCGTGTCAGCAATCACCAAGTCGTCAGTTTGTAATTTAACTTGGGTGTCGTTTAGTAATTTTATTTGCTCATTCGCTAATGCAAAACGCACTTGAATATCGCCAGAAATCTTATCTAAATCATAAGCATGCATTGGCTGTCCAAACTCTAACAGCACGTAATTGGTAATGTCCACAATAATGCTGATTAACCGAACACCGCTTCGCTCAAGGTTACGAATCATCCAATCGGGTGTTGCCGCTTTTGCGTTCACATTTTCAATCACGCGGCCATAATAGGCAGGGCAAGCGATAGTTGCTGATACTTTTACTGATTTTATTGCCGTGCTTTCTACTAAGTTTGATTGTAAATTTGTGCCAATTAATGCGTCTCCCGTAATTGCCGCCACATCGCGAGCAATGCCTAAAATACTTAAGCAATCTGCGCGATTTGGCGTGAGTTTTAGCGTGAGTAAATTGTCATTTAAATCTAAATAGTCGCGAATGTCCTTGCCTATTGGCGCGTCTGCGGGCAGCTCTAGCAAACCTGCAGCTGCTGCGCTTAAGCCCAATTCTTTACTAGAACACAACATGCCAAATGAATCAACACCGCGAACGACAGCTTGTTTGATGCTAATGCCGGGCAACTTCGCCCCAACTAGCGCACAGGGCACTTTTATACCAACACGCGCATTGGCTGCGCCGCACACAATTTGCAGGATTTTATTATTACCGTTTTCCTTGCCAATGTTTACTTTGCACAATTGCAAGCGATCCGCATCAGGGTGTTTTGCAGTCTCTACAATTTCGCCAATCACCACGCAGTCAAACATCGCGCCAGCAGGCTGTTCATCTTCTACCTCAAGCCCCGCCATTGTTAGTGCATGACTTAACTCGGCCGATGTAAGCTTGGTATCGACAAAAGTGCGTAACCAGTTTTCTGAAAATTGCATAATTATTGAATCTTTATATTTTCCACATCGTCATTTCCGACAATTGCTTTCGCAAAAAACACAAAAGTGCGGGAATCCAAATTGCCTTTAAAAACCTAAAAATGGACTCCCGCTTTAGTGGGAATGACGGAGTATGGTTATTTGGAGTATTAAGTTTCTATTTGTTAAATTGCTGCAAGAAACGCAAATCATTATTAAAAAAGTGGCGCAAATCATTCACACCGTAACGCAACATGGCAAGGCGCTCAACACCCAAACCAAACGCAAAGCCGCGGTATTTTTCACTGTCAATATTCACGTGTTTAAACACTGCTGGATGCACCATACCGCAGCCGCCAATTTCCAACCAGCCGCCGTTCCAGCTCATGTCCATCTCGGCAGATGGCTCGGTGAATGGAAAAAAAGACGGCCGAAAACGCACGGTCAAGTCATCGCGCTCAAAAAATTGTTGTAAAAAATCTTGCACCACGCCTTTTAAATTGGCAAAACTGATATTTTCATCCACCCACAAGCCTTCCACTTGGTGAAACATGGGCGAATGCGTCGCGTCCGAATCCACACGATACACACGGCCAGGCGCGATAATTTTTAGTGGTGGAGTCTTGTTATTTTTTAAAGCATCTTCCATGTAATGAATTTGCACGGGCGAAGTATGCGTGCGTAGCACGTAATCTTGGCTTTTATCAGCCGCATCCACATAAAATGTATCGTGCATGGCACGTGCAGGATGATTTTCTGGGATATTCAGCGCGGTAAAATTGTAAAAATCGGTTTCAATCTCAGGGCCAGTTGCCACATCAAAACCAATCGAGTGAAATAACGCTTCAACACGTTGCAGCGTTAACGTAACGGGATGCAAGCCACCTTGCGATTGCGCACGGGCTGGCAAGGTTACATCAATTGATTCTTGCGCCAATGTTGCAGCAAGAGCAGCATCCAAAATCGCCTCACGCCGAGCATTTAATGCGGCTTCAATCGCTTGCTTTACCACATTGATAGCAGCGCCTGCGGCTGGGCGCTCTTCGTTACTCAGCTTACCTAAACCCTTTAACGCGTCAGTCAGCGCACCTGTTTTACCAAGGTATTTTGCTTTTGCATTTTCTAACGCGGGCATGTCGTCGCATGCATTAAAATCGGTAAGGGATTCGGGGATTAAATGTTCTAAATTAGCCATACGCTATTTTAACTTAAAGTGGTGTTATTGGGCAGGTAAGATTGCTTGATAAATAGAGGCATTAAAAGCTTAGTCTAAGCTGACCGATATTACACTGTGGGTTTTGTAGGGTGGTGCAAACCATGTTTGCCCACCGCGTGTTGATATTATTGGTGTGCAAATAAGGTCAATTTGCACACCCTACGCTCGCTAAAACGTAGAGATGATATTGAATGTCTTCTAAAGTACTCTCATCAGGCAGTTTTGCTAATAACTCAGTAACTTGGTGCTTTTCGGTGATGGTGGCTTTCATGATTTGATTTTATAGTTTAAGCACAATTTAACTGCATATTAATTATAGCTTTTGCGTGCCATGCTATCAATTGCTTGATGGTGAGCAAATAAAGCCATTTTGCACACCCTACACTCGCTACCCTAGCTATACTAGATTAATTTATATCAATTGATTTGTAAAATTGGTTGCTTACATTGAGTCTTGGGCTTGTAATTGATAATGTTAAGTATAGTGTTATC
>JAYTEL010000169.1:0-12078 GCA_043735225.1 Methylotenera sp. | reverse complement strand
TCACCACAATTCAAACAAGTCAAACACCCATCCATAATAATCGCCGCTTTGGTATTACATTTACCACACAGCTGCGAGCCTTTTGGAAAGCCTTCTGTGGTCATTTCCTCATTCGGTTTGGCGTGTTTTTCAAAGTATTCAGTGCGTTTTTCATCGACCAATTTTTGTTGGTGTTCATCTAAGCCTGGTTTTTTAAGCATGCCAATTGATTGCAAGTGTTGCTCGACCACTTCGCCAATCTCAGCTACTAAACTTGGCACAAATTTGCCGCCTTTTTTAAAATAGCCGCCACTTGGTTCAAACACGCTTTTAAGCTCTTCTACCAAAAACGTCACGTCGCCGCCTTTGCGAAACACCGCCGACATCACGCGCGTTAAAGCCACAATCCATTGAAAGTGATCCATATTTTTAGAGTTAATAAAAATCTCGAACGGGCGGCGGTGCTCTTGCGGCGTGCCTTCATACATCACCACGTCGTTAATGGTGATGTAGAGCGCGTGCTCGGTAACGGGCGTTTTTACTTTGTAGGTGCTACCGGTGATTTTCTCTGGGCGGTCTAGCGGCTCGCCAATTTGCACTATTTTTGCGTTTTTTTCTAGCGCTTTTGCGGCGGCGTCTAGTTTATCTTGCTCGTTCACCAACGCGTAGCCAGTGATTTTTTTATCTATTTTTACTGCCATTTTGTTTCTCCTTATGGGTTAAATTTGAGAGGTTTCCCCCTCATCCTAGCCCCCTCCCGCAAGGGGAGAGGGGATTAATCATTAATTCTAGTCAGTAAAACGTAGCGAGCGATGCAAGTGCTAGACTAAAATTAGTTTTGAACCGGAATGTACAAGTAGTACATGAGGATTTAAAACTGATTTTTAACGACGCAATTGTGAGCGCAGCCGTTTTAATGATTAGAATTTACCGTAGTAGCCTTCTTTCAGGGCATCGTATAGGTTGGCGGCACTATGAATCTCGCCATCATATTCAATCTCTTCGTTGCCCTTAACTTCAATCTCGCTTCCATCATCTAACGTAAATTTGTAGGTGGTGGAGGCTAAGTCTTTCTCAGTCACCAATACACCTTGAAACGCTTCTGGGTTAAACCTAAACGTGGTGCAACCTTTTAAGCCTTTGTCATAGGCGTACAAATAGATATTTTTAAAATCTTCAAAATCGTAATCGGTCGGCACGTTAATGGTTTTTGAAATACTGCTGTCAATCCATTTTTGTGACGCGGCTTGAATATCTACATGCGCTTTGGCCATGATGGTTGAAGAATCTAAGAAATAATCGGGCAACTGTTCTTCTGGATTATCGCTAAACGGCATGGCGTTAGGGTTAATTAACGCGCGGTAGGCCAGCAATTCAAAACTAAATACATCGACTTTTTCTTTCGATTTTTTACCTTCACGAATTACGTTGCGTGCGTAATGGTGCGCAAAGCTAGGCTCAATGCCGTTGCTGGCGTTGTTGGCTAAACTAAGAGAAATGGTGCCTGTAGGCGCGATACTGCTGTGGTGCGTAAATCGCGCGCCTTTAGCGGCAATTTGGTTACGTAAACCTTCAGGAAACTGCTGCATATAACGACTGTATTTGCCTAGCAATACTTTTCCTGCCAATTTTTGCCCCACTTTAATGCCATCTGCCGCCATTTCTGGGCGTTTTGCCAGCATGTCGGCGGTAACCTCAAACTTTTCATCCATAATTGGCGCAGCGCCTTTTTCGTCGGCCAATTGCACGCCAACCTCCCAGCCCACTTCAGCCATCATGCGCGTGACTTCATCGGTAAATTTAATTGATTCGTCATCACCATATTTCATTTTCATCATGGTTAATGCGCTGCCTAAACCCAAATAGCCCATGCCATGACGGCGTTTGCGGGCAATTTCATCGCGTTGTTGTTGCAGTGGCAAGCCGTTAATTTCCACCACGTTGTCTAACATGCGGGTAAAAATGGCGACCACTTCGCGATATTCTGCCCAATCAAACGTGGCTTCATCGGTAAAAGGTTTGCGCACAAATCTAGTTAGGTTGACTGAACCGAGCAAACATGCGCCATACGGCGGTAGTGGCTGCTCACCACAAGGATTAGTCGCGCGAATATTTTCACAAAACCAGTTGTTGTTCATCTCGTTTACGCGGTCGATTAAGATAAAACCTGGCTCAGCAAAATCGTAAGTGGAGGACATAATCACATCCCACAATCTGCGCGCTTTAATGGTTTTATACACGCGGCACGCAACCTTGCCCGCATCAATGCCTTGCGTTTGCGTAAGATATTTGCCGCGCACTGGCCACTCGCGCCACACCACTTGCGTAATGTCATTGGTGTTTAGGCCATCAACAATTGCTTCTTTTTCAGTAACGGGAAAAGCCAATTTCCAATCGGCATCGGCTTTTACTGCTTCCATAAACTCTTTGGTAATCAAGCAACTCAGGTTAAATTGGCGCAAACGGCCGTTTTCACGTTTGGCTTTAATAAAATCGGTCACATCGGGGTGGCTAATATCAAACGTGGCCATTTGCGCGCCGCGGCGCCCGCCCGCGCTAGACACGGTAAAACACATTTTATCGTAAATATCCATGAAAGATAACGGGCCGCTAGTATATGCGCCAGCACCCGCTACAAACGCGCCTTTTGGACGCAATGTTGAAAACTCGTAACCAATGCCGCAACCCGCTTTTAGCGTTAAGCCAGCTTCGTGAACTTTGCCTAAAATATTATCCATGCTGTCTTCTACCACGCCAGAAACCGTGCAGTTAATGGTTGAAGTGGCAGGTTTATGTTCTAACGCGCCGGCGTTACTAGTAATGCGACCCGCAGGAATCGCCCCGCGGCGTAATGCCCAATGAAATTTTTCATGCCATTCATGACGTTTGCCTTCAGTCGTTTCTACATCAGCCAGTGCGCGCGCAACGCGGGCGTAGCTCGCATCCATATCGGCATCCACATGGTCGCCATTTTTGGCTTTTAGGCGATATTTTTTATCCCAAATATCGAGTGATACCGATTGAATGGGGATTTCTTTGCCCATATCTGTCTGATTGCCTGTATGCAATTTTGCTACCGTTTCAACTACTTTTAACATGAAAAACCTCTCTTCAACTTATTCTTACATTGGATAAAAGCCAAACTTTACGCTTTAATCTGTGATTATATTTTAAAAAAACTTTTTTATAAAAAAACTTTAACTATTGCGAAAAAATAACCGCCGTAACACAATATCTTGTGTTAATAATATAAATTTAAGCCTTTATTTAGTGTTCGTCAACCCCAAATTTGTGGCTGTTTAAAACACTATTTTGATGTGTTTTTGATTAAACTAAGCCAGCATCCGCGTAGCGCAAAGGTGAGCGATTACTATCTTTAATAATAATTAAAAAAATAAATGGCTGGCAATTAAACGTGGTTTATGTTGGTGCATTTTGTAATGCATTGGCGCGTTAAAATCACGCGGCGCAATTTTGTGAGAAAATGCCATGATGAATCGGTTTTTGTACTCATTTTTACTGTATTTAGCGCTGCCACTTGTGCCGCTTAAATTGCTGTGGCGCGGCACAAAACAACCCGCATATCGTCTACATTGGGGCGAGCGATTTGGTTATTATCAAGTAAAAATGACGAAACCTATTATTTGGTTGCACTGCGTGTCTGTCGGTGAAACGCGCGCGGCAGAACCGCTTATTAAAGCTTTACAAACGCGTTATCCGCAACATCAAATTTTGCTTACGCATGGCACGCCTACTGGCCGCGATGCAAGTAAAGCGCTGTTTGGCGACACGATACATCGTGTTTACTTGCCTTATGATTTGCCATTTGCCGTAAACAATTTTTTGCAGCATTTTCAGCCGAAAATTGGTTTGATTATGGAAACTGAGCTGTGGTTTAACTTGATTGCAGCTTGTAAACAAAAGCAGATTCCGCTCTTATTGCTCAACGCGCGACTGTCAGAAAAATCATTTAATGGTTATGCCAAATTAGGCAATTTGGCGCGCGAAGGTGTACAAAACTTAGACACAATTGCTGCGCAAACGGCTGATGACGCTGCGCGATTAAAATATCTAGGCGCACAAAATGTGTGCGTTGCAGGTAACTTAAAGTTTGACGTAAAACCACCTGCAAATATTGCGAATAAAGGCGCGCAGCTGCGTGTACTATTGGGCGAAAATACAACCATTTTCCTAGCCGCCAGCACACGTGCGGGTGAGGAAGCGCTTGTATTGAAAGCAGTAGAAGGCATTGATGTATTAACCGTTATTGTGCCGCGGCATCCGCAACGTTTTAACGAAGTTGAAAGCTTAATTAAAAGTGCAGGTTTTTCGTATTTGCGTCGCAGCAACTTGCATGGGCCTGCCAATCAAAATGTTCAAGTGATTTTGGGCGATAGCATGGGTGAGCTTTTTACCTATTACGCCGCCTGCGATTTTACTTTTATTGGCGGCAGCTTACTACCGTTTGGCGGGCAAAATTTAATAGAAGCGGCAACGATGGGCAAGCCTATTTTGATTGGGCCACACACGTTTAATTTCGCTGATGCTACTGAAAATGCAATACAAGCTGGCGCTGCTATCCGCGTAAAAGATGTGGCAGAATTACGTCTACAAATACAGTTTTTAATAGCAAATAATGATCAACGTAAACGCATGCAACAAGCGGCTGTAAAGTTTAGCGCCGCTGCAACTGGGGCAACTACTCGTTTAATGACTTTAATTGAAGCGCATATTTTTTAAATTTAAAGTTGATTAATGTTAATGTGAGAGCCCAATAAGCCCATTTTTTTAGCTGTAACGGTGATTTGTCTGCAATCATTTTCATAAAAAGTCAGCTGCAAATTGGTATCGTCAATTACTTGCAAATCTTCAAAATTAAAAGATCCATACGGCACGCTAAAGCTATGGCGCGCAACTAATGCTAATTCTGCTCTCAACAAAAACACCTCGGTGGCCTCCTCAAACGGGCAATCCCAATCGGCAACCAGCACATATTCGCCCGATACCAATTGAAATTGATGCAATAGCTGGTAGGCTGGTCAATAGGTTTGCGAGGGTTGTTTAAATTGTAGTAACTGCGTTGCTAGCAGCCAAGATTGATGGGCGCCGTTGTGCTGAACGAATGAGAAAATTTCTATTTTTTTCCTATTTTTTTAACGTTAATATTAGTATTTATTTCGGCCTGATTAATGTGCACTTCAATTTTAAATGATTGCAGCAGTAAGATGGCGTAATTTTTAATTGTTAGGTTTGCTCTATTAATGGCTGCTTGATGAGGCTCTGCGCCAGCAATGGCGCCGCCACTGCGGGTAATTGGCAGTCTGAATAAAAATTAATAACGCTGTAAGCAACAGCTGGCGCCCCTACATTCAGCATTCAGTGCATCAGCAGAGGAATTAGCTACAACGATTTCACTAATTTAGAAACGGCTTTAAACGCCTCGTGATTGGCGTTGCCTAGCCATTCAAACACCACTGATTCGGTATTGGTGACGATGCAGCCTGCCGCTTGCAATCTTGTAATTGCGTTGGCTTTATTAGTTGTGTTTCTTGAAATAATCGCATCTTCCACCACAAACACTTGCTTATGTACGTTCAACAAGTCTAGCGCGGTTTGTAACACACAAATATGCGCTTCCATACCTAGCAACACAATTTGTGATTTGTCGGCATATAAATGTTGCTTAAACAGGGGCTCTACACAGGCAGAAAAAGCCGTTTTTGCGACGATTTTGCTACTGGTTAAATATGGCTTTAACGCAGGCAAGGTTTCGCCCAACCCTTGGGGATATTGCTCGGTGACGACAGTTGCAACTTGCATTAACGTTGCTGCTTGTAGCAAAATTGCGCAATTTTGTATGACGCTTTGCAGGGCAGCTAAATCCATGGCAGGCGCAAGTTTAACTTGCATATCAATCACCACAAGTTGGCTTTGCGCGGCTTGCAACAGCAGTTTAGTTGACATTATTGGGTGCTAACAGCAATTGCTGGTTTATTTCTTGTAAATCTAACTCGCTAACGATGCCAGTTGCAGATTTTAAACGAATGATATTGACCAGATAATTGTAGCGCGCCTGCAATAGATCGCGCTTGGCAGAAAATAATTGCTGCTGCGCATTTAATACATCTACATTAATGCGCACCCCCACTTCGTAACCAAGCTGAGTAGATTCAAGCTGGCTTTGACTGCTGGTTAATGCTTGCTCTAATGCTTTAACTTGGGCAATGTTGCTGTTTAAATTTAAATAGGCCCTCTGCGTATCTAAATCGATTTGGCGGCGCGCAATTTCCACATCGTCTTTTGCCTTTTGTTGATTTAATACGGCTTGGCGTACTTTAGAGCTAATTAGTCCGCCTTGATAAAGCGGAATTTGCAATTGCAAACCAATATTGGCGCTTTTCAGCTCATTACCAAACCCGTTTAAGCCGCCATTAGTATAGTTATCTGTGTAGTTGGCAACTGCATCTAACACTGGCATGTGAGCTGCTTTATTTAAAGCCACATCTTGTTCAGCTAGTTTTAAAGTATCTTGCTGAATGGCAATAGTTAAGTTGTTATGCAAAGCAACGTCTAATAAATTTTGAATGTTTTGATTGAATGTGTTTACTACAATGTCGCTTTTAACAGTAGCCAGTGCTGGTGGCAATTCACCTGTTATTTGCGCTATTTCGTATTGCGCAACTTGATAAGAATTAATTGCCGCAATTTCTTGCGCAACTATTAAATCAAAGCGGGCTTGCGCTTCATTTACATCTGTAATAGTTGTTGTGCCTACCTCAAACGTAACCTTAGCTTGTTCTAACTGGCCTAATATAGCCGTTTTTTGAGCGCGAATTAATCTGATATTATCCTGCGCAATCAGCACATTAAAATAAGCTTGAGTCGTGCGCAAAATCAAATTTTGCTGGCTCAAATGGTATTGTTTATCGGCAATACTGACTTGAGTATAACTTTTGTCAATCTGTACCAAACTTTGCTGACGATACACGGGTTGCCGCGCTTCAAGTACATAGTTGTAGCCTTCATAACTTGTGCGCCCCGCTACTCTAGGAAAGTTTGATGTCACATTATTAAAAATGATGTTACTTTTGGTTGATGTCACGCCTGCGTTCAAATTGATTGTTGGGCGATACAGCGCCTTACCTTGTTCAATAATTTCTTGCGCTGCTTTATTGGCGCTTAATGCAGAGGCTAGTGTTGGGTCATGTGCCAGCGCTAAATGATAAATATCGAGTAAAGATTGTTGTTTTTCATTTTGCTGATATGCACTACTTAACTTTTGATTGGTTTGAATAGCACTTATGGGTGGCGGCAGTTTTTCCGTGTTTTTTAAGGCTTTAGATTGTCTTGTTAATTGCTGTTTTTTTGGTAGTTTATCTTGTTTTGTCACGTTATTCTGCGATAACGCTGAGTATGTTCCACCTAATTGTGCACTCATTGTTAATGGCGGAACTTTTACCGCCGCCAACAAGCTGGTGCTGGCGCTGCCTAATACTGTGGTAATAAACAATATGGCTGTCATTCTAATCTTTGATGGGTTACGCAAAAGCATGTTTTTATTTGTTAAAACTCAAATTTTTTCGTTTGTGGCGCGTTGGTTAGCATAGGAAGGCAAGTTTCAAACAAAACATCCTCTCTAAACCCCGTATCAGATACGCGCTGAATTAAAGTGGCTTGCATGGCAGGCGCATTGCCCAGCACCATAAATAGCACGCCGCCAATTTTTAACTGCTGACGCACACTGGCTGGCTCGCGCGGAGATGATCCTGTATAAACAATCGCATCATATAGCTGTTGGTTAAACTCGCTAGGCTGACCTAATATGCCATCTGCAACCGTTAACGTTACATTGTTAATATTATTTTTTGCTAAGTTGTAAGCGGCTTGCGCGCTTAAGATCGCATCAATTTCTATCGCATCTACATGCTTTGCCAAGCTGGCTAGCAAGGCCGTAAAATAGCCGCTACCCGTGCCAATATGTAATATGAGTTGATGTTTTTGCACATTTAGCGCTTGCAAAATGCGGCCTTCTAGCTTGGGGCTAAGCATGGATTGTAATTGTCCATTTGCGTCATATCCCAGCGGAATTTCAATATCTGCAAATGCTAAGCCCTGGTATGCAAAAGGTACAAATCGTTCGCGCGGCACGTCATTTAACAACTGCAATACGGTTGGGTCAAGCACATCCCAAGTGCGAATCTGCTGCTCTATCATATTAAATCTAGCTTCGCCTAGATTAATGTGTGTTGTAGCATTTTGTTTGTTAAATTCTGTAATACTGCTGTGCATAAATAAACCTTCAGATTTTTGATACAAAGCTTAACGTGATAAATTGCGCGCCGCTTTTTACTTAACTCTAAAATTGTTGCGAATAATCACAATGAATACATTAAACAGATTGAATCGAGCTAGAGCCAGGCTGTTCAAGCCAGCTATATAATTACAACAACTTTTTGCATTTTAAACATTGGCCATGTTACGGGATTTTTACTTGAAATTTTTGCGGCAAATTTATAATTGCTAATAGATTATTGATGAATTTGTTAGCATAAGGTTGCAAACAATATTTTTTTAACGATTTTTTACGCTATTTTTTTGCAATAACAAGCAAACCCGCCACAATTAAAAGTGCACCTAGCGCAATTTGCAGAGTGATTGCTTCTTTAAGTAGCCACCAAGCCAGCAGAATAGCAATAACCACGCTACCTTTATCAATCAGCGCAACAGTTGCCACATCGCCCAATTTTAATGCTTTATAATAAAATATCCACGAGCTAGTGGTGGTAACACCCGATAAGCCTAGCCAAATATAATTAACTTTTTGTAGAGATTTATTTCAGCAGGCTCAACCGCCATTAACGCAAATAACAGTACAAAAGCGCATACAAAAAGCGTGCGAACGGTTAAACCTAACGCCGATGAAATGCCCGACAAGCCTTACTTTGCAACCACCGAAGTAAAACCTGCAAAAGCAGCAGAAATAACTGCGTAAATAACCCATCGCTCCATCACTTGCTTTGGCTTTGATTAAAGGCATGGGTTTGCGCCAAAATGAGCTGTTTAGCTTCATCCAACTTCTGCTCCAAGGCTTGTATACGCTCATCAACGCTTTGAATGGCGAACTCGGCGCGCACATTTACCTCATGATCAATCTCGGCGTCAAGCCTATCGCGCGCACTTTGGCGATTTTGCGACATCATAATAATGGGGGCTTGCACAGCAGCCAACATAGATAATATGAGGTTAAGAAAAACGTAGGGATACGGGTCAAATGCTTGCTGCCTTGGGCCTAGCACTTCGGTATTTAAAAATGCCCACAATAATAATCCAAACAAAAATAACATAATAAAAGACCACGAACCCGCTACTTTTGCAACGCCATCTGCCGCAAATTGGCCAAAAGAGCGCGTATCGACGAATTCTTGGTTTACATCACGCACATTTTCCATGCTATCTAACATCTCAGCAATATCTTCACGTTCGGATTTTGTCAGCTCTTTCCACTCTTTTTCGGAAAGTTTTTTGATGGTTTTTACAGGTGAGTTTGCCATAATTGTTAAGATTTTAATTAATACTAAAAAGCTGTGTTATTTGGATTTGAAAAAAGGATTGCAACAAAAATTAAAGGTACAAGACAGCAGGAAATACCGTTAAGGCAAATACAAACACCATCCATTCCATGCCCCAGCGCTCAAGATGCCCTGTAAAATGAAGTGTGAGTACCGCAATTGCCAGCGCATAATAAATTGCAATAAGTAGCATGATTACACCTAAACTATAATTTTTTGATTACCGATATTTATAACATTTTTTACCCAATTCACCTAAAATTTATAGTCATTACTCATTGTTATTTTAGATGCTAGAGATGCCATTAAAAAATTGCTATCTTGCCTTTTTAGTTTTTTTCGCGTAAATTCAAGCTATTGCTAGGGGTCTGGTGTTTTAAAAAAGCGCCAGTGAGAATCACCCTTCGAACCTGATGCGGGTAATGCCGTCGTAGGAAAGCACTTACTTTGTGCTTTCCTACAAAACCAAATATAGATGAAGCTTTTTTATGCTTTTTTATTATTTAATTTGAATAGGATTACGCATGAACGCCATTGATAAAAATCTTAACAAAACCCTCCCCAAATTTGTAGGCGACACCGCCGAAATTGATCCAGCCACTAAAGTGCCCTTTGCCAATTCGCGCAAAGTGTATATTCAAGGCTCGCGCGCCGATATTCAAGTGCCTTTTCGTGAGATTTCATTAAGCGATACACCATCCCAATTTGGCGCAGAAAAAAACCCGCCTGTCATGGTGTACGACACCAGCGGTGTTTATACCGACCCCAATGTGAATGTGGATATTCGCAGTGGTTTGCCTGCCATGCGCGCCGCATGGATTATGGAACGTGGCGACGTTGAGCAATTGGACGGCCCAAGTTCAACATTTGGTCATCAACGCTTAGTTGACCCAGCATTAAGCGAAATGCGCTTTAATTTGCACCGCAAACCACTCCGCGCAAAAGCGGGCGCAAACGTCAGCCAAATGCATTACGCGCGCAAAGGCATTATTACGCCAGAGATGGAATACATTGCCATCCGCGAGAATCAACGGCGCGAGGGTATGAGCGAGATGTTGCAAAAACAGCATAAAGGTCAGCATTTTGGTGCGAGTATTCCGCAAGTGATTACGCCAGAATTTGTGCGTAGTGAAGTGGCCTTAGGCCGCGCGATTATCCCGCTCAATATTAATCACCCAGAAATCGAGCCGATGATTATTGGCCGTAATTTCTTGGTCAAAATTAACGCAAACATCGGTAACTCAGCACTTGGTTCTTCAATTTCAGAAGAAGTGGAGAAAATGGTGTGGGGTACGCGCTGGGGCGGCGATACCGTGATGGATTTATCCACAGGTAAAAACATCCACGAAACGCGCGAATGGATTATTCGCAACTCACCCGTGCCTATTGGCACCGTGCCCATTTACCAAGCGTTAGAAAAAGTAAATGGTAAGGCTGAAGATTTAACTTGGGAAATTTTTCGCGATACGCTCATCGAGCAAGCTGAACAAGGTGTGGATTACTTCACCATCCACGCGGGCGTGCGTTTAGCATATATCCCAATGACTGCAAAACGCATGACAGGTATTGTGTCGCGCGGCGGCTCTATAATGGCAAAATGGTGTTTGGCGCATCATAAAGAGTCATTTTTGTACGAGCATTTTGAAGATATTTGCGACATCATGAAAGCCTACGATGTGAGCTTTTCACTAGGCGATGGCTTGCGCCCAGGCTCAATTTACGATGCCAATGATGAAGCGCAATTTGCCGAGTTAAAAACACTTGGTGAGTTAACGCAAATCGCCTGGAAGCACGATGTACAATGCATGATTGAAGGCCCAGGCCACGTGCCGATGCATTTAATTAAAGAAAATATGGAGCTGCAACTAGAGCATTGCGGTGAAGCGCCGTTTTACACACTAGGCCCACTCACCACCGACATCGCCCCAGGTTATGACCATATTACCAGCGGCATAGGCGCGGCGATGATCGGCTGGTACGGCTGCGCGATGTTATGTTACGTAACGCCAAAAGAGCATTTAGGCTTACCAGATAAAGAAGACGTGCGTGTTGGCATTATTACCTACAAAATAGCCGCCCACGCCGCAGACTTAGCCAAAGGCCACCCAGGCGCGCAAATTCGCGACAACGCTTTAAGCAAAGCGCGCTTCGAGTTCCGTTGGGATGACCAATTTAACCTAGGCCTTGACCCAGAAAAAGCCAAAGAATTTCACGACGAAACCCTGCCGCAAGAAGGCGCCAAACAAGCGCACTTTTGTAGCATGTGCGGCCCACATTTTTGCAGCATGAAAATAAGCCAAGACGTACGCGATTACGCCGATAAACTAGGCGTAAGCAACGACGAAGCACTACAAAAAGGCATGCAAGAAAAAGCCATTGAGTTTGTGAAAAAAGGTAGTGAGGTTTACCAAAAGGTTTAAATCACCTCCGCCGTCATTCCCGAGAAATCGGGAATCCATTTTTCAATTAAAAAGTCAGCGAAAGCTGGCTTTTTAATTTAAGCTAATCCAATAAATTTGGTTTTGAATTA
>JAYTEL010000168.1:0-9784 GCA_043735225.1 Methylotenera sp. | reverse complement strand
AAACGAAATTTCGTCCATACCATCTGCACCGCAAACAACCATCACATGCTCACTGCCTAAATTTTGCAGCACTTTTGCTAGCGTGTAGGTGAGGTCTTTGCTAAACACGCCCATGACCTGTCGGCGTGCACCAGCGGGGTTTGTCAGCGGACCAAGCAAGTTAAAAATAGTGCGCACACCCAGCTCGCGGCGCACTGGTGCGGCGTGTTTCATGGCTCTGTGATGGTTGGGTGCAAACATAAAGCCGATGCCAATGTCATTCACGCAATTCGCCACTTGATCTGGCGTTACATTCACGTTAACGCCAAGCGCCTCTAATACATCTGCGCTGCCACAAGTGGATGACACCGAGCGCCCACCATGCTTAGCGACTTTTGCGCCTGCTGCCGCCGCCACAAAAGCCGCACAGGTAGAAACATTAAAAGTCTGAATACCATCGCCGCCTGTGCCACAAGTATCAATTAAGTTGTCAATTAAATTGGGGCTTGCAGCAATTTTTACTTTGGTAGAAAGCTGGCGCATGACGGTGGCGGCAGCGGTAATCTCATCGACACTTTCGCCCTTAATACGTAGCGCAATCACCAAACCCGCTATTTGCGCTGGCGTCAGCTCGCCAATCATCACTTGCTGCATAAGCTCAAGCATATCAGCATAAGCCAAATCTCGGCCTGCTAATAGTTGTTCAAGTGCTTGTTTATAAACCATAATATACTCTCGCTTACATCCACTACTGCCCTCACCCATTAGATTAAAAAAACAGCAGCATTTTGTATTGCTAGTAGGTTTTCAAAAAATTATCTAAAAGCGCGTGACCATGCTCAGTTAGCACTGATTCTGGATGGAACTGCACGCCTTCAACCGCTAAAGTTTTATGTTTGACGCCCATAATTTCACCAAAGTTACCGTTAATATCTTGTGTCCACGCAGTAATTTCTAAACAATCGGGAATCGTTTCGCGCTCTACCACCAGCGAATGGTAGCGTGTGGCGGTGTAAGGGTTGGGCAAATCTTTAAATACACCTGTGCTGGTATGGTGAATAAGCGAGGTTTTACCGTGCATCAGCGTTTTGGCTTTAATAATGTTGCCGCCAAACGCTTGGCCAATACTTTGGTGACCTAAGCAAACACCCAGTAGTGGAATTTTTCCTGCAAATTCTTTTATCAGCGCTAAGCTAATGCCCGCCTCGTTTGGCGTGCATGGACCAGGTGAAATAACGATATATGCTGGCTTCAATTCGGCGATTTTTTTAAGGTCAATTTCATCGTTACGGTAAACCTGCACATCTTGGCCTAGCTCGCCCAAATATTGCACCAAGTTATAGGTAAAAGAGTCGTAATTATCAATCATCAATAACATTTAAATGCCCACTTTCAAATCAGCCGATTTTGAATCAAGTCCTAGTTGCACTAATTCAGCCGCGCGTAGCACCGCTTTGGCTTTGTTTTGCGTTTCATCCCATTCATTTTGAGCAATAGAATCGGCCACAATACCCGCGCCTGCTTGCACGTAAAGTTTGTTGTCTTTGATGACGCCAGTTCTTATGGCAATCGCCACATCCATATCGCCATTAAAACCTAAATAGCCCACCGCGCCCGCGTAGATGCCGCGCTTAGTGGGTTCTAGCTCGTCGATAATTTCCATGGCGCGCACTTTTGGCGCACCAGAAACCGTGCCTGCGGGGAAGGTCGCTTTTAGCACATCAATTGCATCTAGCCCGGGCTTTAACTTGCCTTCTACGTTGCTCACAATGTGCATCACGTGGCTGTAACGCTCAATCAGCATATTTTCAGTGACTGCTACCGTGCCTATTTGCGCAACACGGCCTACATCATTGCGGCCTAAATCCATTAGCTGCACGTGTTCTGCGCGCTCTTTTGGGTCGGCAAGCAGCTCATCAGCTAGCGCTAAATCTTGCTCGCGCGATTTGCCGCGTGGGCGCGTGCCTGCAATAGGGCGCGATGTGACAACGCCGTCGTCTAAACGCACCAAAATCTCGGGGGAAGCGCCAACTACATGGTGATCGCCCATATGGTAATAAAACATGTAAGGCGATGGATTTAAGCTGCGTAAGGCGCGATATAAGCTTAAAGGCGGCGCGGTAAATGCTTGGCTCATGCGCTGGCTTAACACCACCTGCATAATGTCGCCTTCCAGAATATATTGCTGTGCATTTTTAACGGCAGCTTTAAAATTTTCCTCGCCAAATTCTGATGTGGATTCGGTTTTGGCGGTGGGCGCAGCGGTAGGAATTGTCACTGTTTTGCGCAGCATTTGCACCAAATCATTTAAACGCATATGCGCATTTTCAAAAGCATTTGCATCACTTGGATTCGCGTACACGATAAAATAAAGTTTTCCGCTTAAGTTGTCGATAACCGCTATTTCTTCTGAAACCATCAGCAAAACGTCTGGTGTGCCGAGCGCATCTGGCTTGCTAGTTTCGCTTAAACGCTGTTCAATATAGCGAATAGTTTCATAACCAAAATAACCTGCTAAACCACCCGTAAAGCGCGGCAAACCGGCATATGGCGGCGTTTTAAAACGCGCTTGGAATGTCCGTACAAAGTCTAATGCGTTGGTATTATCAAACGTTTCGATAACTTTATCGTCCTGCAACACTTGTACGGTAAAACCATTGGCAACAATACGCGTTTTTGCGGGCAAACCAATGATGGAATAACGCCCAAAACGCTCGCCGCCTTGCACGCTTTCTAATAGGTAAGAAAATGGAAGATTGGCGAGTTTAAGGTAAAGTGAAAGCGGCGTATCAAGATCGGCAAAGGTTTCTAACACCAGTGGAATGCGGTTGTAACCCAGCGCAGCTAAGGCAGCAAATTCGGTTTGATTGATGGTTGTAAACATGATTTCTTTCTACATTTTTATGTTGACTTAAGTCTTTTGCAAACTATAAATTGCAAGCTATCAATTGCAAAACTGGGCTTAAACTAGCGCCAACTACGCCAACTAAAAAAATGTATTGTTGTATTCATGTTTATTTAAAAAAATATTAAAAATTATTAGTGTAATCAATTGGTTAAAAGGTTTGTTAATTCAGTTAAATCGTTAATAGTTGCATCTACCAAATTTTCATCAATTGCGCGGCCTTGATTATACCCATAAGGTACTGTAATAATAAAGCAACCAGCCGCGCGGGCGGCATTTACATCTGTATCAGAATCGCCCACTAACAATGCCTCAAATTCATCCACTTTTAATTGCGCACAAATATGGTGCAATTGCATCGGGTCTGGCTTCTTTTTTGCCAGCGTATCGCCAGAAACCACCATCTCAAAATAATCGCCCAAGCCGCTCGTTTTTAGCAAAGGTTCAGTAAATTGCGCTGGTTTATTTGTAACGCAAGCAAGCCTGTAGCCCTTATTCTGCGCGGCTTGCAGGCCATCTTGCACGCCAGCAAATGGCTTACTCGATTCTACAATATTGGCATAATGGGCAAAAAATACTTTTTCAGCCGTTTCAAATAATTTCGCATCTGGTTCGGCATGAAAATCAGCGGTTAAGCAGCGATTAATCAACTTAACCGCGCCTTCACCAATATAACTTTGCACTTGCGCAATGGGCAAAATTGGCTTGCCTAAATCGGCCAACATCCAATTGGCGGCTTGGGCAATTTCGGGCGCAGTGTGTACCAGCGTGCCGTCTAAATCAAACATAATCAGTTTTACTTTAAACAAATCTACCGCCAGACAATTAACAATATCGCAGTAATTTAAACTGTTGCCAGCGATGCGCGCAGCTCACCAACCACTGTGTTATAGCGATTTTGATCGGTATCTAAGCCTTTGGTAAATATTGCGTTGCCGGCTACAAAAGTATCGGCGCCAGCGCGGGCAATTTCGGCAATATTTTGCGCGTTTACGCCGCCATCTACTTCCAAATAAATTTCGCGACCAGTTTCTTTGGTGTAAGCATCAATTTTAGTGCGAGCTTGGCGCAATTTATTCAACGTTTCTGGGATAAATTTTTGTCCGCCGAAACCAGGGTTAACTGACATTAGCAGAACCATATCTACTTTATCCATGACATGATCTAAATAGTGTAGCGGTGTGGCTGGGTTGAATACTAAACCAGATTTACAGCCTAAATCGCGAACCATAGCCAAGCTACGGTCAATGTGTTTCGATGCTTCTGGATGAAAAGTAATAATATTGGCGCCTGCTTTAGCAAAATCAGGAATGATGCGATCTACTGGTTCTACCATTAAATGTACATCGATAATGCCGCCCACTTTGCCAGCGATTTCGCGTATGGCTTCGCACACCAGCGGGCCAATGGTAAGGTTTGGCACATAATGATTATCCATTACGTCAAAGTGCACAAAATCGGTGCCAGAAGAAATCACATCCTCAATTTCTTGACCCAGTTTGGCAAAGTTTGCAGATAAAATACTGGGGGCGATACGATAAGTTTTGCTCATTTTAGATAATCCTTGCGACAAAAGTCAGCTAAAAGTTGTTGAATTACGTTATTTTAGCTTACTTTTTTGTTCTTTCCACGTCTGATGTTTAGGTTTTTATCGCATTCCATTAAAGAGTTGTTAAAATAGCATGATGCAGCTTTATACCATTGGTGTGAATCACACCACCGCTCCAATTGCCATTCGCGAAAATGTTGCGTTTAATGATGCCAATTTGCGTCATGCACTAAGCGATTTAACGGCGCAAAATGTGGCAGAAGCTGCTATTTTATCAACTTGTAACCGTACTGAAATTTACGTGCAATCGGCCACACCACAGCCAATCATCAATTGGCTCGCGCAATATCATCGTTTAGATTTAAGTCATATTCAGCCCTACACCTACACGCTAAGTAATCAAGATGCGGTTAAACATGCTTTTCGCGTAGCTAGCGGCTTAGATAGTATGGTACTGGGCGAGCCACAAATTTTAGGTCAATTTAAGCAATCCATTAAAATAGCGCAAGACGCCGGCACGCTGGGCACATTATTGCACAAGCTTTTTCAACGCACATTTGAAGTTGCTAAAGAAGTGCGTACCAATACCGATATTGGCAGCAGCAGTATTAGCATGGCGGCGGCGGCGGTTAAATTAGCGCAGCGTATTTTTGGTAATATTTCACAGCAAAAAGTGTTGTTAATTGGCGCGGGCGAGATGATAGAACTGTGTGCAAACCATTTTGCCGCGCAGCTACCTAAAAGCATAACGGTTGCCAACCGTACGCTAGAGCGCGGCGAAAGTTTGGCCGATAAAATAATCGCGCAAGGCGTAAGCGCGCAAGCAATTTTGCTGCAAGATTTACCCGCCCATTTTGCCGATTTTGATATTGTGATTACCAGTACTGCCAGCCAGTTGCCCATTGTTGGCCTTGGCATGGTAGAGCGCGCGGTTAAAGCGCGCCGTCATCGGCCTGTGTTTATGGTCGATTTGGCCGTGCCAAGAGATATTGAACCAGAGGTGGCGCAATTGGATGATGTGTTTTTGTACACGGTGGATGACCTCGCGCAAGTGGTTAATACTGGCATGGAAAATCGCCAAATGGCAGCGATAAACGCCGAAATAATAGTGCAAGCCCGCGTAGACACGTTTATGCAATGGCTGGCTAAGCGCGACAGCGTGCCCACCATAAAAGCGTTGCGTGACCAAGCCGAAGCGATGCGATTAACTGAATTAGAAAAAGCGCTTAAGCTAATGCAAAAAGGTGAAAAACCTGAAATTGTGCTGGAAGCGTTAAGTAATGCGTTAACCAACAAATTTTTACACGCGCCCAGCAATGCCTTAAACCAAGCGCACGGCGACGAACACGCTAAGCTAGAAAATATCATCAAGCAACTTTACCAAATTAAGAATTAATATGAAACCAAGTATGTTAAGAAAGCTCGCCACCTTAAGCGAGCGCTTAGAAGAATTAAACCGCCTAATGAGTAGCGAGGGCGTCACCAATAACATGGATAATTACCGCAAAATTACCCAAGAACACGCCGAAATCACGCCCATAGTCGAGCAATATCACGCCTTTGAACAAGCCGAAAAAGACATTGCCGAGGCGCAAGGCATGTTAAGTGACCCTGAAATGAAAGAGTTCGCAATCGAGGAGATTTTCAGCGGTAAATCCAAGCTAGAGGCAGTTGAAAGCGCATTACAACTGCTACTGCTGCCCAAAGACCCCAACGACGACAAAAATATATTTTTGGAGATTCGCGCAGGCACAGGCGGCGATGAATCGGGCTTATTTTGCGGCGATTTATATCGCATGTACAGCCGTTATGCCGATCGCCAAAAATGGAAAGTCGAGATTATGTCGGCTAACGAAAGTGAAGTGGGCGGCTACAAAGAAATTATCGCCAAAATTGAAGGCTACGGCGCGTATTCAAAAATGAAATTTGAAAGCGGCGTGCATCGCGTACAACGCGTGCCAGATACCGAAACGCAAGGCCGCATTCACACCAGCGCCTGTACTGTCGCCATATTGGCCGAAGCCGATGAAGTCAATGATGTGGTGATTAACCCCGCCGATATACGCATTGATACCTACCGTGCCAGCGGCGCGGGCGGCCAACACATTAACAAAACCGATTCCGCCGTGCGCATTACCCACGCGCCCACGGGCATTGTGGTGGAATGCCAAGAGGGCCGTAGCCAACACGCCAACAAAGCGCAAGCCATGGCCGTGCTGGCGGCGCGCATAAAAAGCAAACAAGTGGATGCACAAAATAGCGCAATTGCCAGCGAGCGTAAAAGCCTAATCGGTTCGGGTGACCGCTCTGAGCGAATTAGAACCTACAACTACCCGCAAGGCCGCATTACCGATCATCGTATTAATTTAACCTTGTACAAAATTGACGCGATAACCGAAGGTGATATGGACGAGCTGGTTGGCGCGTTGATGGCGGAGCATCAGGCAGATTTGTTGGCAAGTTTGGGTGATGATAACTAATAATTCTCATGCAACTATTGGAGAAAAATGATTTTATTGCACTCCAACTGTCCAATTTTATCGGGCTGAAGCCCACCTACAAAAATTTACAGGTCGATGTTTTTTATGTTTAATTCTACTCAAACAAACTTTGTAGGTCGGGTTTTAACCCGACGCATTTAATCTCTCACGACAAATTACAGGTTAAACAATGGCATATAGTGATTTACGCAAAGGTAGATTTTCACAAACTGGCTTGGTTTATCACATTACTACCGTCACTAAAAATAGAACGCCTTATTTTGCCTCGCTTGATACTGGCCGAAAGGTAGTAAGGCAATTGGCCGCCTTGCATAATGAAGGAAGTGCTAAAACGCTTTGTTACGTGCTAATGCCAGACCACTTGCATTGGCTAATGGTGCTGCATGATGGTGAATTATCAAAAATTATGCAGCTGTTAAAGGGTAGGTCTGCCCACGCAATTGGTCATGCAATTTGGCAAGACAATTATTATGACCACGCAGTGCGCGATGATGAAGATTTGCGCGGCATGGCACGCTATATTGTGGCAAATCCATTGCGCGCCAAGTTAGTTGAGCATATTGGCGATTACCCACTATGGGATGCGGTTTGGTTAGAAGAAACATTATTTGGTTAGGAAAGCGTCGGGTTAAAACCCGACCTACAGAGCATTATTAATTACAAATGACTTCATTGCGCTCCATTAAAGCTTCATTACGCGCCGCTATTGCCCAGCTAAAAACTGAAGAAGCAAACTATGAGGCGAAATTGCTATTGCAGCACGCGCTTAATGTGAATCGCGCATGGTTAATCGCGCACGAGCATGAAAACCTACCCCCTAGCATCCATGCGGCTTACAGAGCAATGCTTGAAAGACGTTTAAATGGCGAGCCGATTGCTTATATTTTGGGTGTTCGTGAGTTTTATGGTTTAAAGCTAAAAGTGTCGGCTGATACGCTAATTCCACGGGCGGATACGGAGACCTTGGTGGAGGCGGCTTTGGCTAGGATTGCTTTGTCTTCTGCCCCCTCACCCCAACCCCTCTCCCACACAGGGGCGAGGGGCTTAAATTCACAGCACGTGTCCCCTCTCCCCTTGTGTGAGAGGGCTAGGGCTAAGGTTAAGGATAGGGGTGAAAAACACGACACTTCATCCTCCCCGTCATTCCCGCGTAGGCGGGAATCCATGTTGACTTTAAACCAAAAAATGGATTCCCGCCTACGCGAGAATGACGAAGTAGAAAATAAAAAATTCGAGGAGAAACCTTACGTTGCACTAAAGTCGCTAGATTACAACTTTCGTCGGAATGACAACCTTAGCATTCTCGACCTAGGCACTGGCGCTGGTGCAATTGCACTAGCCATTGCCAAGCATCGCCCACAAGCCAATATAACTGCGCTAGATGCCTCACAAGCCGCGCTGGATATAGCGATTGAGAATGCGCAACACTTAACAATAGCCAATGTAAAATTTTTATTAAGCGATTGGTTTAGCGCTTTAAAAAATGAGAAGTTTGACCTCATTGTCAGCAATCCACCGTACATC
This sequence comes from Methylotenera sp., assembly GCA_043735225.1. GTDB lineage: Bacteria > Pseudomonadota > Gammaproteobacteria > Burkholderiales > Methylophilaceae > Methylotenera_A. The sequence goes on along the minus strand of JAYTEL010000168.1, from coordinate 1,326 downwards.
GAGGCCGAAGACGCGCACCTTAAACAAGGTGATTTACGCTTTGAGCCGCTGTCAGCGCTGGCCTCAGGCGCAGAAGGTTTGGACGATATTCGCAATATTATTGCGCAAGCGCCAAACCATTTAAACCCGCATGGATTCTTACTTTTAGAGCATGGCTATAATCAGGCAGTAGCTGTTGCAAACTTGCTAAAAAAAGCAGGATTTAGCGAAATTGAAACAATTAAAGATTTGGGCGGCAATAACCGCGTGACGCTTGGTAAAATTTCTTAACTCTCATTCAGAGGCTTGCTACAGAATCCAGAAGTAATTGGGGAAAACCTTAAAAACTGGGTTCTTCGTTTACGCTCAGAATGACGGGCTTGGTTGGAAGATTCTTTATATCCTTTTCAATAGTATAATTGTTGCATGAGTAAAATTTCTACAAATCCTGTTGGCATCGGTTCTGTTGGTATAGTCTCTGTGCAAACCGCGCATTTTAAAGCACCGCTTACTTTAAAAAGCGGTGTAGTTTTGCCCGAGTTTGATTTGGTATATGAGACTTATGGCCAATTAAATGCGCAAAAAAGCAATGCGGTAATCGTCTGCCACGCACTTTCTGGCAATCACCATGTGGCGGGTAAATATCATGAAGCCGACAAAAACGCAGGCTGGTGGGATAATTTAATTGGCCCTAATAAGCCACTAGATACCAACAAATTTTTTGTTATTGGGCTGAATAATTTGGCTGGCTGCCATGGTAGTAGCGGGCCTAGTAGCATCAACCCCGCCACAAACAAGCCTTTTGGCGCGGCTTTTCCAATTGTCACGGTAGAAGATTGGGTAAATTCGCAAGCGCTATTATTGGACTATTTAGGCATTGAAACGCTGGCGGCAGTCATCGGCGGCAGCTTGGGCGGCATGCAAGCGCTGCAATGGACGCTAGCGTATCCTAACCGTGTAAAACATGCATTGGTGATTGCATCTGCACCCAATTTAACCGCGCAAAATATCGCGTTTAATGAAGTGGCGCGCCAAGCCATTATGACCGACCCTGAGTTTTACTCTGGCGATTATTATGCGCACAATACCGTGCCACGGCGCGGGCTTAGAATCGCGCGTATGTTAGGCCACATCACTTATTTAAGTGATGACGCGATGGGCGCAAAATTTGGCCGAAAATTAAAAGACACGATTAAATACGGCTTTGATGTGGAGTTTGAAATGGAGTCATACTTGCGTTATCAAGGCGATAAATTCGCAGGCGAGTTTGATGCTAATACTTATTTACGCATGACGCGTGCGCTAGATTATTATGATCCTGCGTTGACATTTGGTGGCGATTTAAGT
>JAYTEL010000167.1:0-6309 GCA_043735225.1 Methylotenera sp. | reverse complement strand
AGAGCCGCAGCATAGTATGGAAAAGAACCCGCATAACAAAAATCTATTAGTAGAATTATTTGTAGAAGAATTACCGCCCAAAGCTTTAAATAAGTTGGGCGAGTCGTTTGCCAGCGTGCTGTTTGAAAGCTTAAAAGCACAAGGCTTAACTTTAGAAAACGCTGCTGTAACCGCATATGCCACACCACGCCGTTTGGCTGCACATATTAGCTACGTGATGGATAAAGCCGCTGATAAACAAGTATCGCAAAAACTGATGCCTGCTAGCGTGGGCTTAGATGCTGCTGGCCAAGCCACGCCGGCTTTACTTAAAAAATTGCAATCTTTGGGCCTTGACTTATCAAAAGCTGAAAGCGCGGTTGCACTACTTAAAAATGACAATAACACCTTATTTTTAGATGCACTGCAAGCAGGTATTGCGCTACCAGACGGCTTACAAAAAGCTTTAGATGAAGCGCTCGCGAAACTACCGATTCCAAAAGTATTGACTTATCAATTGTCCGATGGCTGGAGCAGCGTCAATTTTGTGCGCCCTGCGCATGGTTTAGTGGCTATGCACGGCAGCAGCGTTATAGCTATTAGCGTGCTAGGTTTGCAATCTAGCAACATCACGCATGGCCACCGCTTTGAAGCCAAAGTGCCAACGATTACCATTAACCATGCCGATAGCTACGCAAAACAGCTACGAGAAGAAGGTGCAGTAATCGCCAATTTTGCCGAGCGCAAAGCTGAAATCGCCCGTCAATTAACGGCTGCAGCGCAACATGCCTCAACTGGGCTCAGCACAGGCCTAAAACCAATTGACGATGCTGCACTTTTAGACGAAGTAACCGCGCTAGTTGAACGCCCGAATGTACTCATTGGCCAGTTTGAAGAAATTTATCTAGAAGTGCCTCAAGAATGCTTGATTCTCACCATGAAAGCGAATCAAAAATACTTTCCATTACTTGATGCCAACAACAAACTAACGAACAAGTTTTTAATCGTTTCTAACATCTCGCCAAAAGATCCAAGTGCCGTGATTCAAGGCAACGAGCGCGTAGTACGCCCGCGTTTGGCCGATGCGAAATTTTTCTTCGATCAAGATCGTAAAAAGACCTTAGAAAGCCGCATTGCTGGGCTGGATAAAGTGGTTTATCACAACAAATTAGGCAGTCAAGGCGAGCGCACAGAGCGCGTGCGAGCCATTGCCAAAGCGATTGGCCAGCAACTTGGCGGTGATAAACTCGCTGCGCAAGCTGACCAAGCCGCGCAACTGGCAAAAGCTGATTTAGTGACAGATATGGTCGGTGAATTCCCCGAGCTGCAAGGTATTATGGGGCGCTATTACGCCCAGTATGAAGGGTTAGATGATGATGTTGCTTACGCAATTGAAGACCACTACAAACCACGCTTTGCGGGCGATGAACTGCCGCGCAACTCAGTTGGCGTTATTGTTGCTTTAGCTGATAAATTAGAAACCTTGGTTGGTTTGTTTAGTATTGGTGAAAAGCCCACAGGCGACAAAGACCCTTTTGGTTTGCGTCGTCAGGCGCTGGGCATTATCAGAATGTTGATTGACGGCAATATAAACTTGAAATTTAACGACCCAATCAATTTAGCAATTAATATACATGACAGTGAAGAATTACAGTTAGCACAATACCGTAAAGAAAACGAAGCATACATAGCTAAACATGGCAGTGGAGTCTCTCTATTCGTTAAAAGAAACGTTTCTCCCGACACTCTGGACAATGTTAAAGAGTTTATGTTTGACCGCTTAGCGGTCAACTTACGCGATCAAGGCGCAAGCCCGCAAGAAGTGGATGCTGTGCTTTCGCTTAACCCGCAATTTCTTGCTGAAATTCCACAGCTTCTTGAAGCTGTTCGTGTTTTCTCAAGCTTGGAAGAAGCTCCTGCCCTAGCGGCCGCAAACAAGCGCGTAGGCAATATTCTTAAAAAAGTACAAGGTGAAGTAAAATCGGAAGTGAATACAAATTTATTGCAAGAACCTGCTGAAATCGCGTTAAATACTGCATTAAGTAAAGTAAAGTCGGATGCCGACAAACTGTTTGAAAGTGGCGATTACACAGCTTCTCTGCAAGCATTAGCGGCTTTAAAAACGCCAGTGGATGGCTTTTTTGATCACGTGATGGTGAATGCTGATGACCCTGCGCTTAAAACTAATCGCCTCGGGTTGCTGGCAATGTTGCACCAAACCATGAACCGTGTTGCTGATTTATCGAAACTGGCGAGTTAATGTTGTTATCAACCATTCGCGCAATAAATTGCGCTCCTACAAAAAACCACATCGTAGGAGCGATTTTTAAATCGCGAATTAGGGCTTAAGAAATGAAACTTGTCATTCTCGACCGCGACGGCGTAATCAACATAGATTCCGTCAATTTTATTAAAAATATTAATGAATGGACTCCGCTACCTGGCAGTTTAGAAGCGATTGCTTTATTGAATCAATCTGGCTTTCGGGTGGCGGTTGCCACCAATCAAAGTGGCATCGCGCGCGGGCTATTCGATATGGCCACGCTAAACGCAATTAACGACAAAATGCACCGCGCTTTATTATTGGTGGGTGGCCGCATAGACGCGCTATTTTATTGCCCGCATTCGGCCGACGATCATTGCTCTTGCCGCAAACCAAAAACGGGCATGATAGAAGATATTGGCCGCCGTTTTTCGGTGGATTTAACCCAAGTGTATGGCGTTGGCGACTCGCTACGTGATTTGCAGGCTTTTGCAGGTGCTGGCTGCAAGCCAATATTGGTGCGCTCTGGAAAGGGGGAGGAAACGCTCGCTAATGCCAAACTAGCGAATTTAAGCCCAGCAAACCAAATTTTAGCTGAACAGAGCTTGCCAAAGCAAAGCCTGCCAAATTTAAGTTTGCCACTTAATACGCTTATATTTGCCGATTTAAACGAGGCAGTGCAGCACATTATTGCCGAAACCGAATAATGCAAAATTTAATACAACTGTTGCGCTCGTTGCTGTTTTTTTTAGGCATGTTGATTATTACCCCGATTTTTACCATTCTCATCATTTTACTCATTCCGCTTAACGGTGTTACTCGGTCGCGCGTTGCTAGTTATTGGGCGCATTGGTCTTTATTTTTACTTAAACACATCTGTAATTTGGGCTTTGAGGTGCGTGGCTTTGAGAATATTCCCAATCATCCCTCTATCATCTTATGCAAACACCAATCGGCGTGGGAGACGATTGCATTACAAGTGATTTTTCCGCCGCAAATTTGGGTGCTAAAGCGCGAGCTGTTATATATTCCCATTATTGGTTGGGCGTGGTGGGCGCTTTCTGCCATACCGATTAACCGCAGCGCTGGGCGCGAAGCGCTTAAAAAGTTAGTGTCGCATGGCAAAGATCGATTAGCCAAAGGTTTATGGGTGGTAATATTTCCTGAAGGCACGCGCATTGCGTATGGCAAGCGCGGTAAATATCACATGGGCGGCGCGCTGCTGGCCACGCAAACGCAAACAACCGTGGTGCCAGTTGCGCACAATGCGGGATTATTTTGGCGAAAAAATGCCTTTATTAAAGTGCCAGGTACGATTACCTTAAGCATTGGCAAGCCAATAGAAACGGTGGGCATTAAAGCGGATGCGTTAAATAAAATGGTAGAAGACTGGATTGAAGCCGAAGTGCTGTCGCTAGATTCTCACATTAAAACATGAAAAATCAAGTGCTTACACTTTTAAACGGTGAGACCATTTCTTACTTACTTGAGCACCGCGCGCGGCGAACGGTTGGCCTTAAAATTACCGAAAACGGCTTGGTTGTTCATGCCCCAAAACGTATATTTGCTTTTCAACTGAATCAAATTTTGCAAGATAAATCGGGTTGGATTTTAAGCAAATTGCAACTGCGCGCCGCCAACCAAGTTGAAAAAATGGCGTGGGTAGATGGTGCACATTTGTACTATTTAGGGCAAACGATTCAATTGCACATACTGGAAAATAGCAGCAATAAATCACCGCAATTTGAAGCAAATAGATTAACACTCGCTACGCCAAGCCCCAATAACCACGGGCTTATCAGCCGCAAAGTGATTGCCTGGTATAAAAAAATTGCTACCGTAGACTTTAGCCGCAGGCTAGAAATTTTAGCCGCCAAATTAGGCGTTAATGCGCCGCCGTTTACGCTATCAAACGCAAAATCACGTTGGGGCAGCTGCAATAGTCGCGGCGAAGTGCGCTTAAATTGGCGCTTACTGCAAGCCCCGCCACATGTCATCAATTATGTCATTTGCCACGAGCTAGCGCACTTAAAAGAAATGAATCACTCTGCCAAATTTTGGGCAGTGGTAGAGCAGTTATTTCCAGGTTACAAATTGGCAGAAAAAGAACTGAAATCGTTGTCGCCGCAATTGCATCGCATATAATTTGTATTAAATTCCCAGCGTGTTAGTATTTTACTCACGACAATTAAAAGGGAGCTATAAATGAATTTTCAAGATGCGATAAAACTGTGTTTTCAAAAATACGCAGACTTTAGCGGACGCGCTAAACGGCCTGAGTTTTGGTGGTTTGCACTATTTTGCGTTGTTGTATCTTTGTTATTAGAAGCGGTTAGCAGCTATGCTTCTTGGGCTTTTTCACTCGCCACTTTAGTGCCATCATTGGCGGTGGGCGCACGCAGGTTGCATGACATGAACAAAAGTGGCTGGTTGCAATTACTCGCACTCATCCCGATTTTGGGCTGGATTTATCTAATTTATGTATGTGCTCAACCTAGCGAGGCGACCGATAACCAATATGGTGCGCCGCCCACCAATTAAAAAATTGACTAATTTTGTAGGAGCGCAATTTATTGCGCGAATTTTTTATTGATTTTTCGCGATTTAAAAATCGCTCCTACAGCAACTTGCGCTACATCAACTTACTTAGGTCGCTCGCCATATCGGCCGCTTTTACGCCGTAATTCATATAAAGCCGCACTTTTCCTGCTTTATCAAATACATAGATGCCCGCGCTGTGATCGACCGTGTAGTCATCTTTATTTTTGCCATCCACTTTTGAGTAAAACACTTTAAAGTTGCCAAGTGTTTCAGCCGTCTCTTGCAAGCTGCCGCGCAGGCCAATAAAACGCGCATCAAAGCTTGGCACAAATTGCGCCAACACCGCTTGCGTATCGCGCTGCGGGTCAACCGTTACAAACAAAACTTGTACTTGATTTGACTTGTCCCCCAGCAATTTCATGGCATTTTTTAAATCAAACATTGTAGTTGGACATACATCTGGGCAATGCGTATAACCAAAAAACAGCGCAACTACTTTGCCTTTAAAATCACTTAAAGTACGTTGTTTACCCGTGTGATCGGTTAGGCTTAATACTTTGGCGAATTCAGCGCCCGTAATATCGGTGGCATTAAATGTACCAATTGCGTTTTCCGCCGATTTATCTGGGCTGCAAGCAATAAGCAGTAAAAATAACGCCATTAACCCTATCTTTTTCATCTGAAATTATCCTTAATTAACAATGATTTTATTTTAACATAAGCAAATAATTCAGCTCTTAGTTTACAATATCAATCTAAACATATTTACAAAATAAGGCATTAAAAATGGCAATACCTAGCTCTATGGCAGACCGCGACGGCGTAATTTGGTACGACGGCAAAATGGTTAATTGGCGCGACGCCACCACACATGTACTCACCCACACTTTGCATTACGGCATGGGCGTTTTTGAAGGCGTGCGCGCCTATAAAACTGATCGCGGCGCGGCGATTTTCCGCTTGCAAGATCATACCGACCGGCTATTTAATAGCGCGCATATTTTGCAAATGAAAATGCCGTTTAGCAAGCAAGAAATTGCCGATGCCATATGCGCATCTGTGCGCGAAAATAAGCTAGAAAGCGCTTATATTCGCCCAATGGCATTTTACGGTGCCGAAGCAATGGGCATTGCCGCAAAAACCTTAAGCACACACGTAATTTGCGCTGCGTGGAGCTGGGGCGCCTATATGGGCGAGGAAGCGCTTACCCACGGCATTCGCGTTAAAACCAGCTCATTCTCACGCCATCACGTTAACATTACCATGTGCAAAGCCAAAGCTAATGGCAATTACATGAACTCTATACTCGCCCACCAAGAAGCCGCGCAAGATGGCTACGATGAAGCTTTGCTGCTAGATGTCGATGGCTTTGTGGCCGAAGGATCGGGCGAAAACGTATTTATTATTCGTAAAGGTAAGCTATTTACGCCAGATTTAACCAGCGCGCTAGAAGGCATAACCCGCGACACGATTGTGCAATTGGCAAAAGAAATTGGCCTAGAAGTCATCGAAAAACGCATCACACG
>JAYTEL010000166.1:0-8855 GCA_043735225.1 Methylotenera sp. | reverse complement strand
CGGCGGTACGAGTTGACATAGGGCGCTAGCAAGGCCATGGCGGCTGGCAGGTATTTTTGTAAACCTGCAATATAATGATAAAACAGCGGCGAAGCCTCGCCATTGGGCAAGCTAAAAATGTTTTGCCCTGTTTTGCTATCTAGCACACTTTGGTGAATATGCATGGCAGAGCCAGGCTCATGTTGCATCGGCTTGGCCATAAAAGTGGCATACATATCGTGGCGCATCGCTGCTTCGCGCATCACCCGTTTAAAGAAAAACGCTTTATCGGCCAAAATCATCGGCTCATCATGCATAAAGTTAATTTCCATTTGACCCGCGCCAAATTCGTGAATCAGCGTATCCAGCTCTAGCCCCATAATTTCGCAATAATCATAAATATCTTCAAATAGCGGGTCAAATTCGTTTACCGCATCAATACTATACAACTGGCGACTGGTCTCGCGGCGGCCACTGCGACCGATGGGCGGAGTCAGCGGCAAATCGGGGTCGGTATTGCGCGCGATTAAATAAAATTCTAACTCTGGTGCAACAATAGGCGTCCAACCTAAATCTTTATATAGATTTGCCACGCGGCGTAGCACATTGCGCGGCGCAAAATCAATGGGGCAGCCATCGTGATTCACGCAATCCATAATCACTTGCGCGGTTGGGTCTGCTGCCCAAGGCACTAGTCTTAACGTTGTAGGGTCTGGAATTAACACCATATCTTTATCGGTAAAACCCATCACGCGGTCATAACCCTCATGACCTTCAGGCGATTCACCTGTTACCGATACGCCCAGTACCGCTTCAGGTAAGCGCATTGCGCGGTCTGTACTAAATTTTTCGCGCGGTAAAATTTTGCCACGTGCAACCCCCGTTAAATCTGGCACTAAGCATTCTATTTCAGTAATATTATTCTCGGTTAGCCATCTATCCATGTCGGCTAGGGTAAAGTTTTTTGGGTCTTTCATTTTAATTCTCCAGGCTATTATTTGAATATTTATTTCGATAATTAGTTATTCTAGTTTTTCGTATGTAATCTCATCGTATTTAAATGGCCTAATCTGGTGGAATGCGCCTTAACATTCTGGCTTTACAGGCCTCGCCAAAGGCCTTAAAGATAGCTAAATAAGCAGGATTTTGCATCACTTGCCATTCTGGATGCCATTGCACGCCCAGCGCAAATGCGCTGGCGCTGGTTACACTGATTGCTTCCACCAATCCATCTGGCGCTGTAGCTTCTATAGTTAAACCTGCCGCTAAACGGTCTAAGCCTTGACCGTGAATAGAGTTAACCATGATTGAAGTCTGACCAACCATTTTGGCTAATTTGCCATTAACGGTTAAATTAACCAAGTGCGCCTGTGCATATTGAATTTCAGCAGACTCTTCATTGAGCGCTCTATGATCATTTAAATCTGCCACATCGTGCACGGCTTGATGCAAACTACCGCCAAAAGCCACGTTAATTTCTTGAAAGCCGCGACAAATAGCCAACAATGGCACGCCAGCAGCTATTGTCTGACGAATTAATTTAAGTGTTAATGCATCGCGCGCTGGGTCTAGTGGTAGAGATTCATCATACACCGCTTGACCAAAGTGCGAAGGATGCAAATTTGATACCGAACCCGTTAGCAAAATACCATCAGCAATAGTCAATATTGCATCTAAATCTAAATACTCACTAATTGCAGGAATAAGTAGCGGCGTGGCTTCGGCGGCCTGTGCAACTGCCAAAATATATTTGTGACCAACTGCATTAAACGGATGCAGGCCAATTTGCTTTATATCTGCAGGCAAAAATACAATGGGCCTAGCTTTACGACTAATATTAGAGATAGTGTTAGGACTAGTTTTTACACTAGATTTAACTCTGGTTTTAATTGCTGTATTAACTGTATTAATCATTTTGTATTACATCGCATTTAATTCATTGCTTTTAATTCAGTTATTGCATTGTAATGCTTATTAAATATGTTTTAATAATCTGTATTGATGCTATTGTCAGGTAATTGCAACATTTCATTTACAAGTATACTATGCCAGCAATTGGTTATGTTACAAGAGCCATTTAGATTATCTAATTAGAACCACTTTACGCTTATTTTAGTTAATGCGGATATTTAAAAATATTATTCAATGAAGCAATCCGAGCTTTCTGAATGGCTTTTAACGCAGCTTTCTGAAAATCAAGCGCTCAAAAATCAAGCGCTTGCAAATAAAGAGCCAAGCCAAACCCAACAGCTAAGCGACAAGCTTCAATTAGCGAAGCCTCGCCGTACTAACTCAATTTCTACTCGCATGCCTAATCACAGGCGCGTGTATGAGGCCATTCGCCGTGCTATTACCGAGCAAATATTGCCTTCTGGTAGTCGCTTGCCTTCTACCCGCAGTTTGGGCGCAGATTTAAACTTATCGCGCAACACCATATTAGCGGCTTTCGATCAATTACTAGACGAAGGTTATGTGGCCGCCAGAACGGGCAGCGGTACATACGTTACTTACAAACAAACCGATGATTTTTCTAACAATATACGCGCCGCAAATACAATCAACTTTGATCATAATTTGGCGCTATCTAAGCGCGGCTTGGCTGCGGCAGATGCCATAAGCGCGCATGAAGTGCAGCCATTCTCGCCAGGTGAGGATGATTATTCGCGCTTTCCAATAGCGCTATGGCGACGTTTGTTAAACCGCCAATGGCGCACGCTTAACCCAAGTTTGCTGGATAGCAGCCATGAAGGCGGTTATTTGCCACTGCGCCATGCCATTGCCGATTACTTGCGCGTTTCTCGAGCAGTCAATTTAACGGTTGACCAAGTATTGATTACCTCTGGCACGCAGCAATCAATTGATTTGTGCGCGCGGCTTTTAACCGATGTTAACGATATTGCTTGGGTTGAAAACCCTTGCTATTGGGCGGCGCGGCGTGTGCTAGAAATTAATGGCTTGCAACTGCATGCGCTGGCCGTTGATAAAGAAGGCATGGCGCCCAGCTTGGAGGATTTTCGGGTAAAGCCGCGCCTAATTTACACCACGCCATCGCACCAATACCCTAAAGGCGTGGTGATGAGTTACGGCCGCCGCCATTTATTGCTTGATTATGCGCACAATAGTGGCGCTTGGATTATTGAAGATGACTACGACAGCGAATTTAGGTTTGAAGGCCGCCCAATTTCAAGCTTGCAAGGCATGGATGAGCACGGCCGCGTGTTGTACCTAGGTACCTTTTCAAAAGTGATGTACCCCGGCATTCGCTTGGGTTATATGGTGATTCCGCCGCAATTAGTGGCCGCGTTTAAAAATGGATTGTACGAGCTGCAACGCCCAGGCCAAGTGATGATTCAAGCGGCGCTTGCCGATTTTATGGAAGAAGGCCATTTTGCTAGCCATATTCGGCGCTTGCGCCAAACCTACGCTGAAAGACGCCGCCTATTACAAACCGCGCTATCGCCTATTGCCAGCGTTGGCGCACGGCTTTCACTGGTGGATTCTGGCTTACATTTAGTGGTTGAATTTGATACTCATATTGATGATGTAAAAGTGGCAACAATGGCGGCGCAGCAAGGTTTACGGGTTTATCCACTGTCAAACTATTGTATTGGTGATAATCCTGAAAAAGGATTGATTATTGGCTATGCTTACGCCGCAACGGAAAACATTACGCAATATGGCAATATGCTGGCGGAAGTGATTAAAAACGCTTTTAAAAATAATATTTTGTCATAAAGAAAGCTTATAATTTACTTCGTTAAGGTACCGCTCTAATTTCGTGCTTCAGCCACTCGGTACAAGTGTCTTGCACGCTTATTTAGAGGTGCTTTATGAACGCATTACTCGCCGCATGGCTTATCCTTATCGCCAGTATTTTATTTGAAGTATTCGGCATGCTTTCACTCAAACATTCAAATGGTTTTGTCAATTTACTGCCCACAGCGGGCGCAGTATTGTGCTTTTTAATGTCCATTTGGCTGATGTCTATTGCACTTAACAAATCGAAATGGGCATTACCTATGCAGTGTGGGCGGCCGCCAGCACCGCCATTATCGCAATTGTTGGCACCGCTTTTTATGCCGAGTCTATCTCCAGCTTTAAAATAACTGGTATTGCGTTCATTGTGATTGGTGTGGTATTGCTAAATTTGAGTACAAAATAATGAAAATACACAAACAATGATTCGATTAGCCACCTTCCACGACCTGCAAGCTGTTGCAGAACTGTTTGACCAATATCGTCAATTTTACGAACAAACTGCAGATTTAGCATTGGCCAATACCTTTATTTCAGCGCGATTAAACAACAAAGATTCCGTCATTTTAGTTGCGGCTGGCGGAGGTGCTTGTAGCACGCAAAACTTGATTGGTTTTTGCCAAATTTACCCCAGTTTTTGCTCGGTTGCAGCTGCAAAAATCGGTGTGCTTTACGATTTATATGTAGATGAATCTGCAAGAAAAACAGGCGCAGGACGCGCTTTAATCCTGGCTGCGCACGAATACGCTGCCAGCAATAATATGACACGATTAGATTTAACAACAGCGAAAGATAACTTAAATGCGCAAGCCTTGTATGAATCACTCGGATGGGTGCGCGATGAAGTGTTTTATGCGTACAACAAAGACATTAAATAAGTCACTTTAACGCACGAGAGAAAATTGATGCTCTGGAAGCCAATATTTATACGGCCTGCGGAGCATCTAAATAATGTCATTAGCCCAGCTTTTCTTTCAACTGATACCACGCCATGCCCAACACCAGCGCGGGTGTACGCAATAATTTACCACATGGGAAATCATGGTGTTTAATTTTTGAAATTAAGTCCAAACGTTCCGCTTGGCCACTAATCGCCTCGGCCACCAGCTTACCTGCAAGCCCTGTCAATGCTACGCCGTGGCCTGAAAAACCTTGCAAGTAATAGACATTATCTGCCACACGACCAAAATCGGGTGCGCGATTCATACTAATATCCACATAGCCGCCCCATGTATAGTCGACTTTAGTGTTTTTAAGCTGAGGAAAAGTCTCAGCCATACGCGCCTGCATGCTTTGCGTTAAATTGCGCGGCGTCATAGCGCTATAACTAACGCGGCCGCCATAAATCATGCGCTGGTTTATCGCATTTTTACCCCCAGAAAACCTAAAATAATCCAGCACAAAATTGGTATCGCACACCGCGCAATTGCTGGGGATAAGTTTAGCGGCTAAAGTCGCGTCAATCGGCTCTGTGCCAATAATATAAGTGCCAACAGGCATAATACGATTGACAATTTTTGGCGCAAGTTGCGCAGATAACGCTGGCAAATATACATTGCCTGCCAACACGACAAATTTTGCTTTAATTTGATTTTTTTCGGTCTTTAAAATGACTGTTTCGCCTTGTTGCATTTGCGTGACGGCAGAGTGTTGATAAATTTGCACGCCCAAACTGGCCGCGCCGCGCGCTAATCCCAAACAATAATTGAGAGGATGCAGGTGCCCTGAGTGTTTATCGTAATAACCATTAAAATAGCGCGGGCTGTTAATCCAGTCTTTTAAATATGCGGGTTCTATCCATTTTGCATCGCTGTCGTAGCCATATTTGGTCGCCATGCTGTCATACCACTTACGCAAACTTTTGCCTTTTTTTTCGTTAACAGATACGCCCAAAAAACCATCGACCAAATCACATCTAATATCAAAGCGTTTTACCCGCTCACGCACTAAATCCAAGGCTTCCAGCGTCATGTTCCACACTTGTTTGGCGGCGTCAAAACCGAGTGATTTTTCTATCACTTCAATCTCACAAGCCAAACCAGCAATAAGCTGCCCGCCATTACGCCCGCTTGCCCCAAAACCAATATGGTTGGCCTCTAGCACTGCCACTTTATAGCCACGGTCTGCAAGCTCAATTGCCGATGACAAACCCGCAAAACCGCCGCCCACCACGCATACATCCACAATAATATCGTCTTCTAATGTGGGATATTGTGGCTGCTCATTGGCGCTGGCAGTATAGTAAGAATTTTGCGTCAGTTTTAGATCATTGGCTAACATTGTTTAATCCTAAAAACCATTCACCCCTAGGTACCAGTAAACATAAATGCCGTGTAAGAGCGAATTTATTCGCGTTTTTTTTGTAAGAGCGAATTTATTCGCGATCTGCTATGCTTATCGCGAATAAATTCGCTCCTGCATCACTGCAATTCGCCCGCACAGCCAAGTCCATACCAATGTGGCTGCCGCATTGCTGGTTAACTCTGCATGGTCATAGGGCGGCGCAACTTCGGTTAAATCCATGCCCACCCAATTTAAGTCATGCCAGCCTTCCAGCAATGTCATGGCCTGCGCAGTGGTTAATCCGCCTACTTCTGGCGTACCTGTGCCTGGCGCATAGGCAGGGTCTAGCGCATCAATATCAAACGTTAAATAACAGGGCGGATTGCCTGCCGCATGCATTTTTGCGCGCACTTCATCAATCACAGTTTGTAGCGCGTCGCCATCGCGGCCACGCAGATCGCGCGCTGTATAGATGCGCCCACCTTGGTCATTCACATATTCACGCGCCTCGCGTACGCCTGATGAACGTATGCCAATTTGCGTGAATAGTTTGGCATCCACCAAACCTTCTTGAATTGCCTCATATACCCAAGTGCCGTGGCCTGATGGCTCGCCAAAATGGCTTTGCCAAGTGTCGCAGTGCGCGTCAAAATGAATCACTGCCAACGGTTGTTTATAGTGCGCTTTGTAAGCGCGCAATAAGGGTAACGTAATTGAATGATCGCCGCCCAACCATGCGCATGTATGCTTGGCAATTAATGCAGCGGCTTGCGGTTGCAAAGCAGCGCGCATCGCTTCTAAACTGGTATTTGGCAATGCTAAATTGCCTAAATCAGCTGTGTCGTTGATGGGCGTTGTATCAAAATAAGGGTGTTCATCACCGCACAACATATGGCTGGCTTGACGAATCGCGTTAGGACCAAACCTCGCGCCAGGGCGATTGGTCACGCAACCATCCCAGCATATCCCCACTACGGCAAAGCGTTTATTGGCGACATTTGCACCGATTGGCAAACCTAAAAACCCGCCAGTTTGCATAAAAGGAAAACTATGATCCATCACTAATACTCCAAATTTTAAATACATCGCTTCAATATAGGCTGGCAAATAAAAAGCTAATAATTTTAGTCTGTTGTTATTATATTTGCTTCACTCAAATTTACTTGGTTTACAGCTTGCATCACAATAACAAAAGTTATGGTGAATAATAGTTAGCTTATGGTTTAGATAATAGCGCCATTTTTAAAAATTTTGTAGAGCCACTTTTATGATAATCGGTAGTAAAAAAATGACTAATGCATCAAAACAGCTATTATTAAAAGAGCGCGAACGCTTTATTGCGCTGCATCCAACATCACAACTACTTGCCAAACAAGCGGCCAAACATTTTTTATATGGTGTGCCCATGCATTGGATGAACGACTGGGGTACACCTACGCCACTATTTGTAGAAAGCGCAGCCGGCGCACATTTTACTTGCGCAGATGGCATTGATTACACCGATTTCTGCTTAGGCGACACAGGCGCAATGTTCGGACATAGTCCGTTTGGCGTGGCAAAAGCTATTGCAAATCAAGCGCAAATAGGCTTTACCGCTATGCTGCCATCTACACTGGCGCCAAACGTGGGCACAGCTTTAAGCGATTTTTTTGGACTAGATTATTGGCAGCTTGCCACTACTGCAACCGATGCCAATCGGTTTGTTTTGCGCTGGGCGCGCGCGGTCACAAATCGCAAAAAAGTATTGGTGTTTGATGGTTGTTATCACGGGACTGTTGATGATGCCATGATTGACATGGCATTAATAGATGATTCAATACTGGACAGCATAAATGGCAAAAACATCAATCGCCAAAGTTTATTAGGCCAAGTGCAAGATTTAACGCTATATTCGCAAGCCGTGCCTTTTAATGATTTAGCGGCAGTTGAACGCGCATTAAAAACTAATCATTTTGCCGCATTACTTACCGAACCAGCACTCACCAATTGCGGCATGGTATTGCCGCAAGACGGCTTTATACAAGGCTTGCGGGCACTTTGTACAAAATATGACACGCTATTAATTTTGGATGAAACGCACACCATATCTACCGCGCACGGCGGCTGGGCAAAGGCGCATAATATTACGCCAGACTTTTTAGTAGTCGGCAAACCAATTGCTGGTGGCTTGCCTGCGGCGGCATATGGCTTTAGTGCAGAAATGTCTAAAAAAATGAAGGCCGCCAAAGATAATGCACCACCTGGGCATTCAGGCATTGGCACAACACTTTCTGGCAATATGCTGACGCTGGCAGCGATTTACGCAACATTAACTGAAACCGCCACAGAGGCCGCATATAGGCACATGCTAGCATTGGCGCGGCTTTTAGAGCATCAATTAAATGAGGCAATAAGCGCGCACAAATTGCCGTGGATCATCTCACGCATGGGCGCGCGATTAGAATTGCAATTTTGCAAAACCCCACCAATTAATGCCAAGCAAGCCCGCGCCGCGCAAAATGACATTATTGAATCTGCCATCCACTTATTTTTGCTTAATCGCGGCGTGCTGCTAACGCCATTTCACAACATGATGTTGGTGTGCCCTGCAACAACCGAGGCAGACGTTAGCCAGTTAGTACATACATTTAAGGCATGTTTACAAGCATTATCAAGCGCTTAAAGACATCATTATTAGCCTATTTTTTTATGGGCTAATACAACACGTTACCTTAGCTATATGCGGCCTAAATCCTCAATAGCATCGACTACTATGCCCGTACCCAACGCAATCAATAATATATCTTGCGCAACTCTAACATACTGATGATTAGCTGGCGGCAGCCCAATTTTTACAA
>JAYTEL010000165.1:0-5961 GCA_043735225.1 Methylotenera sp. | reverse complement strand
CATTTTGCCAGCAGTCACTTTGGGTTTGGGTTTAAGCGCAATACTCACGCGCATGACGCGCACAAGCTTGCTGGAGGTGCTAAATGACGATTATATTCGCACCGCGCGCGCCAAAGGCTTAAGTGAAAAAACAGTGATTTTGCGCCACGCGCTGCGCGCCGCTTTGCTGCCTATTATTACCATTGTTGGCTTGCAAATGGGCAGTTTGCTAGCAGGCACGGTGATTACTGAAACCGTATTTAGCTGGGATGGCATTGGCCGACTGCTTGTGGAAAGCATCGAAAAGCGCGATTATCCCGTGACCCAAGCGTGCGTGCTGGTGGTGGCGCTCAGTTATGTCATTGTGAATTTAATAACAGATATTGCATACCGATTTGCTGATCCACGGGTTAGGGCGGTCGCATGAAAAAATTTGCTACTACCGTATTGGGATTTTGGTTAGTTGCCGTTTTGCTTGGACGCATTTTTAATATAAATCCAAACCAAATTGACCTTAAAGCAATATTATTAAGTGCAAATGCTCAACACTGGCTGGGTGCAGATGATTTAGGTCGCGATATTTTGGCGCGCGTGTTACGCGGGGTTGAGGTATCTTTGTCGGTGGCGATTATTGTCACAATCATCACCATGACAATTGGCGTATTTGTTGGCTTGGTTGCGGGTTTTTATGGCGGCAAAATAGACACCATTTTAATGAAAATCACGGATGTTTTCTTGGCTTTTCCTGGTATTTTGCTGGCCATTGCATTTGCGGCTGTGCTGGGTGCCGGGCTTGGCAACTTAATATTGGCTTTATGCATCACAGGTTGGGTAAGTTATGCGCGCCTTGCCCGCGGTCAAACTTTAAGTTTGCGTAATCGCCAGCATGTAATTGCGGCAAAATCGCTAGGCGCAAGTGTGCCGCGCATTTTAATGAAACATATTTTGCCGCTATTAAGCTCAATATTGATTGTAGAAGCCACCTACAGCTTAGCCAGTGTGATGATAGCTGAGGCTAGTTTATCGTTTTTAGGCTTGGGCATTCAAGCCCCGCAAGCCAGCTGGGGCGCCATGTTGCGCGATGGTGTGCGTTATATGTTAGTCGCCCCGCATTATGTATTGGTGGTGGGTTTAAGCTTAATGAGCTTGATTTTGGCGATTAATCTAGGCGGAGACTATCTGCGTGATAAAATGGACGTTAAGTCAACATATTAATGCAAAAAAACCATCATTATAAAAGCTATAAATATTACGATTTTATTATGGCCGCGTTTGTATGCGTGCTGGTGTGCAGCAATTTAATTGGCCCAGCAAAAGTCACACAAATTAATGCGCCATTTGTTGGCACGCTTACCTTTGGCGCGGGCGTGTTGTTTTTTCCTATTAGTTTTATTTTTGGCGATATTTTGACCGAGGTTTATGGCTATGCCGCCAGCCGCCGCGTTATTTGGGCAGGCTTTGCTGGTTTAGCATTTGCCTCTATTATGGCGTGGATAATAGTCGCATTACCGCCCGCACCATTTTGGCATAATCAAGCCGAATATGAAGTGGCGTTTGGTAATACTTGGCGCATTAGTTTGGCAGGATTAATCGCATTTGCAGTGGGCGAATTTGTGAATAGTTTTATCATGGCAAAAATGAAAATTGTGAGTGCTGGCAAGCACTTATGGCAACGCACCATCACAAGTACGGTTTTTGGTGAGGTGGTAGATACCACCATTTTTGTGCCGCTGGCATTTTGGAATTCTGGCATTATTCCCAACGATAAAATTCCATTGATTATTGGCGCGCAAATTGTAGCCAAAATTACTGTAGAGGTTGCTTTTACGCCAATTATGTACAAAATTGTGGCTTTTTTAAAAAGCGCCGAAGCTGTTGATTATTATGATAATAAAACTAATTTTAACCCTTTTAGATTAAACGAGAATCCGCATTGATAGAGATAAGCGCAGCGCAAGCCATTGATAAAACAGTTGCTTACAAGACAGTTACTGATAAATTAGTGACTTGGCAAGAAAAAGGTAAGCCGCAATCTGCTGTTTGGCAATCTGAAGCGATCAGTGCGCCGCCCAAAAATATTGTGGTGGCAGATGACACCACCAGCGCCAAAGACGCTTACAAGCTTATTTGCGAGGGCACCGCTTTTTTGTACAAGGGCGACTTTCAAAATGCCAAACAAATGCTGCAAGCCATTACGCGCAAGGTTGATAGCAAGCCAATTGCGCCTACTGATAATTTAACGCAAGCGTTTCATCAGCATCGTGCGCGGCAAATTCAACGCGCCAATATTACCAATAAAATTTTAATCGAGCTTAATTATGGCGCTTGCGATTTAAAACGCGCGCCAGACGTAAAAGATGCAGTGGCTGGCGCCCTGATAACCAATGCAAAAATTGACAAATTGCCGCCAAAAATGCTGTTATCGTTACGCGAGCTGCTAGGCATGGTGGGCGCGCATGAATGGCGCAAAAAAGGCGTAGCAGTCGATGCGCTGCCAACCAATATTCACGCGCATTATGGCGTTTATAGCCCAATTCGGGGTGAGTATTTAGAGTTGATCAATAACACATCATTTGGTAATGCTAAAACCGCGTTTGATATTGGCACAGGCACAGGCGTGATTGCGGCAATTTTGGTTACGCGGGGTATTAAAGCGGTGATTGCCACCGACAACAGTGCGCGCGCTTTAAACTGCGCACAAGAAAATATAGAAAAACTTAATTTAAAACAATACATTACCTTAGAACAAGCCAATTTGTTTCCAGGCGGCAGCAAAAAAGCCGATTTAATCGTTTGCAACCCGCCTTGGCTACCCGCAAAAGCCAATGCGCCTATTGAGCATGCTATATATGACCCTAATAGCATGATGTTAAAAGGCTTTTTAAGCGGCGTAAAAGCACATTTAAATGACAATGGAGAAGCTTGGTTAATATTGTCTGACTTAGCCGAGCATTTAGGGCTACGTAGCAATGAAGAACTGCAAAAATGGATTGGCGACGCAGGTTTAAGCGTTGTTGAAAAATTAGATATTGCGCCAAAACACGCCAAAAGTAGCGATCAGTCAGATCCGCTTTATGCCGCGCGGGTAAAAGAAGTGACCAGTCTATATCGGTTAAAAATAATATTGTAGGAGCGATGTTTACATCGCGAATAGTATAAAAATTTCGCGCAATAAATTGCGCTCCTACATGAATAGTGATGGTTAGATGCTAAAATTTACAGAAAGCAAAGCATGTCCCTAGGTCCAGTTATGTTAGATGTTGTTGGCACCGAATTAAGCGCTGATGACATTAAAAGATTGCAACATCCACTTGTGGGCGGCGTGATTTTATTTGCGCGAAATTTTGTTGATAACAAACAATTGTCTGCCCTAACAGCCAGTATCCATGCGGTGCGCCAGCCACCATTATTAATCGCGGTTGATCACGAAGGCGGGCGTGTGCAACGCTTTCGCGATGGTTTTACTAAGATTCCGCCGATGCGCGAGTTTGGCAAAATTTGGGATGTTGACCGCAAAAAAGCCAAAGCACTGGCCATTGAAGCAGGGTGGATTTTAGCCGCAGAGTTACGCGCACATGGCGTTGATTTTAGTTTTACGCCCGTGTTAGATATGGATTATGGTGATAGCTTAGTGATTGGCGACCGCGCTTTTCACAGCGATGCAACGGCCATTAATGAGCTGGCCTTTAGCCTGATGAAAGGCCTTAAAAAAGGGGGTATGGAGGCGGTCGGCAAGCATTTTCCTGGGCATGGTTTTGTAGTGGCCGATTCACACGTGAGCATTCCAGTAGACGAGCGTGCGTTTGATGAGATTGCGCAAAACGATATGCAGCCTTTTCGTCAGATGATTGATGAAGGCTTAGCCGCAATTATGCCCGCGCACGTGATTTACCCAAAAGTGGATGATAAACCTGCAGGTTTTTCCCAAAAATGGTTACAAAAAGTATTGCGCGAAAGATTAGGTTTTAACGGCGTGATTTTTAGCGATGATTTAAGTATGGAAGGCGCAAGCGTAGGCGGCGACGTAACGACACGCAGCCTAGCGGCGCTTAACGCAGGTTGCGACATGGTGCTATTGTGCAACCGCCCCGATTTGGCTGACGAATTGTTACAAAAACTACAATGGAAAATGTCTGCGCTTAGCATTTTACGTTTGGCACGTATGCATGGTGAGCGCAAACCGGCTGATTTGAACCATTTACATGAATCTGCCGAATTTGTGGCGGCTGTAAAACGCGTGGCGATGCTAGGTAAAACCGAGCAAGATTTGTTTGCCTAATTTAGTTGTAATAAATTGTCACAATTTTGTACTTGAAACTTATGCCTAAAGTCGCTATCTTAATGATATTGCCTTTTTGGCAAAATTTTATAAGGAAACTGCAATGTTAGATAATATTCAAGTTTTAGGTCGCGATGGCGCGTTAAGCACGCAAAATAAAGTGCTTCGCAACACTTACATGATGCTTGGCCTGACAATGATTCCAACCGTGATTGGCGCTGTTATTGGTATGGGCATTAATTTTAGTGTCATTGCACAGCACCCGTTTATGGCATTTGGCGCATTTATGTTGGTAACAATGGGCATGCAAATGGCAATTACGGCCAACCGCAATAGTAGCATTGGCGTTGCGCTATTGTTTTTGTACACATTTTTACTGGGTTTAATGCTTGGCCCTATTTTGCAACACGCAGCGCGCCTTCAAAACGGCGCGCAGCTGGTGGGCTTGGCCGCTGGTAGCACTGGATTAATCTTTTTAACGATGGCGGCAATTGGCGCCACCACTAAAAAAGATTTTAGTTACATGGGCAAATTTTTATCCATCGGCGTAATGGTGGTATTTATTGCGATTATTGCCAACATGTTTTTACATTTGCCAGCATTTTCAATCGCTATTTCATCTATATTTGTGATGATTTCATCTGCTTTCATTATGTATGAAGTAAACCAAATTGTGCGCGGTGGTGAAACCAATTATGTAATGGCTACATTGTCTTTATTTATCAGTATCTATAATATTTTTACTAGCTTGCTGAATATATTAATGTCATTTAACGGACGTAATTAAGCCTTAACTGCAGAATAAAAACCCCACTGAGACCGCAAGGGTCTTCCCCGTGGAATATACCAACTAAAGTTGGTTATTCACACGTGATGGGGTTTTTTTATTGCCCGTCAATCTGAGCGTAAGTTAAAAATCCAGTTAAATAGCTAAACTGCATGGATTCTTCGCTTGGCTCAGAACGACAAAGATGCTTGTTTTTTTATTATTGACGTTTTAGCCTACGTTGCTTAAAAAACTCAGTCAAAACCGCGCCGCATTCCTGCGCCAAAACGCCGCTAATTACTTCACAATGATGATTGAGTTTTGGCTCGTTCATTAGGTTAATTACACTGCCACATGCGCCTGTTTTTGGGTCGCTGGCGCCATAAACTAGTTTGGCAACACGCGCATGTTGAATAGTGCCGCTACACATAGCGCAGGGTTCTAATGTGACATAAAGCGTGCAACCCACTAATCGATAATTGCCTATATACTGCGCGGCCTCTCGCATGGCAATGATTTCGGCATGGGCAGTTGGGTCATGCAATGTAATTGGTGCGTTGCTGCCACGTCCAATCACTATGCCATCTTTTACCACAATCGCGCCTACTGGCACCTCGCCATTTTGCGCGGCTTGGCGCCCCAAGCTTAGTGCTATTTGCATGTAATCAATGTCGGCTTCAATCATTATCTTAAAATAAAAATATCTAATTTAGCCCTGAATTATCGTTTAGTATTAAATTGCTTAATTAGCGTTGCTAGTTCATTGACTAGATCGGCTTTCTTAGATTGGCCGTACTGAAGCGCATTATAATGCGAGGCAATATCCAAAATTAACGTTTTTTGCACTGGCAATGCAAGCGCGGCTCGATTACCAAAATCTAACGCACCCTCGCCTATGTTGGGTTGCAGGCCAATGGCTTGTAATTTTTTTAGATAA
>JAYTEL010000164.1:0-11277 GCA_043735225.1 Methylotenera sp. | reverse complement strand
TTACTAACTAAAATGCAAATACCATCATTGATTTGCAAATTTATTTATACTAATTAACGGTTTATATAAAACCTTCTATTAAGTAAACGCTTAAATGTTGTGTTAATCACAAATATGTTTACACCAAAATTTGAAACTTTTTTAATAAAAACAATCTCCTAGAATCGTTAATAATTAGTTAACATTACATTAACAATTGAATTACAATTCGTCATCGCGTTATTTATAATTATTTGACGAAAATTTGGTTACGCGATTTTTGTGAGACCTAAAACTTAAATTTTGAGGGGTATAAAATGATTAAAATTTTACAAAATTCATTTAAAAACAAGTGTTTATTAGCAACAAGCGCGTTTGGATTTTCTGCACCAGTTTTTGCCGCATCGGGAGTATCTTTACAATCTAGTGATTTTGTCGGTATTTCATTCTGGTTAATTTCAATGGCACTAGTTGCATCAACGGCTTTTTTCTTTTTAGAACGAGACAGAGTTATAGGAAAATGGAAGACGTCTTTAACTGTTTCTGGCCTTGTAACTTTGGTGGCAGCAGTGCATTACTTTTACATGCGAGATGTCTGGGTAGCTACAGGTAGTACACCGACAGTTTACCGATATATCGATTGGTTAATTACCGTGCCATTATTAATGATAGAGTTTTATTTAATTTTATCTGCCATTACAAAAGTACCTGCAGGCGTATTTTGGCGATTATTGATTGGTACGCTCGTTATGCTTATTGGCGGGTATGTAGGTGAAGCGGGTTACGCAGGTGTATGGCCAGCGTTTATTGTGGGTATGTTAGGTTGGTTTTATATTTTGTACGAAATTTTTATGGGTGAAGCCAGTAAAATCAATGCTAATCAAGCGCCTGCAAGTGTTCAATCAGCATTTAATACCATGCGTTTGATTGTGACTATTGGATGGGCGATTTATCCATTGGGTTACTTTTTTGGTTACTTAACAGGATCGGACCCTATTGAAAGTATGAAAGCTTTAAATATCGTTTACAACCTTGCCGACGTTTTAAATAAAATTGGATTTGGTTTAATCATTTGGTCAGTTGCTGTTTCAGAAAGCGAAAAATCTAAATAAAAAGATTGCTTACAATCTTGTAAATATTAAGTAAAAAGATTGCTTGCAATTTTGTAAATATAACGTTGTGCCTTAAATTAGTAATCGAATTTAAGGCACAATTAATTTATATTGATCTAAAACTTTAGAGGAGGAACGCTAAATGTCAGCTCAACTCGCTACTATTAGCTTAAGTCCGCACATTGCTTTCGCGCAATCAACCGATGATTTATTAAGCGATGTAGATTTTCTAATACGCAAAACCATTGCTTATTCATGCGAAAAAGTGACAGACCAAGAGAATATTTGTTTAACTGCGGCCAGTTATCATTTAGCGGCTAAAAGCCATAAAATCCGTGCTCGGCTGGCCCTTAATGCTGGAATGGCGCTCGGTGTTCACCAGCAAGATGTTGTAATGATTGCCGCTGCTTGCGAGCTTTTACATAATGCCTCATTAATTCACGATGATATTCAAGACGGCGATACGTTAAGGCGCAATATTGAAACGGTTTGGAAAAAATTTGGTGTTAATGTTGCGCTTTGCACAGGTGATCTTTTGCTTTCTGCAGCTTATGGCGTGCTTTCAAACATTAGTGACGCTACATTGATTCAACAATTAATTACCACAATACATCAACGTACTGCTAGGGTTATTCAAGGCCAATGCGCCGATATAGCGCATAAAAACCAACCATTATGCACCTTGGGTGCGTATCAAAAAATTGCAATTTCAAAATCTGGTGCATTATTGAGCTTACCGATTGAGTTGGCGTTATTGGCGTCTCACCATACTGAATCGTTGAGCAACGCGCGCGCAGCCACCGAATCATTTGCGATTGCTTATCAAATAGCAGACGATTTATGTGATATTGATAAAGACGCCCAATCCCAGTCATTAAATGTAATCTCTGTTTTAAAAGCCTGCGGCGAGACGAAACAACCTATAAAAGTAGCACAAAATTTAGCTATGCGTCATTTAGATGAGGCTATTTATTTGGCAGCAAAATTACCCAAAGAGTCTGGTGCATTATTAATTGAGCTTGCGCTGCAATTAAAACTAAAGTTAAGCAACTAATGGATTGTCTATGCATGCCATTGTAATTGGCTCAGGTTTTGGCGGTATTGCAGCAGCACTTAGATTACGCGCAAAAGGTTATACAGTTAGCATTATTGACCGCAGCCCAATGCTTGGCGGGCGTGCGCAAGTATTTAAAAGAAACGGTTTTGTGCATGATGCTGGCCCAACCGTGATTACCGCACCGTTTTTATTTGAAGAACTTTTTGCACTTTTTGGTGAAAAGCTTGCAGACCATATTCATTTAGTGCCTTTAAAACCGTGGTACAGGTTTTATTTTGCAGATAAAACTACCTTTGATTATGGCGGAAGTTTAGACGAAACTTTGGCAGAAATAGCAAAAGTAGAACCCAAGGATCAAGCTGGTTATTTAAAACTTTTAGCGCATTCAGAGCGCATTTTTGATATTGCTTTTACCCAACTTTCGTCGGTTACATTTCATCGCTTTAGCACCATGATCAGCTTAATTCCAAGGCTAATTTTCTTAAAAAGCTACCAAAGTGTTTGGCAAATGGTATGTCAATATTTAAAAAATCCTAAATTACGCCAAGCATTTTCTATTCAACCGCTATTAGTGGGCGGCAACCCCTTTAATACCACCAGCATTTACGGCCTGATTCATTACCTAGAAAGAGCGTATGGCGTACATTTTGCAATGGGGGGGACAGGAGCAATTACCACAGCGCTTGGTAATCTTATGCAAAGGCAAGGCATAAAAATACAGCTTAATACCACTGTAACAAAAATAACCGTGCAAAATGGCGCGGCAAATGGCGTGGTGCTGGAAGATGGGCGTACATTAATTGCAGATATTATCGTTGCCAACGCAGACGCCACTCATCTTTATGAGCATATGCTAAATAAAAAAGATGTGGCCAGATCAGCCAAGCTTAAACTCAAAACAGCGCATTATTCAATGGGGCTTTTTGTTATTTACTTTGGCACCACAAAAACTTATCCACAGGTTGCACATCACACCATTTGGATGGGCGCCAGATACGAGGAGTTGCTACGTGATATTTTTAATACAAAAAAATTGCCTGACGATTTTTCCTTATATTTGCATCGCCCAACAGCCACTGATATAAGCTTTGCGCCTGCAGGCTGCGATAGTTTTTATGTGCTTTGCCCAGTTCCCAATCTAAAGGCAGACGTTGATTGGTCTATTGAGGGCAGCTTATTAAAAGATAGAATCGTGCAAGCACTTGATCAAACTATTTTGCCGGGGCTACAAGCTTGTATTGTTGAGGATTTTTTTATGTCCCCGGCAGATTTTAAATTTAATTATCTAAGCACACACGGCGCAGGCTTTTCTATCGCGCCTTTATTTAGGCAATCTGCTTGGTTTCGTTTTCATAACAAAGCTGAAGATATCAACAATCTTTATCTAGTGGGCGCGGGCACACACCCTGGCGCTGGTTTGCCTGGCGTATTATGTTCAGCAAAAGTAATCGATAATCTGATTCCAAATGCAAGCGTTTAAGATGTTAATTAATGCACATAAAAGCACGTGCATAAAGCCAGCTAAAATGGATTTTACCGATGCACGTAAGTTACTTGCCAAAAAAGGTAAAACTTTTTATTGGGCCAGCTTATTATTGAGTAAACGCCATGCTCAGCGCGCTACAAGGCTTTATCAATTCTGCCGCTATATTGACGATTTAGCGGACGAAGCTGTTAGCGTAAGCTTGGCTAAAAAAAATCTAAAAAAGTTAATTGATGACATAAATAAAGGTCAGTCAACCGACTTGGTTGTTGTAGACGCACTACAACTTTTTAATGAGTGTAATATTGAAAACGCAATCGTTTTAGAGTTAATCAATGGCGTGTATTCGGATTTATCAAAAGTGAGAATGCGCGATGTAGACGAGTTGTTGCAATACTGTTATCAAGTGGCAGGCACGGTAGGTTTAATGATGTGTAAAGTGTTAGATATTAAGGATAACAAGGCTTTGCCTTTTGCAATTGACCTTGGAATTGCCATGCAGCTAACAAATATTTGCCGAGATGTGCGCGATGATGCATTGATGGGACGGCGTTACCTACCTGAAACCATGGTTGGAAATTTGCAACCAGCTGAATTAATCTCTCCCAAGCAATCCATTCATCCACAATTAAATGCGGCATTGGTTAGTTTATTAGGCCTTGCAGATAGTTATTACAAAAGCGGTAATGCTGGCTTGCCTTTTATATCGCTTCGCGCCAGAGCAGGCATTTTAATTGCCAGTAAGTTATACCAAGCAATCGGCGTAAAGTTACAAAAACAGCGCTATCGTTATTGGCAAAAAAGAGCAATGTTATCAAAAAAAGATAAACTGATATTAAGTTTTAAAACATTTTTGACTGCATCATTAACAGTTAAATTTTGGAGCGCTACAAAATTTCATGATAAAAATTTGCACCATTCTTTAAAAGCCCTACCTTATACCCATGCAAACTAATTATGATTTAATTATTTTGGGTGGCGGCTGCGCTGGGCTTAGCCTTGCTATGCGATTAAGTGAGCAAGGAGCGCTTTGCCCAAAAGTGTTAATTATTGAAAAGCGCGCGCATTATGTTAATGACAGGACATGGTGTTTTTGGGGCACATCGAACGCGTATTTAAAACATTTAGTTAACCACAATTGGCAAACGGTAACAATTAAAAGTGCGCTGGGCGACGTTAATGTAGATTGTAAAGACACGCCATACCAAATGCTGGCCGCCGAAATTTTCTATCAACATGCGCTGCAAGTAATTGCCAAAAACAAAAAAATTGAAATCCATTTTAGTGAGACTGTTGCGGCAATACCCAATAAAATCGATGATTGCTGGCAGCTTATTAGTAATAATAACCACTATACAACTACATTTATTGTTGACACTAGGCCCGCTAAAACACCGCAATATGGCGACGCTATTCTTTGGCAATCTTTTTATGGGCTGGAAATAGCATGTGCACATGCAGTTTTTAACCCAAATATTGCAACGTTAATGGATTTTGATAAAAATGATAAGACGCGCGTTTGCTTTAACTATGTTTTACCCACATCAACAACCAAAGCACTGATTGAAACAACTGTATTTTCAACGCATCCAGTAACGCAAGAAAACTTAGCATTTAATCTAGATGAAGCGATTAAGCAATATACGTCTAATCAGCCATACACAATAATTAGGTCTGAGCATGGCATTTTACCGATGGGTTATAAACCACAATCTAACGGCCTTGATAACTACCAACAAAGCAACCAAGATAAATCTTATATTAAAGTGGGCTTGTTTACGGGTGCTGCTAGGCCAAGCACTGGTTATGCGTTTCAGCGCATACAGCGCTGGGCAGATTTATGTGCAAAAACCATTTACCAAACGCAGTATCCAATAGGTCATCCGCCTGATTCATTGATGCAATTATCAATGGATAAACTTTTTTTGCAGCTTATTCGTGCGCAACCAGAGCTAGCACCAAAACTTTTTTTATCGCTTTTTCAGCAATCTAATACATCTAAATTAATTAGATTTTTAAGCGATCAAGCCAAATTAACAGATTATTTGGCTATTATTTTAGCGTTGCCTGCTACGCCTTTTTTAAGGCAACTGCTCATTTCATTTTATAAAAAAGTGAATATTTATGCCGCTGAAAACACTTATTAATATTCATGGCATTGCTTTTAGCGTTTTAGCGGTAGTGATTACTGGTCTAAGCTTATTTATAAGTAATTTTGACGACAATTTTAACCTTATGTTTTTAGTGCTACTTATCGTCATATTTGGCATGCCACATGGGGCGCTTGATACACTTTTTGCAAAAAAATTGTTTAATTTAAGCCAGTTAAAAAAATGGCCAAAATTTGTATTTAATTATTTAATAGTTTCCGTTGTTGTTATAACGTTTTGGCTACTTGCACCCACTTTATCTTTGCTGTGTTTTTTAGTTATATCAATCGCCCATTTTGCAGATGACTTAGTTGCGGGTACGCCCAAATTAAGCCGTATTATGTACGGCGGCATCATCATTTTTTTACCTGCGCTGTTACATGCCTCTGAGCTAGCGCGGTTATATGCATATTTAGTAGATATTGAACATGCTAAACGAATAGTGACCGCTAGCCATTACATTGCATTTTTGTGGCTGGCAGGCCTTTTGATTATGATTGTTCAATTAAGCCGTACAAATATAGTCAGCTGTTTAGAGATCTCTGGCATCATCGTACTTGCCATTTTTACGCCACCCCTTTTAGCGTTTACTGTTTATTTTTGTGCAATGCATAGCTTAAGGCATTTACTTAGAAGCATAAATTTTCTGACACATACGTCAAAAATAACAATATTTACAGCGTTGACTATTCCTACACTAATTGTTTTTGTTGTGATGGTGATTGTTTGGGTTAATATCACTCCATTGTTACTTGATGCAAACTTAATTAAACTGGTGTTTGTAACGCTAGCCGCTTTAACCGTGCCGCACATGATACTTTTAGAAAAATCTGGCTTTTCAAGTTGGATCAAGAATCATTGATGGCCTAGTATGCCGCCGCTTCAACAACTTTTTTTAAACTCTTAACAAAAAGAAATCTTTTTTATCTTTTTTATCTTTTTTATCTTTAAGATAATTACCCGCAAATGCTCGTCCAACTGAAAACCAAGTAATATGCTTATTTACACAATACTATAAAGTAGCAGCGCTGCTTAATAGTAGAAAATTGGCATATTAAATTTGATATGCAGGCATGATTACCGCCAGCCGATTAAAAGAATTTAAGAAAGATTATGCATGACACCAACACCACCAATTGTTTTAACCTTTGCCGCAACCGACCCTAGCTGCGGCGCGGGACTGCAGGCCGATATATTGGCGCTAGCTAGTATTGGTTGCCATCCGCTATCGGTTGTTACGGGCATTACCGTGCAAGATACGGTGGGCGTAGAAAGCGTAATGGCGCTTGACGCAGATTTAATTAATGACCAAGCGCGCATTATTTTAGAAGATGTGCAAATTGCTGCATTTAAACTTGGGCTTTTAGGTAGCGTAGAAAATATTGCAGTGATTGCCGAAATTGTGGCCGATTACCCAGATGTGCCGCTGATTATCGACCCAATATTAAGCTCTGGCCGCGGCGATGAGCTGGCGAATGAAGAGATGCAAGCGGCTATGTGCGAATTGTTATTTCCACAGGCGACGCTAATTACGCCCAATAGTTTAGAAGCGCGCCGCTTGGCGTTTTATGATGATATAGATGAAATTCAGCATACCTCGTTAGATGAGTCTGCAATGCGCTTGCTAGAAATGGGCTGCGAATATGTGCTG
Source organism: Methylotenera sp. (assembly GCA_043735225.1). Lineage (GTDB taxonomy): Bacteria > Pseudomonadota > Gammaproteobacteria > Burkholderiales > Methylophilaceae > Methylotenera_A. Next base: position 3,845 of record JAYTEL010000164.1, on the reverse strand, counting down.
ATAACAGGCACGCATGAACGTAGTATTGATGTGGTTAATTCGCTATATGGCACCAGCGCAACTGGCGCTGGCGGCCTTATTAAGGCCTATCATTGGGAGCGATTAATCGGCAGTTATCACGGCTCTGGCTGTACCTTGACGAGCGCGATCGCCGCCTGCTTAGCACATGGTTTAAGTATGGAGGAAGCGATTGTTGAGGCGCAAGAATACACGTGGCAAACGCTTAAAAATGCTTTTCGTCCAGGGATGGGACAGTTTATTCCTGATCGCTTTTTTTGGGCGCGCGAAGAAGATGAAGAATCTAAAGAAAACGGCAACAATAATGACAAATCACCATTTATTCAGCATTAGCAATTTTAAAAATTAACATGATTAAAGGTTTGTATGCAATAACGCCTGATTTGGCCGATACTGATGAGCTATTAGAAAAAGTAGAGGCCGCGCTTCAAGGTGGCATTAGTATGCTGCAATATCGCAACAAAGCCGCCAATCACAAGCTGCAAACCCAACAAGCGCGCGCTTTATTACTATTGTGCCGTCAATACAAGGTGCCATTAATTATTAATGATTCAGTAAATATTTGTTTATTGTTAGATGCAGATGGCGTACATATAGGTGCAGATGACGGCAATTTAGCGGATGTTAGAGCAAAACTTGGTAAAGACAAAATTTTAGGCGCATCCTGCTACAACCGTTTGGATTTGGCACAAAGCGCACAACAAATAGGCGCAAATTACGTGGCTTTTGGCGCATGTTTCGCAAGCCTCACCAAGCCAAACGCACCAGTTGCAGACTTAAGTCTGTTCACCCGCGCAAAAACAGAACTTAATATTCCAGTCGTCGCCATTGGCGGTATTACGTTAAAAAATGCAGCACAAGTCATCACCGCAGGCGCTAGCACAATTGCTGTGATAAATGCTATTTTCGACACAAATGACGTAAAATTAGCCTCTCAACAATTTTCCAAATTATTTTCTTAAACCATTAAGTCACTAAACAGTAAACCATGACCTCACTTAATCAAATCTTATTCGATAAATCTCAACAACTTATTCCAGGCGGTGTGAACTCACCAGTTCGCGCGTTTCGTAGCGTGGGCGGCACGCCTGTTTTCTTTAAAAAAGGCTTGGGTAGCAAACTGTGGGATGTGGATGGAAAAGAGTATATCGATTACATTAATAGTTGGGGGCCGATGATTGTTGGGCATGCGCATCCTGAGGTGATTGCGGCGGTGCAAGCGGCTGCTGCTAATAGTTTGAGTTTTGGTGCGCCGACTGGTTTAGAGCTGGAAATGGCCGAGCTGATTAATAAACTTGTACCAAGTATGGAGCAAGTGCGCTTAAATAGTAGCGGCACTGAGGCGACGATGAGCGCGATTCGCACCGCGCGCGGTTTTACGGGGCGCGATAAAATAGTGAAGTTTGAAGGATGTTATCATGGCCATTCAGATGGTTTATTGGTTAAAGCGGGTTCTGGTTTACTCACGTTTGGCGAGCCTGATTCGGGCGGCGTGCCAGCGAGTGTAGCCGCTCACACCTTAACATTAGAATATAATAACACGCAGCAATTAGAAGATTTGTTTAACCAAACGGGCGATGAAATAGCCTGCGTAATTATAGAACCAGTGGTTGGCAATATGAATTTAATTGTGCCAAAAATGGAGTTTTTACAAACTTTGCGCGCGCTTTGTACTAAACACGGCGCAGTGTTGATTTTTGATGAAGTAATGACGGGTTTTCGCGTGGCTTTGGGCGGCGCACAGGCGCTGTATAATATCATGCCAGATATGACAACCTTAGGCAAAGTAATTGGCGGCGGCTTGCCTGTTGGCGCGTTTGGTGGGCGAAAAGACATCATGCAATGCTTGGCGCCACTTGGCAAAGTGTATCAAGCCGGCACATTGTCAGGCAACCCTGTGGCGGTATCGGCAGGCTTGGCGACCATAAAATTGATTCAAGAAAAAGACTTTCATTTAAAATTAGGTACACAAACCAAAAAATTAATGGATGGCTTAATGCAGGCGGCTAAAGAGTCAAATGTAACATTTAGCGCGCAAAATGTAGGCGGCATGTTTGGGTTGTATTTCAGTGAAAAATGCCCAACAAGTTATGCCGAAATTATGGCAAATAATAATAAAATACACTTTAATCAATTTTTTCACAGTATGTTAGATAGTGGCATTTACCTTGGCCCCAGCGCATTTGAGGCAGGATTTGTATCTGCTGCACATTCAGATGATGACGTTGCAAATACAATTACAGCCGCTAAAAAAGCATTTACTGGGCTTACTAATTGATAATTGGCTAATGTATTAATTGCAGCTGGACAAAAGCAGATTTTTTATTCATAGCAATTACATGGTCTAGCTTAAGGCTTGCTTTCATCATAATATTGGCCAAACGCTGAATCATATCAGGGCTAAGTTTCAGCGAGATTGCCCCAATTTCCATCTCAACTACTTGGCATTTCTTGCAAAATAACAGCCGCACGCCTAAGCCGCTGGCTAATTCGATTTTGTCACATAAATTGCTGCGCATGATTAAACCCTTACAAAATATAAAGTATATACAAATGATAATCATTATCATTTGAGATGTCAATCTCATATCTGTTATATTTGAATTTAACGGCCCGATTTAAAACCTAAATGTCAATTAAAAACAGCTTAAACGATTGAACTTACACGTATTTAAAGTTACTATTATAGGTTCCGCTAAAATCTTTGTACGTGGCTAAATATGCAAGTAATTCAACCAAATAATCAAGCAATTAAGCAAGAAATTATACAAGCGCCTATGCACACACCTAAAAATCAAGGTTTATACAATAAACGTAATGAAAAAGACGGTTGTGGGGTCGGTTTTGTCGCGCACATAAAAGGTAAAAAAAGCCATCAAATTGTTGCCCAGGGTTTGCAGTTATTAACAAATTTAACCCACCGCGGCGCGACTGGATACGATCCAAAATTGGGCGATGGCGCGGGCTTATTGATGCAATTGCCAGATGCATTTATGCGCGGCGAGGCGACAAAACTTAATATCAATTTACCCGAAGCTGGGCAGTATGCAGTGGGTAATTTGTTTTTGCCGCAAGATGCACAAAACCGCGGGGCAGTTGAAGCTTTAATTGCTAAGATTATTTTAGAAGAAAATCAAGCCCTACTCGGCTGGCGCGACGTGCCAGTAAATAACAGCAATATTGCTGAGGCTGCAAGAGACGTTGAACCTGTGATGCGTCAAGTTTTTATTGGCAGTCTTGCCAGTGAGCGCACAAATTTCGATTCAAATCAGTTTGAGCGCAAATGCTTTGTGATTCGTAAACGTATTGAACATGCAGTTCGCGCTCTACTCATTCAAGATAAAGCAACGTTTTACATTCCCTCACTATCAAGCCGTACCATCATTTACAAAGGCATGTTATTAGCCAACGAAGTGGGTATTTACTATACCGATTTAACTAACGAAACAGTTGTTTCTGCGCTTGCTTTGGTGCATCAACGCTTTTCTACCAATACGTTCCCCGCATGGGATCTTGCGCATCCTTTTCGCATGATTGCGCACAATGGTGAAATTAACACCGTGCAAGGTAACGTCAATTGGATGGCGGCGCGCCACGAGACCATGAAATCAGCCATTATTGGCGAAGATTTAGATAAGCTTTGGCCGCTAATTGCCGAGAATCAATCTGATTCAGCTTGCTTTGATAATTGTTTAGAACTGTTGGTTGCGGGTGGCTACAGCTTGCCACACGCCATGATGATGTTGATTCCTGAAGCTTGGAATAACAACGCATTGATGGATGACAATCGCCGCGCGTTTTACGAATATCACGCCGCGCTGATGGAG
>JAYTEL010000163.1:0-9332 GCA_043735225.1 Methylotenera sp. | reverse complement strand
GGACGGCACCACGCTGTCATTGGAATTATCAATGCTGGTGTGATGACGCCGAACGGACAAGTCTTCTGCCGCAACCGCTGTGTTTGCAACTAATGCAGTCGCAAGCAATAGCGTGATGACTGTTTGATTAAGATGATTTTTTTGTGGCAAAATAAAATTCTTTATTAAACGCCTAGATAAAATTAATGCTGTGATGTAATTAGCGCTAAGTTTAACCCAACTTATTGATAATCCACAACAAATGGCGCGTGGTCACTAAAACGCTCAAGTTTATAAATTGTTGACGCAACGGCTTTTTTGGCCAATGCTGGTGTGGCAATTTGGTAATCTAGCCGCCAACCAACATTTTTTTCATACGCCGCGCCGCGATTGCTCCACCACGTGTAGCAATCGTCTGTGGTGTTTGGATGCAAACTACGGTACACATCTACCCAACCTACGCGCGCGTACAAATCACTTAACCAAGCGCGCTCTTCTGGCAAAAAGCCTGAATTTTTTTTGTTGCCTTTATAGTTTTTTAAGTCAATTTCTTGATGTGCAATATTCACGTCGCCGCACACTAGCACATCGCGTCCGCTAGCTTTTAGCGCCTCCAAGTGCGGCATAATGCGTTTTAGCACGCTAAACTTAAACGCTTGACGCTCTTCACCGCTCGAACCACTGGGTAAATAAAGCGAAATCACGCTTAAATTTCCGAATTGACATTCGATATAGCGACCTTCGCTGTCAATATCCGCCATATCGCTATTTAGATGGCCTAAACCCTCAATTACCGCATCTGGCTTGACTTTTGAGTAAATGCCTACGCCGCTGTAACCCTTCTTTTGGGCATAATGAAAATAGCCATAATAACCTTTTGAGGCAGGCATGCCGCTGGGTAGGGCTGCCAGCATTTCTGCCGTCATGTCCGCCGCTTGCGCTTTTAATTCTTGCAAACAAACCACATCGGCATTGGTGGTTTGCAGCCAATTAAAAAAACCCTTATTAGCGGCTGAGCGTATTCCGTTTAAATTCGCAGTTATAATGCGCATATCTTGTTCCCATGTAAATTGTTATGCAAAACTTAAGCCAAGACTTTATCGCTTTTTCTGTGCAAAAAAATGTGCTTAAATTTGGTGATTTTAAAACCAAAGCTGGCCGCCTAAGCCCGTATTTTTTTAATGCGGGGCTTTTTAACGATGGTATTAGCTTACTTAAGTTGGGCGAATTCTACGCCCAAAGCATCCAAAAATCAGGCATTGCGTACGATATGTTGTTTGGGCCTGCTTATAAAGGCATTACTTTAGTGGCAAGCATTGCTATTGCGCTTGCCAAAAATGGTCACAATGTGCCTTTCGCATACAACCGTAAAGAGGCTAAAGACCACGGCGAAGGCGGCGTGCTAGTTGGCGCACCGTTAAGCGGCCGCGTACTCATTATCGATGACGTCATTTCGGCAGGCACATCGGTGCGCGAATCTGTCGATTTAATTAGGCAGCATGGCGCTACGCCTTGCGGGGTGGCGATTGCACTCGATCGGCAAGAAAAAGGCTTAGGCGAATTATCGGCCGTGCAAGAAGTAGTGCAAAGTAATCACATACCCGTTTGCGCCATCGCTAATTTGGACGATTTATTACAATACGTGTCAAATCAACAAGATATGGCACAGCATTTGCTTAATATTAATGCGTATCGCCAACAATATGGCGTCATTTAAGTACGTTTAAGCACGTTTAAGCACAGTGCATTTGTGTTGAGTAAATGTGTATTAAGTGAATGTGTGATAAGTAAATTTAGGTAAAAAATGAAAATATTCTTTTGGACGTTATTGTTGAATGTATTAGTTGCTTCTGGCACGACATCTGCCGACACAAAAATTCTAAAATGGGTGGATAAACAAGGCGTTACGCATTACGGTGATCGCCCACCCAGCTTTGAAGAAAGTAAAAGCAATGTTGAGATGAATAAGCGCGGTCAAGTGGTGAAAAAAAATGACTACACGGTTAAAAAAATCAATAATCAAGATTTACAACAAGGCAATCAAGATCGCAAAGATAAAATTTTGTTAGCCTCTTACACCAGCGCAAGTGAAATTGACTTAGCGCGTGACCGTAGTTTAGAAATGAATAAGGCCGCGTTGACGAGTTTAGCCTCGCAAAAAGAAAACCTTGCCGCACGTATTGCCCGCAACAATGCAACTGCGGATAGCTTTAAAAAGCGCAATAAACCGCTGCCTGCAAATTTAGATAAAGAATTTAAAGATGCAATTGCAAGTGCTAATATTCTTGATAAACAAATGGTGGCGCGCAAGCTTGAAATGGAACAAACCAATCAAAACTATACCCAAGACAAGGCACGTTATTTAATATTAAAACAACCAGTCGCACCAGTTGAAGCCGCGCCAGTTGCAGCGCCTGCTGCAGAAGCACCTGTTGAAAAAATAGCGGTTGAAAAATTGCGTATCGATAATAAGTAAGCGCTTTTAACCTATTTTTATCCAACTACGGGTTTAAGCTGTCAGCTTTTTCTTGAGTATCTGATTCACCTGCGCTGGGTTCGCTTTGCCTTTTGACGCTTTCATGGCTTGGCCGACTAGCGCGTTAAAGGCTTTTTCTTTGCCTGATTTAAACTCTTCAACCATGGCGGGGTTTGCAATTAACACTTCATCAATAATCGCTTCAATAGCACCGCTGTCTGAATCTTGTTTTAAGCCTTTTGCGGCGATAATAGCGTCCACATCGCCGCCATTTTCACCTACCCACATTGCATCAAATACTTGTTTTGCAGCATTATTAGAAATTGTATTGTCTGCAACTCTTTTAAGCAATGCCGCCAGATGCGGCGCAGATACTGGGCTGCAGGCCATCGATTTATGCTCGGCGTTTGATTCTGTATTTAATTTTGCCGTTAATGTACCTAAAATCCAGTTGGCAGCAGGTTTTGCTTCTACGCCCTGTTTGACTGTTTCTACAAAATAATCAGCTACATCACGACTGGACGTTAAGCTTGCCGCGTCATAATTACTTAAAGCAAACTCCGCTTCAAAGCGCGCTTTCATGGCTTCTGGCAATTCTGGCATGGTGGCTTGCACGCGGGCTTTATCGGCCACAGTGACTTCTAGCGGTAATAAATCAGGGTCAGGAAAATAGCGATAGTCATTCGCCTCCTCTTTGCTGCGCATCGCTTTAGTTTCGCCCGTATCGGGGTTAAATAGCACCGTTGCTTGTTGAATTTTGCCGCCGTCTTCTAGCGTTTCTATCTGCCAGCGCGTCTCATATTCAATGGCTTGGGTCATAAATTTAAACGAGTTTAAATTTTTAATTTCGCGCCGTGTGCCAAGCTTTTCTGTGCCTTTTGGGCGCACCGAAACATTCACGTCACACCTAAAACTGCCTTCTTGCATGTTGCCATCACAAATGTCAATCCATTGCACCAGCTCGTGCAATTTTTTAGCATAGGCCACCGCCTCCGCAGCGCTGCGCATATCGGGCTCGGTGACAATCTCCAGCAAAGGCGTGCCTGCACGGTTTAAATCAATGCCGCTCATGCCTTCTACCACGCCACCAGATTTTAAATCATGGCTTGATTTACCTGCATCTTCTTCTAAATGCGCGCGAGTAATGTTAATCACTTTCTCAAAAGCAGCGTTTTTGCCAACGGCTGGCACTTGAATGGTAACTGCGCCTTTGCCGACAACAGGCAACTCAAATTGGCTAATTTGGTAACCTTTAGGCAAATCGGGATAAAAGTAATTTTTGCGCGAAAATACGCTTCTTGCCGGTATTTCAGCATTAATCGCTAGCCCAAATTTAATCGCACATTCCACCGCTTGGCGGTTAAGTACTGGCAATACACCTGGCAGGGCAGTACTGACTTCGTCGGCTTGCGTGTTTGGCGCGGCGCCATATTGAATAGATGCGCCACTAAAAATTTTAGTGTGCGTTTTAAGTTGAGTATGCGTTTCTAACCCAATAACGACTTCCCATTCCATTATGCTTGCCCTTCTGGCATTGCTAAGTTTGGCTTGTCCAAATTTGGAATAATGGTATGCCAATCTGTCACTTGTTGATACGCATGCGCTACATCTAACATGCGCGCTTCATCAAAATAATTGCCCATTAGTTGTAAGCCCACAGGTAAGCCGTTTGAGAAACCTGCTGGAATACTCATGCCTGGCAAACCCGCTAAATTGGTGGCGATGGTATAGACATCTTGCAAATACATGGCGATTGGGTCATCCGCTTTTTCGCCCGCTTTAAATGCTGTAGAGGGCGCAGTTGGCCCCATAATAATGTCACATTTTTTAAATGCCTGAACGAAATCGTCGGCAATAAGACGTCGAATCTGCTGGGCTTTAAGATAATAGGCATCGTAATAACCTGCACTTAGCACATAGGTGCCAATTAAAATACGGCGTTTCACCTCTGCGCCAAAACCCTCATTGCGGCTTTTCATGTACATATCGTTTAAGTCAGAATATTCTGCCGCGCGGTGACCGTAACGCACGCCATCATAGCGCGATAAATTTGAGCTGGCTTCTGCAGGCGCTAGTACATAGTAAACAGGAATTGATAAGTGACTGTTCGGCAGTGAAATATCGACTATTTCTGCACCTAGTTTTTTGTATTCTGCAATCGCATCTTGCACAATTTTAGCCACATTTGCATCTAAGCCATCGCCAAAAAACTCTTTTGGCAGGCCAATTTTTAAACCTTTTAGTGGTTGCGCGCCTTGCATTTTACTTAAGCCGCGCGCGTAATCCTCGATGGGGTGATTTAAACTAGTGGAATCGCGCTCGTCAAAGCCTGCCATCACGTTTAGCATTAGTGCGCAATCTTCGGCGCTTTTCGCCATTGGGCCGGCTTGGTCGAGTGATGATGCAAAGGCAATCATGCCGTAACGCGAAACCAAGCCATACGTCGGCTTTAAGCCTGAAAAGCCACAAAGTGACGCAGGCTGACGAATAGAGCCGCCCGTATCTGTACCAGTCGCCGCCGCGCACAGCCGCGCTGCTACTGCCGCCGCCGCGCCGCCGCTGCTGCCACCTGGCACACAATCAAAATCCCACGGATTTTTAACGCCGCCAAAATAACTGGTTTCGTTGGATGAACCCATGGCAAATTCATCCATATTAGTTTTGCCCAAATTGACCGCGCCCGCCGCGTTAAACTGCGAAATGACATGCGCATCATACGGCGCAATAAAATTCGCCAGCATTTTCGATCCGCAAGTGGTTTGCCAGCCTTTCGCGCAAAAAATATCTTTTTGTGCAAATGGAATGCCTGTCAGCGGCGCAGCGTTTCCAGCAGCAATGCGCGCATCGGCAGCTTTGGCCTGCGCTAAGGTTTTATCGGCATCCAGCGCTATATAAGCGTTAATGCAGGGGTTGTATTTGTTAATACGGTTTAAGAAAGTTTGCGTCATCTCAACGCTGGAGATTTCTTTGTTAGCCAGCATTTGGCTTAACGTTTTAAGGCTATTATTAATCATGATTTATTTATTTCTGGATTACTCAATTACTGGTTTAATCTATTACTTTGGGCACTAAATACAATCCGCTATCTATTGCTTTTTCGGTTGATCTGTTACCAAGCATTGGCGAATTGGCTTGAAACGCCTCTCGCATATTCGTTGCTGTCACCACATCGTCGCGTAAACGTTGTACAAGATCTTGAGAATGCGACATTGGCACAATACCCGTGGTATCCACCGCTTGCATTTGCTCGATCAAAGTTAAAATGCCAGTTAATTTAGTAAGTGTGAGGCCAGCTTCTGTATCATTTATTTCAATGCGCGCCAGATGCGCAATGCGTTTAATATCAGTAATATTGAGTGTCATAAGATAATTGTAAAGTTTGTTTGTAACATCGTGCCAATTTATGCAACAAACGGCTAATTTGTTTGTAACAATGTGTAAGCACCGCTTAATATTTGCAGCAATATACGTTATTATACCTTGGTTTTAAAGTGCGCATTTATAGAAAGCGCGCATTAATACAATGCGACAATTTAGCAACGCACAGGATAAATAATATGCTTGGTTTCATCAATAGTTACTTTTCAAATGATTTAGCAATCGATTTAGGCACCGCCAACACGCTAATTTACGCGCGTGGTAGAGGCATTGTGCTAGATGAGCCGTCGGTTGTGGCGATTCGTACCGAAGGTGGCCCTGGCGGTAAAAAAGTATTATTGGCCGTTGGCACCGATGCCAAAGGCATGCTAGGCCGCGCACCAGCAAACATACAAGCCATTCGCCCAATGAAAGATGGCGTGATTGCTGACTTTACCATTACCGAACAAATGCTGAAATACTTTATTCGCAAAGTGCATGATGCACGTTGGTTTTCGCCCAGCCCGCGCATTATCATTTGCGTGCCAGTTGGCTCTACCCAAGTTGAGCGCCGCGCCATTAAAGAATCGGCTGAGCGTGCGGGCGCAAAACAAGTATTTTTAATTGAAGAACCAATGGCAGCCGCTATTGGCGCCGATATGCCAGTTGCAGAAGCAACCGGCAGCATGGTGGTGGATATTGGCGGCGGCACAACAGAAGTGGGCGTTATTTCACTCGGCGGCATTGTGTACGCCAAAAGTGAGCGCGTGGGCGGCGATAAATTCGACCAAGCCATTATCGATTACATTCGCCGTAACTATGGCATGCAAATTTCTGAGCCTACTGCCGAAGCTATCAAAAAGAAAATTGGCTCGGCTTTTCCAGGAAGCGAAGTATTAGAAATGGAGGTAACCGGCCGCAACTTAGCAGAAGGCTTGCCGCGCAAATTTACTATTTCAAGTAATGAGATTTTAGAAGCATTGACCGAGCCGCTTAATTCAATTGTAGGCGCAGTAAAATCGGCATTAGAACAAACCCCGCCAGAATTAGGCGCAGATATTGCCGAAAAAGGCATGGTGCTAACGGGCGGCGGTGCGCTACTGCGCGATTTAGACAGATTGTTAGTAGAGGAAACAGGTTTACCTGTGATTGTGGCCGAAGACCCACTAACTTGCGTGGCGCGCGGCTGTGGCCGTGCTTTAGAAGAAATGGATAAACTGGGCAATGTGTTTGCGTATGAGTAAACATGCGCTTTACAATCTAAATTGTTGGCATGCTTAAAGGCGTCCATCAAAAGCTAGAAGCACAACAAACTCCTGCTTTTTTTGTTCGCGGTCCCAGCGCATTCTCGCGCATGGTTTTCTTCTGTGCGCTTTCTGTCAGCATTATGGCAGTTGATGCACGACTTAATTATCTTTCACAAGTACGCCAAGCTTTTATTGCTGCGCTTCATCCTTTAGAAGTGGTTGCAAATGCGCCCAGTGAATGGGCGCGCGATTTACAAAAGTATTTTTCTGCGCACAATGCTTTAGTACAAGAAAATTACGCGCTCAAAGAGCAAGCATTTGAGCAAAAAGTCTTGCTGCAGCGGCTTAACACCATCGAAGCCGAAAATTCCCATCTTCGCAGCATGTTAAATGGCAATATTCCTATTCACCCTAAAGCGATATTGGGCGAAATTTCACACATGGGTCGCGATCCGTTTACGCACACTGTGGTAGTTAATCGCGGTAGTCAACACAATATTAAAGCGGGCCAAGCGGTGGTGGATTCTAAAGGCGTGATTGGTCAAGTGACGCGCGTTTACCCGTTTACCAGCGAGGTGACTTTGATTACCGACAAAGAACTGTCGATTCCGATTCAAATTGAGCGCAATCAACTGCGCGCGATTGCTTTTGGTGAAGGCAATAACACGCTAGATATTCCTTATTTGCCCACCAATGTAGATATTAAAGTGGGCGATAAACTCGTTACATCTGGCATGGACGGTGTTTATCCAGCAGGTTTGGCGGTGGCGATTGTCACAAAAATACAACAAAATCCAGAATCACCGTTTGCCAAAATTGTCAGCACGCCAGTAGCCGAAGTCAATAATCATCTACAATTATTATTGCTCGCATTGCCAGAACCGCTAGAAAGCAAGGTGCCTGCGCCAGAAGCCGCAGCAACAAACCAATTACCGGCCGAGCAAAATGCAGCACCGCAAATTAAAAACCAAAAAAATAATCAGCAAAAAACTATAAAAAATAGAGCTAAAGCCAATGCGCCGCAGTAGCCTTTTCAGTGTTTATTTAAGCTTATTGGTGGCATTATTGTGTCAGCTTTTTCCTTGGGTTGGGCAAGGCGTGATTTACAGGCCCGATTTTATGCTGGTAGTGATTTTATATTGGCTATTACGCGCGCCAAATCTGTGCAACGTTGGCACCGCTTGGTTTGCGGGCTTGCTAGTTGATTTAGCAACAGGTAGTTTATTAGGGCAACATGCGCTTAGTTTTAGCATCACCGCATTTATCGCATTAAGTTATCAGCGCAGATTGGTGCTGTTTAACACCTGGCAATTGTCTGGCTATGTGGCAGCATTACTAATTGTAGAGCGCGTGCTTATGTTGCTATTAAAATTATTTGAAGGCAACGAAAACCCTGGACTAACCTATTTTTGGCCAGTTATCACCGGGCTGTTGTTGTGGCAGCTACTGATATTACTATTTGGCGGCTTAACGCGTCCTAAAACCAATTAGCGCGTTTACGCTTTAAGCCTATGAAATCCAGTTAATGAATTACAGTAAATGAAATCTAGCCGCGAACTTAAAAACTACCAAAACGAGCAGCACAATTTTAAATTGCGCTTGGCTGTGCTAGGGCTTTTGGTTTTGCTTGCATTTTGTGTATTGGCAGCGCGTTTTTATTATTTGCAAATTAAGCGCTATGATTATTACCAAACGCTGGCCGAAAATAATCGCATCTCAATTGTGCCCATTACGCCCAACCGTGGCTTGATTTCTGATAGAAACGGCGTGGTGCTGGCGCACAATTTTTTTGTCTACACACTAGAAGTGACGCCGTCTAAAGTAGATGATTTAGACGCAACCATTGCAGAAATAGCAAAATTTGTCGAAGTAAGTCCAAGTGACCTTAAACGGTTTAATAAACAAATGGGTGAAAGTCACGACTTTGAGAGTATTGCGCTGCGCACACATTTGAATGAGATTGAGGCCGCCAAGTTTGCCGTTAATCGCTATCGCTTTCCTGGGGTCGAACTAAAATCGCGCTTGTTTCGGCAATATCCACTGGGCAAAATGGGTGCGCACATGGTGGGCTATATTGCGCGCATTAACGATAAAGATCTAAAAAATTTGGACGATGCCGAACTGTTATCGAATTATAAAGGCTCTGACCATATTGGCAAAAGTGGAATCGAACAGTCGTACGAAACGCAATTACATGGCACAACTGGCTTTCAGCAAGTAGAAATTGATGCCGATGGCCGCGCGGTGCGCGTGCTTTCTAGCCAAGCACCCAC
>JAYTEL010000162.1:0-7468 GCA_043735225.1 Methylotenera sp. | reverse complement strand
GATACAACAACAGAGCGCGCAGAAATTGGTGCAAATGTAGAGCCAGTTGATCCGCTTAAATTTAAAGATAGTAAAAGTTATGTCGATCGCATGAAAGCTGCGCAGAAAGAGGGCGGCGAGAAAGATGCGCTAATTGTCATGCAGGGCAAAATTGTTGGTTTGCCAGTGGTGATAGCGGCATTTGAGTTTAAATTTATGGGCGGCTCAATGGGTTCTGTGGTGGGTGAGCGTTTTGTGCGCGGCGTAAATGCGGCAATTCAAAACAAAGCGCCATTTATTTGCGTATCGGCCAGCGGCGGCGCGCGCATGCAAGAAGGCTTATTGTCCTTAATGCAAATGGCCAAAACCAGTGCAGCGTTAACTAAATTAGCGCAAGCTGGCTTACCATATATTTCGATTTTAACCGACCCTACAATGGGCGGCGTATCGGCCAGTTTTGCCATGTTGGGCGATATTATTATTGCTGAACCCAACGCATTAATTGGCTTTGCAGGCCCGCGCGTGATTGAGCAAACCGTACGCGAAACCCTGCCAGAAGGCTTTCAGCGCGCAGAATTTTTAGTAGAACATGGCGCCGTCGATGTGATTATCGATAGGCGTGAAATGCGTCAAAAATTAGCTAATTTATTATCTAATTTAATGCGAATACCTAAAGCAGCATAAGCTGCTTTAGTTTTACGCTAAATACCCGTGACTGCCCCAAAACCCCAACCCAAATCTAGGCCAAACAGCGCAGCCCAATGGCTTGCTTATATTGAATCATTACATCCCAAATCGATTGCCATGGGTTTAGACAGAGTGCAAACTGTCGCTAACGCGTTACCAATAAAACCAAATTTTCCTATAATTACCGTGGCTGGCACCAATGGCAAAGGTTCGGTTTGCGCGATGTTAAACCACATTTACACCGCGGCAGGCTATCGTGTAGGCTGCTATACATCGCCTCACCTTGTTCGGTATAACGAGCGCGTTAGCATCAATTTAAAGCCCATATCAGATGATGACTTATGCGCGGCATTTGCAGCGGTTGAGGAGGCGCGCGGCAATGTCGCTTTAACTTATTTTGAGATGGGTACGCTAGCCGCCATGTGGCATTTTTGTCGGCAACAGCTAGATATTGTGATTTTAGAAGTTGGCTTGGGCGGCAGGTTGGACGCAGTCAATATCTTTGAACCAAGCTGCGCGATTGTTACCGCGGTTGATTTAGACCACATGGAGTATTTAGGCGATACACGTGAAAAAATTGGTTTTGAAAAAGCGGGCATATTTCGCGCTCATAAAATGGCCATTTGCGGAGATGAAAATCCCCCAAAAAGTTTGCTTGAGTATGCTAAAAAAATTGGGGCGAATTTAGCCTTAATAAATCAAGATTTTTCAATCACTAAATTGGCAGAAGGCTGGCAATATGTCGCGGGCAACTTGCAAATTGAGTTGCCAAGTTTAGGTTTAACTGGTGATTTTCAAGCCAACAACGCAGGCAGTGCGCTGCACGCAGTAACACATTTACAATCGCTATTACCTACTTCGCAAGCCAGCATTAATCAAGGTTTGACGCATGTGAGTCTAGCGGGTCGCTTTCAAACAATTAGTGTAAATCCACACATCATTGTAGATGTTGCGCATAACCCGCAAGCGGCCAAATCACTCGCACATAATTTACAAAACATGCCTTGTACTGGAAAAACATTGGCCGTGTTTGCTATGCTGAATGATAAAGATATTAATGGTGTAATTAGCGCCGTTAAATCGCAAATATACGCTTGGTACGTGGCCGATATTGATGCACCGCGCGGCGCAAAAGCCATAGATTTACAACTTGCACTAAATGAACAAGTCGTTATAACGCCGTTGCATGTGTTTGCCAACGTAACAACTGCGCTAGCCGCAGCCTGTATAGAAGCTAATAAAAATGATAGAATAATAGTCTTTGGATCGTTTTACACAGTTGCAGATGCACTTGTAATTGTAAACATCAATATCTAAATTTATAGCGCATGTGAGCAGCGCAAGTCTTAAAGGCAAATTCATGCAAAAAGAAACAGTTGGCGAACAAGAGTTGAATTTAAAAAAGCGCGCCCGCCGCCGTCTAGTTGGTGCCATCGCATTAGTTTTATTAATGATTATTGTATTGCCAATGATTTTAAAAGACCGCGCTGCAACTAGCCCACAAGATAAAATTACCATTAGCTTGCCCGGCGAGCAGCAAATAGTAACGCCAACTGTGCCTGGTGATTTTGACTCTAACATTGTGCCTGCCGAACCTGCAACGCAAGCATTGCCTACTGCTGAATCTGCTACCGAACCCGCACACAATTCGGGCGCCGAATCTAAACCAGAACCGAGCGAGCCTGCAGCGCAAATAGCAGACACAGAATCCGCAGCATCAAAAGAAAAGCTTTCGCCACCAAAACTTACACCTTTACAAGAAGTGCAACCTAAAGATAGCACTAAACTAAAAGGTGAAGCGTTGCATCGTTTTTATGTACAAGTTGGCGTATTTTCAGATGAAGCCAATGTAAAGCAATTGCAAGGCAAATTAAGCGATTTGGGCTATAAATCGCAAACTGAAAAAATTGACACAGCAAAAGGCAAAAAAATACGTTTACGTACACAATTATTTAAAGATAGAAATGAAGCCGCAATTGCATTAGAGAATATTAAAGACGCGGGCTTAACTGGTATGGTGGTCAGTCAGTAATGGGCGCTATTTTTATAATTGCGCATTGTTATTATGTGGATATTAATTTTTGGCCAGCCAGTTGGAATATAAAAATTGCAGGTGAATAATTTGCAGGTAATTGTTTGATATGACTAGTTTTGATTACGGCGTATTATTCATCATTGGTATTTCAATTATCGTGAGTATGATGCGCGGCGCGGTGCGCGAGGTATTAGCAATTGCCGGTTGGCTAGCAGCTTTTTACGTAGCAAAAACTTATGCAAGTCAGCTAATTCCTTTGTTGCCAGCCGAAATTCCAAGCGAGCAGCTTAAAACATTGGCGGCATTTGTTATCTTGTTTTTGGCGGTGCTGCTTATAGCTAGTTTATTATGTATTGCGCTGTCTGGCGTCATAAATAAAATAGGCCTTAATTGGCTTAATCGCGGCATTGGCGCAATGTTTGGTTTTGCGCGGGGTTTACTGATAGTATGTGTGTTGGTATTTTTAGCTGGTTTAACTAATTTTCCTAAAGATGTGCGTTGGACTAATGCGATGTTTAGCTCGCCATTAGAAGCTTTAGTAAAATCAATGTTACCGCTAGTGCCGCAAACAGTCGCAAAGCACGTAAAATTTAATTAGATGCATTATTGGTATTTTGGTCATCATTTTCAGCATTTAAGTATTTACTTTTTAGGATTGTTAACCATATGTGTGGAATATTAGGCATTGTTGGTAAAAACCCTGTCAATCAGTTGCTGTACGATGGTTTACTGGTATTGCAACATCGCGGGCAAGATGCGGCGGGTATTGTCACCTGTGATGGCAATACTTTTTTTATGCATAAAAACAATGGCTTGGTGAAAGATGTCTTTCAAACGCGCCACATGCGTAGCCTAATTGGCAACGTGGGAATTGGTCATGTGCGTTACCCCACGGCGGGGTCTTCTAGCGCGGCCGAGGCGCAACCTTTTTATGTGAACTCACCTTTTGGCATTGTGTTGGGTCATAACGGAAATTTAACCAATTCAGAACAACTAAAATCTGAAATGTTTCGCCAAGATTTACGTCATATTAATACCAGCTCCGATTCTGAAGTATTATTAAATGTGCTGGCGCACGAAATTGAAAACACCTCACGTAATGCCGTACTAAATACCGATATGGCATTTGACGCGGTGGCTGGCGTGCATAAGCGCTGCAAAGGTGCTTATGCGGTGGTGGCTATGATTGCTAATTTTGGTTTACTGGCCTTTCGCGACCCAAATGGCATTCGCCCACTGGTGATTGGTAAGCTAGATACTGATAAAGGTACTGAATATATTGTTGCTTCAGAAAGCGTTGCGCTTGACGTGCTGGGCTTTAAGATGATTCGTGATGTTGAGCCGGGTGAAGCTGTATTTATTGATATGGATGGCAATTTCTTTAGCCGTCAATGTGCAGAAAACCCAAAGCTAAACCCTTGTATTTTTGAATATGTTTATTTAGCGCGCCCAGATTCAGTCATTGACGGCGTTTCGGTGTATCAAACGCGCCTAGACATGGGTATGAGTTTGGCGCAAAAAATCAAGCGCGATTGGTCACATTTAAAAATTGATGTGGTGATTCCAATCCCCGATACCAGCCGCCCAAGCGCGCTGCAAGTGGGCATTGCGCTAGGGCTTGATTACCGCGAAGGTTTTATTAAAAATCGCTACATTGGCCGCACATTTATTATGCCAGGCCAAGCGCTGCGAAAAAAATCGGTTCGTCAAAAATTGAATCCCATTGGTATTGAATTTAAAGGTAAAAACGTTTTATTAGTAGATGACTCAATTGTGCGCGGCACTACATCGCAACAAATTGTGCAAATGGCGCGCGACGCGGGCGCAAACAAAGTGTATTTTGCTTCAGCCGCGCCGCCAGTGCGCTTTCCTAACGTATATGGTATTGACATGCCCAGTCGCGATGAGCTCTTAGCAACTGGCAGAACAGACGAGGAAATTTGTGCAGAAATTGGCGCAGACGCGCTGATTTATCAAGACTTAGGCGATTTAGTCAACGACATTAAATTAAGTAACCCAGATATTGCCGATTTTGATTGCAGCTGTTTTAATGGTCAATATGTGACTGGCGATGTAGATGCCGCTTATTTGAATCGCATAGAATCGGCGCGCGGCGATTTAAACAAAAAACAAAAGCCCGCCAACGCCAGCACGCAAATGGATTTGAATTTAATTGATAGTGAGCTTAATGATAGTGAGCTTAATGACAGTGAGCTGGTTGAGTTAGATTAGCGATTAAGTCATCGTTAACAATTAAAAAACTAGTTAACAAATATACTTATTTGACCTATTTAGGCTATACCTAATAACATAGCAATGCTTTAAAATAGATTTTTAGTCTTTATAACAAATTTATTTTCCAAATGATTCCATTTAACAAAATCTACCTAACTGGTAACGAGCTTAAATACATAAAGCAATCTCACGATGAAGGCAACCTTTCGGGTGACGGTACATTTACTGCAAAAGCTTCTGCTTGGTTGCAGCGCCAAACGGGTACACAGAAAGCCTTAATCACCCATTCTTGCACTGCTGCGCTAGAAATGGCTGCAATTCTTACTAATATTCAGCCTGGTGACGAAGTCATTATGCCGTCTTACACGTTTGTTTCTACTGCCAACGCGTTTGTATTGCGCGGCGGCGTGCCTGTATTTGTTGATATTCGAGAAGATACGCTTAATATTGACGAAAAGCTGATAGAAGCTGCGATTACGCCGCGCACAAAAGCCATCTGCCCCGTTCATTATGCTGGTGTTGCCTGTGAGATGGACACCATTATGGCAATTGCTAAAAAGCATAATTTATTAGTGATAGAAGATGCTGCGCAAGGCGTAATGGCAAGCTACAAAGGCAAGTCTTTGGGCGCAATTGGTCACATTGGCTGCTATTCGTTTCACGAAACCAAAAATATTATTTCAGGAGAAGGCGGCGCTATTTTAATTAATGATGACCAATTTGCTTTACGCGCTGAAATTATCCGCGAGAAAGGCACTAATCGCAGTCAGTTTTATCGCGGTCAAGTGGATAAATACACTTGGCAAGATGTGGGTTCTTCTTATTTACCTAGCGAAGACATTGCCGCGTTTTTATATGCGCAGCTAGAGCAAGCACAGTACATCACTAAAAGACGTATGGATAAATGGCAGATTTACCACGATGCGCTTGAGGATTTAGAAAAAAAAGGCGATTTACGCCGCCCAATTATTCCTACCGAATGCCAGCATAATGCGCATATGTACTATATTTTGCTTGATTCGCTTAAGCAACGTACGGAGTTAATTTTAAAATTTAAAGCACAAGATATTCACCCTGTTTTTCATTATATTCCGCTTCATAGTGCACCCGCAGGCAAAAAATTTGCCCGCGCGCATGGTGATATGAATAATACCAATAATCTTTCAGAACGGCTTCTACGCTTGCCCTTATGGGTTGGGTTGGCCGAAAAGCAAAAAGAAGTACTTAAAGTGTTAGGGGTAAGTGGGCTAGCGGGTTTATTTGCACTCACAAATTTACTTGACACTACTTTATTTAAGGCGTTTAATGGAATTGCGCTGATTTGAGTGGCCAACCTTAAACAAAGCCTTACTCAGCTTGCGAGCGCACAATAAATTCTGCTAAAGCGAGCGCTTGTATATCAAGCTACAAAAACCCGTTTTAGCGAAAGCCTTAACGGGTTTTTTTAATGCCATAAAATAAGCCTTAAGCAAGTCAATTGATAGCGAAGTGCAAACTTAAGTACCCTCGTCCGCAGTAGAGCCTTATAAAGAATATTGTGCGCGCTAGTGCGAAATAGGTGCAGATTATGAATATAGTAAACGTAGCGAATACAAAGGACGTAGCATGAAAGAAATAAAAATTAACCAATACCACCCTGAAACATTGTCAGTGCGCGCTGGCAGTGAGATGACGGCTTTCGGCGAGAATTCTGAAGCCTTATTTCTAAATTCCAGCTTCCGCTTTAACAGCGCCGCGCAAGCAGCGGCGCGCTTTGGCGGCACAGAGCCTGGCAATATTTACTCGCGCTTTACTAACCCAACCGTCACCATGTTTCAAAACAAACTGGCAGCCTTAGAAGGCGCAGAGCAATGCGTGGCAACTTCTAGTGGCATGTCGGCCATACTTGCCGCGGTAATGGCATTATGCAGCGCAGGAGAGCATATTGTGTCGTCTCGCAGCATTTTTGGCACCTCTACCCAATTATTTGGCAATATTTTAAAGCGTTGGGGTTTGCAAGTCACATTTGTGTCGCAAACCAATTTGGATGAATGGCAGGCCGCTATTAAGCCCAAAACCAAACTATTTTTTGTTGAAACGCCGTCAAACCCACTAACCGAGGTGTGTGATATTCAAGCTTTAGCTGATATTGCGCACAAAGCAGGCGCATATTTGGTGGTGGATAACTGCTTTTGTACGCCCGCGATTCAAATACCGTTAGAATTAGGCGCGGATATTATCATTCACTCAGCCACTAAGTATATCGACGGGCAGGGTAGGTGTTTGGGCGGCGCGGTGCTTGGCTCTAAAGCGCTAATGGAGCCAGTGTATGGCTTTTTACGCACCGCAGGTGTCACCATGAGCGCGTTTAATGCTTGGGTGTTTTTAAAAGGGCTAGAGACCTTATTTGTGCGTATGGAAGCGCATGCCAGCCGTGCGTTAGCCCTTGCCACCTGGTTAGAAGCACAACCACAAGTAGCACGCGTGTATTACCCAGGCTTGGCTTCACACCCGCAACATGCGCTCGCCATGAAACAGCAAAGCAACGGTGGC
>JAYTEL010000161.1:0-19557 GCA_043735225.1 Methylotenera sp. | reverse complement strand
CTATTCATAAAAATGCTCATCACATCAGGCGCTTGATTGCTTTGTTGCGAAGTTGTGAGAGTGACATTAGTTTGGTCGGAAGGCTCATTTAAGGTTACAGCTTGGCTAGTAGCATCTTTTCTAAATAACGTGCCGACCATATAATTTGTTAGATTGTCGGCCGATGGCATGCTTTTATTGGTTACATCCATATTGGCTGTAGCCCCAGTAATAAGTGCTGAAGATGTGCCGCCTATAATAGTTGCACCTGCTTTTGCAGAGCCGCCAACAATTGAGCCAATGACGGAAGTGAGTAGGGTTGCACATATTAGTGATGCTAGCGCCCAAGTTAAAAAGCCATGCACTGTGTCTCGAAAGTACACTTCATCGCTGTGTACAGAAACCCATTTTGTTCTCAGCCGACCAGCTAAGTAGCCGCCCAAGCCATAAGCGATTATTTGTGTAAACGCAATCCACAAAATGGTTGTAATGCCAAGCGCTTCAGTACTGATGCCCTGGCCCGACCACACTGAGATGGAGGACATGCCCAAGCCGAACCCTAAAATAATAAGAATAAGTAATAATGCGGACGCAGCGGCTGTACCTGCCAAAATAGCGCCCCAAGAAACCGCACTATGGTTTGTGTTAGACAAATTATTTAAATTAGCAGAATGGTCGTGCGTTAAATCTGCATTAGTTAACTCTTTTTGCAACGCTTGATTACTGTAATTACTACCTAAACTAGCCATAATGAATCTCCAACAAAGTAAAATAAAATTCAACGAAATTACAATAGTCAAATTTGTAATATTTAAATTTATAATAGTAAAAAAACAGTAAAATTAAAACAGTAAATTATCACGCATCTCAATAATCATCTGTCTGCTATCGCACATAAAGTAAAGTTTTTAATTTACCCATAACTATGTTGCAACTGCTATGGATTTTGAGTAGTGGAGCCAGCTTTATTCCAAATGCTTATAGTGTCTTTACTAAATAAAGCCAGTTTTTCTAAAGCGGCATTCACTGCTTGATTGGCCGCTATAGCGCCGCCATTCGGGTTGTCAGAGACGGCATTCACCCGCTCATCAAATTCGCGATAAGCAACGACTTTATTGGTTACATTGTCGATTATGGTCGCGCGTAGCACAAATTGAACTTGACTAGGTTTAACATTAAACGATTGTATTAATTTTACTACTTCACAATCTAGCCTTAATTCACTTTTAACTCTATCTTGTTTTAATTGCACTGCTTTAAAACTTCGCGTATTAGAAATTGTTGCCACAATCAGCGCTTGCAACATACGCGCCGGTGTATCTATCCATTCATTTTGCGCAAAAAATTCTAGTTTGTGCGGCGCACGTGTGTACATCATGCGGCGCGTATCATACCCAGCCGCAGCTTTTGGCGTGTTGATGATTAATGTAGGCAAAGCATAATTAGTACTTACGGATTCGTCTCTTGGCAATTTAAACTCAGTAGCATCCAGCGAATAGTAAGTCATTTGCAAAGATTGTTTTGACAGAAGAGTAGAGCAAGCAGGCAACAACAGTAGAATCAAAATAGCTAAAAATAAGCTTTTTACACTATTAATCATGGATTACTTTCCCAAGACTCACCAGGGCCAGCAGGCACTTTACTTCGGCCACGCAATAAGCTAGCGGGGTCACGTTCAGTTTGCTCGCTAAGGCGTTTTAATGACGCCGACAATTCGTTTAACTCGCCTAATAAGCGTTGCACTTCAGGTAGTGTTTCGGTGCTAAAACGCTCAAAATTGGCACCTGCCAATTCAACTGTTTTGCCAGCGCTATTACTAGCAACTGCGGCCTCATTACCTGCTTTTTCAATGGCTAGCGCACTTTGCTTAATGTGCGAGGTGGTTACCGTTAACGCATCAATCAATGGTCCAACTTTGGCTAAAATGGGGCTTAATTCTTTTGTTGCCTGCGCAGTGTTATTGGTAGTGCGCGCGACATTGACAATGCTGGCATCAATCAAATCTTTGCGGGCAGCAAATGTTTTTGATACAGCCGCCAAATCATTAAGTGCACTTTTAAATGCCGCGCGATTTTCTTGGCTAAGTAGTGAATCAATGTTGCTAGACGTGCTGTCTAGTTTGGCTAAAACCGTGGTCAGTACATTTTCTAACCTTGTACTCAGAGATGGTTTGGTTTGAATGATTGGATATTGATTATCACCGATTGCAAGTA
The DNA here is from genome assembly GCA_043735225.1 of Methylotenera sp. Lineage (GTDB taxonomy): Bacteria > Pseudomonadota > Gammaproteobacteria > Burkholderiales > Methylophilaceae > Methylotenera_A. Next base: position 17,365 of record JAYTEL010000161.1, on the reverse strand, counting down.
GTGGCGCCGCATTTTTTGTACCACCATCTAGCTCAACGTAAGCAATGCCTGTTAAACCTTGTGTTTTTAATACGGCTATCGTATCAACTTTTACAGGCGTGCCGCGCTCAATAGCAAAAACTAGCATAACGCGCTCTGGGTTTTCAGGGTCTAGTTGTATTTTTTTTACTTTGCCTACATCAACCCCGTTGTATTTAACAGGTGCATTTAAATTAAGCCCAGCAACGGATTCTTGCACAATTGCCAAATAGAAATTATACTTTTTTTGCAAAGTGCCGCCTGACGCCAGCCAAAGCACGCCAGCAATCAAGAGTGCACCTAACATCAACACAAAAGCCCCTACCAGCGCATAATTTACTTTAGTTTCGATGACAAATCCTTAACTTACTTAATAGTTTTTTCATGGATAAACGCGCTTTGCTTATGCGCTGATCTACCTCGCGGGCCATCAAAAAATGGTATAACACTAGCGATATTGCTGGTTGAAAGCGCTAACATCGAATCAACCGCTTGCACGCTGCCATTAGCTAATACAGCAACGCGATCAGCCACTTGCCACAATAGATCAAGGTCGTGCGTTATCATGATGATGGTCAGCCCAAACTGGTCGCGCAGTTGCACAACCAATTCATCAACACCCGCGGCGCTCATGGGGTCTAAACCGGCGGTAGGTTCGTCTAAAAAAAGCAATTCAGGATCTAGCGCCAATGCACGGGCAAGCGAAGCGCGTTTAAGCATGCCGCCGCTTAACTCAGATGGATATTGTTGCCCAACCTCTAATTTCAAACCTGTCATGGTGAGTTTTTTTTCTGCAATTTCATCAATTTGCCCGTCAGACAACGTGGTATGTTCGCGCAGTGGCAAACCCACATTTTCTTTTATTGTAAGCGCGCCAAATAACCCACCATGCTGAAACATAACGCCCCAGCGCTTTCGCAGCGCCAATGCATCTTTTTCGCTGATATTCTTTAAATTAATACCTAAAATTTTAATCGAACCAGTGTTAGGCCGTTGCAGTAAAACCATCTCGCGCAGTAAGGTAGATTTACCAGAACCACTGCCGCCAATAATGGCAAAAATCTCATTGCGATGAATCTCTAAATTAATGTCGGTGTGTACAACATGCTCACCAAAGCTGGTCGAAACATTGCGCATTTCAATCACTGTTGCACGTGATTGTGTTGGTGGTATTTCTGCATCATTTTGCGCTAAATCTTGTGCTAGGCTTTGCAAAATTTTTTGCATATCTTTTAAAGATCTAACATGCTAAACGCGATTGAAAACAGCGCATCGGCCACAATCACTAAAAAAATAGATTGCACCACGCTACGGGTGGTTTGGCGGCCCACGCTATCGGCGCCGCCTTTGGTTTTAAAGCCTTGAAAGCAGCCCACTATTGCTATGATTGCTGCAAAAACGGGGGCTTTACCAACACCAACCATAAAAGCCGTAGGGCTAACTGCTTTAACAAACCGATCTAAAAATTCAACAAAACCCACATCTAATTGTTGGCGCGCCATCAGCATTCCACCAAATACGCCAAGAATATCCGCAAATACTGTTAAAAGTGGTAGCGCGATAATTAATGCAATTAATTTTGGCAAAACTAGCATCTCCTGCGGCGAGATGCCAAGCGTGCGCATGGCGTCAATTTCCTCTGTAACAGCCATTGTGCCAATTTGCGCAGCGTAGGCCGAGCCCGAGCGTCCAGCAATAATAATGGCTGTAATTAAGGGCGAAAATTCGCGTAGCATCGACAAACCAACCAAATCGGCTACAAAAATATTTGCGCCATATTGCCTCAATTGATCTGCGCCTTGATAGGCCACCACCACACCTAATAAAAAAGATAATAATCCGACTATAGGTAAGGCATCAAAACCTGCTGTGCGAATATTGAATAAAATTGGCCGCCAGCGGATGCGTTTGGGCTCAATCACACTTTTTGCAGTTGCAGTTGCAGTTTCACCTACAAAACTCAACATTTCTAATAATTGCGAATAGATTTTAGCTGTAATTATGCCTGCGCGCTCAAACAAATTTGAGTTTGTTGCTAGAGCATTTTTATATTGATTAGAAATGGCTAACTTTCACATGAAATAAAAACTAAAGGCGATGGTCGTCATGAATCACTACTTTTGATTGCAAAGGATTGTGCAACCATACAAACGTTTAATAGCATCTAATATACGTATCTTAAGTAATGATTAACGATTGTATTTAAAAATTATTGTTAAATAAATTAGCCTTGTAGTCTGTACGCTAACGCACAGACACTCATCAAGTTTGTATTGTCAAGATAGATTATTTTGTCCGATCTTGCTGAATTATTAGTGCTGTTGGCCGCCATTACGCCCTTGCTTAAACCTAATGCATTTTTAAAAACATTTTTAACTGTTTATCTTTATATATTTTTAAATATACGTTAAATTAACCTGCTAAATGAAAGCATGGTCACGCTCAAAATGCTTGTCCGTAAGATATCGAACATAAAATCAAATTAATTATCAACACTATGTTGGATAACAGACAGAACATTGGTTCAACTACGTGCAAAATTTTTTAAAACAATTAAATCAATTGGATTAAATATGGAAATTAAGAAATCCTTGGCTTTAATACACGTGTTAAAACATCTCGTGGTATCAAAAAATTTCTGGCTCAAGTATGCAAAAGGGCTTTTAAGCTTAATAATTAAATCTTTCAATGCTTGGATCGATCATCGCGGCGCCAGCAAGGGCGCGGCATTGGCGTTTTATACCTTATTTTCTTTAACGCCTATTTTAATTTTGGTGATTGCGGTGGCAGGTTATTTTTTTGGTAACGATGCCGCACAAGGTCAAATTATCCGTCAGATACAAAGTTTAGTAGGCCCCAACGGCGGGCAAGCCATTCAAGCGCTTTTAGCAGCGGCGCGCGATCCATCTGGTGGATTATTGGCAACTATCGTTGCAACTGTATTATTAATAATAGGCGCTACCAGCGTGTTTACCGAGCTTAAAGGTAGTTTAGATGAAGTGTGGGAAACCCAAAAACCAACGTCATCACCCATCAGTATTTTGTTAAAAACGCGCTTACTATCATTTGGTTTGGTGTTAACACTCATGTTCTTATTGTTAATTTCACTTGTTGTAAGCACCTTATTAACCGTATTTCAGCATTACGTTGGCGGCATTTGGAGTAGCTCTGCCTCACTATTTGCTACTCTTTCCTGGTTAATGTCGTTTAGCGTAATTAGCTGCTTATTTGCAGTTATTTATAAAATGTTGCCAGATGCGCCACTGTCTTGGTATGACGTTTGGATAGGGTCGATATTCACTGCTGGCTTGTTTAGTTTTGGCAAATTTTTAATTGGATTTTATCTTGGTAATAGCGCTGTTGCGTCGGGATTTGGTGCAGCAGGCTCAATCGTCGCGCTGTTATTATGGGTTTATTATTCGGCGCAGATATTTTTTTTAGGCGCAGAATTTACTCGATTATACGCACTAAATTTTGGTAGTTTACGCCCTAAAAAACAAAGTATAAAACGTGGAATGTATTAATTTTTAGATTTAGAAAGCCAGCTTGCAACAACTCATCTTTAATCTTTTGCAATGGCCAGCGATGGCAAGCACTTTATTGTCCGCATGGCTTGTTGCATCAGAATCCAAGCAAAAGCGCTGTGTTGGTTTTTGGTGTTTTTTAATCAGTAATATGTTGTGGATTATTTGGGGCTGGCACGACAGGGCTTATGCACTAATTGTTATGCAAATTGGTCTTTTATTTTTAAATATACGCGGTGTTATAAATAATAAAAATACCAAATAATTTAATGAATATAGTTTTCTAAATGAATGGAATGATCATTCGCGCTATTAATCATTTTTTAAGAAATGTAATGCTTTATCTAAAATAATTTTAAAATATTATCTAGATGCGCCGCTCAGTAGAATCACGTTTTTGAAATATATTAATGTTAAAAGGCTGCTTGAAAAGCAGCCTTTTAACGATCAAAATTTCAACTAAAGTTTGCTTATTTTGATTTAGAGCCTGAACCTGAACTAGATTTAGAACCGCCAGAGCTTTTGCCTGAACTCTTAGCTGATTTTTTATCATCTTTTTTAGAATCATTAGAATCGTTAGAATCTTTACTTGAACCTTTTTTAGCGCTTGATTTATCGTCTTTATTAGCCATACATAATTCCTTTAAATTATTGCAAATAATACTTTTCACCTCATGTGAGAGCACTTTGCAACGCATAAATTTAATTAAGGTATTAAATCTAAAACGTTCACTTATATTAGGGTTGTCGCAAAACACTGTCCGTTAGGTAGCGCACATAATTAGCATTTATTTAATTTATTTCTCTAATTTTTTATTTTTTATTTTTAATTAATTATTTAATTAATTATTTAATTAATTGTTTAATTAATAGTTAAATAAATACATCAATATTTCCCGCTCGCAATTTGCTATTGCAGTTACACATGTATTTATGTATGAACCAGTTACGGGTTAACTGCACAGCCTTCCAATTTTAAAATCCACCCATATTTTTTTTTTAATGTGCGCTATCACACAGAAATCATTATTTCTACATGATAAATTTTCATTTCAACATTTGTGAGAGTTACACCGATAGTTATATTTTAAATAAGTACGAAAGGATTTTAAATGGCAAAGCAATTACAGCAAAAGTTTCAAAGCAAAAAAATGGTTTCACAGACTATTAACCCAGATTTAACAGGATTGACTCTTTCGCCTTCAGGCGAAAATAGAACTGATCAAATGGCAGGATTAGCTGCTGAGCTACCTGGCGAAACATTAACAACCAACGCAGGTTTAAGCATTAGTGATAATCAAAACCAATTAAAAGCTGGCGTGCGCGGGCCAACTTTGTTGGAAGATCATGTTTACCGCGAAAAAATTACGCATTTTGATCACGAGCGTATACCAGAGCGCGTGGTGCATGCGCGCGGCGCAGCGGCGCATGGCATATTTCAATTATATAAACCAATGGGAGACTATACAAAAGCAGGTTTTTTACAAGATGCTGCAATAGAAACGCCCGTATTTGTGCGCTTTTCTACCGTGCAAGGCTCACGCGGCTCGGCTGACACGGCAAGAGATATTCGCGGTTTTGCGGTGCGCTTTTACACGCAAGAAGGAAACTTTGATTTGGTCGGCAACAATATACCGGTGTTTCCAATACAAGATTCAATTAAGTTTCCCGATTTAATTCATGCAGCAAAACCTGAGGCGCACAATGAAATTCCGCAAGCATCAACCGCTCATGATACTTTTTGGGATTTTATTTCATTAATGCCAGAAAGCACCCACGCCATTATGTGGATTATGTCTGACCGTGGCATTCCGCGTAGTTATGCCGATATGGAAGGCTTTGGCGTGCATACTTTTCGCTTTATTAATGACGAGGGCGTATCAAGTTTTGTAAAATTTCATTGGAAACCAGTTGCAGGCGTGCATTCACTAGTGTGGGATGAAGCGCAGAAACTGGGCGGCAAAGATCCTGATTTTCATCGGCGTCAACTATGGGAAAGTATCGATCAAGGAAATTATCCTGAATATGAGCTGGGCGTACAAATAGTAGCCAATGAAGGTGAGTTTGAATTTGATTTTGATTTGCTTGATTCAACTAAGTTGATTCCGGAATCACTGGTTCCTGTGCAAATGATTGGCAAAATGACGTTAAATCGTAATCCTGATAATTATTTTGCAGAAACAGAACAAGTGGCTTTTCACCTAGGCAATATTGTGCCTGGCATTGATTTTACAAATGACCCGTTATTGCAAGGCCGTTTATTTTCATACATTGACACGCAGATAAATCGCTTTGGCAGTGCCAACTATCATGAGTTACCCATTAATCAGCCCATTGCCGATATTAGCAATAATCAACGTGATGGATTTATGCGCCATAGCATTGTAAAAGGCCGCGTTAATTATGAGCCAAATAGTTTAGGCGGCGGTTGCCCAATGCAAAAAATGATGCAAGAAGGTGGGTTTACAACTTATCCGGAGCCTGTTGAAGGTACAAAAATTCGCCAGCGCAGCCCCACATTTGCTGATCATTTTTCGCAAGCGGCTTTGTTTTGGCGCAGTCAAGCAGATTGGGAAAAAGACCATATTGTGAATGCCTTTTTATTTGAACTTGGCAAAGTGGAAATAGTTGCCATAAGGCAGCGCATGGTATCCAGCTTAACGCAGGTAGATGCTGTGCTGGCGCAGCGGGTGGCAGACGGCCTTGGCATGGTGCTACCAGCGCCGCCAATTGGGCATAAGGTTGTGCCTTACACGGCTAAGCCCGAAATGGATGAAAAGCTCAGTTTGGCAAATAACCTTAATAAGAGCATAAAAGGTCGTAAAATCGCCATTTTAGCTACCAATATGGTTGATGGCAAAGTGCTTGAATTAGCATGCACCACGCTTGAAAGTGAGGGCGCCTGCGTCAAAATTATTGCGCCAATATTGGGTGATATTACCAGTATTGAGGGCAAATTAATCGTTGTAGACCATAGCCTTCCTACGGTTAGCTCTACACAATTTGATGCGGTATTTATTGCGGGTGGCATGGAGTCTGTCAAAACTTTATGTACCAATTCATTTGCGGTTTTATTTGTTAAAGAAGCCTATAAACATGGTAAACCGATTGGCGCAGCAGATGATGGCGTGTTGCTAATTGAAAAAGCAGGGCGCACCAGCGGCGCACCCAACGATACGTTTTCAGATATTGGCATTGTGACTGCAAGCGAGGATGAGGTGGACGCTGATTTTATGGAACAATTTGTCAGCATTGTGGCCATGCACCGCTTTAACGAGCGGCCTGATTTAGAGGCAATATCGGTTTAGATATATTCTGCCATATTTAATATATCATCAAAAATGTAGCCAATAAGAAATCCTCTAATTAAGAGGATTTTTTATTGGTTTTAATTAAAATATTACGTTACTTAGTTACATGATTTGCATCGCTTCGCTTCCAATCATCTATTTTTTTGCATCCGTTCGCTAGAACACATTAATAGCGTTAATTCGCCCACTTAAGCGTAACTATTTAAAAAATATAGTATTGCTAATGTGCGTTATCAGACGGACATTTGACCAAATTAACCTTATTATAATAATTCATCAAATTAAGATTAGTAATTTATATGCCCGTTGTATTGAGCATAAACGACGTTAATTGCAAAAACTTACACAATTTATTGTCGATAAAAATGACACTTTTTTGAAAAGGAAATTATCATGAATTGGAATCAAATAGAGAGTAATTGGAAACAGTTAAAAGGCAGTATTCAACACCAATGGGCCGAATTAACTGGTAATGATTTGGATAATATAAGTGGCAATAGTGAAGAATTGACCAGTAAAATTCAGCAAAGTTATAATTTGGACCGGCAACGCGCTGAAAAAGAAGTTGAAACGTGGCAAAACAGCCAACATGATTTTGAGGATGCTATCGATTTAGACGATAACGATTTGGATAACAATAGCTTGGATAACAATAGCTTAAATAACAATGGTTTGGATAACAATGGTTTGGATAATAACGGTTTGGATGGTAACGATGTAGGCGGTAATAGTAATACCACACATACCAATAAGTTTGGCTATGACGAAACTAGCTCCAATCAAATACAAAGTGGTAATGACAATAATACAATGCCTGGCACCAATAATCTATCTGCTCAAAAGATGCCAAATAACCTAGACGCAACACTGTCTGTTGACGGTCAGCCAATAAATAATAATAGCTCACCTGATGTTAGCCAAGGCTCAGGGGACGCTGGCGGCGTTTCTGGCGCAAACGATGAAGATGGAATAGACAGGGACATTGATGCAATAAATAATCCGACCACAAACCCGTTACCAACTGAAAAAACGCCGCCAGTTGAAAGCAATAATAAAACCGATCACCAAGAAAAGAGCTTAGACCAAACTTAAAAGGTATGGATGTTTAAATTAATAACGATTTAATAAACTGGTTATACAAAAACTGGTGTTTATTGCCTTATTAAAAATACTGCCGCGTGTTTAATATTGTCAATGACTTATCAGCGATTTATTAGCGTATCATTTAAACTAATTTACTACTACCCCCGATTCAATTGATCACAATGCTTAATTAATTTGCCAAACAAATTGACCATCAAACAAAAATAGTTGGCAATTAGGCTTGTTTTCTACCTTAAAACCACCTGTAAATTCACCAAAAGACGGCAATAAAGTCATTCCTGTACTGTGATACATGCACGGTATTGTCATACTTTGCCTGCCTTTTCCCGTTAATCGAAATACAGGATGAACATGGCCTGCAAACACGTGATGGGTAGCATGCGGCTTAGGAATATGTTGTAGGGCAAAATTGTCTATTAAATACGGCTCGTTAACCACAGTAAAATCTAAATCTGCTGGCGGATCTCCCGCACTAACATCATGGTTGCCGCGTATCAAAATGCACTGCAAATTTGCATGCTTTAAACGCCATTTTCGTAGCGCAGTTAACGTTGATAGTGCATGCGATTTCGGTGCGTGCAGAAAATCGCCCAAAAAGATCATTTGCTGGGCAACATACTGATTGATTAGCTTGTCTAGTCTTTGCAAGTTATGACTTGTAGTGCCTTGTGGCACTGGTTGGCCTAAAGCGCGATAAGCAGCCGCTTTGCCAAAATGCGCATCAGCGATTAATAGCGCTTGATGTTTTGGCCAATAGAGCGCTTTATCAGCCAGCACTAAAAATTGTTCATTATTAATACTTATTGCATGTTCAGTTTTCATTCAATTAACGATGAAATAACGTGCAAATTAAAAACTTTGGCGCCGTTTTGGGTGAACAATTTTTGTACGCGGCAACCCCACTTTGCGCACACGTTCACGCTTTTTATATGGCTGTTCGAGTGTATTAAACTGCGTTTGCTGCTGCACTGTTTCTTGCGGCGAAAAGGCGCCTACGCCTGCCGCTTTTTCTAAATCTGCCACCATACGCCCAATGCGGTCGGCTAGCTTTTCTGAGCTGCTGCTTTCACGAATGCGTTCAACCAGTAAAGGAAAAGCAAATGGGGTGGGCCTTTTAATGTGCATTAATTGCAATTTTTTTTGTTGCAAATTGTGTAATGTTTCGGTTAATCGTTCTATTTCCAGCTCTTGTTGCAATACTTCATTTTGCGCTTGGGTTAACAGTAAGTTTTGTGGATCGTATTTGCGAAACACGTCAAAATAAAGACTAGAAGAGGCTTGTACTTGCTTAGTGCTTTTATTAGCGCCTGGGAAGCCCGCAAAAATAAGCCCCGAGATACGCGCAATCTCTCTAAAGCGGCGCTGTGCAAGCTCGCCTGCATTTAAGCTGCCAATCACATCTTCTAACAAATTATCTGTGCTAAAAATAGCGCTATCTAAGCTTGCCTGCCAATCGACAGCGGTGGCAGAAAGTAGCTCTAAGCCATAATCGTTTATCGCGATTGAAAATGTATTGGGTTGGTGTTTGCCAATGCGCCAAGCCAGTAAACTTGCCAAGCCAACATGCACATTTCGCCCAGCGAATGGGTACAAAAACAAGTGCCAGCCTTCACGTGACTGCATTGATTCTGCTAGTAAAGTGGTGTTGGTAGGCAAGGCAGACCAGTTACTTTGTACTTGTAATAATGGCTTGACCATCTGCATTTCAGGGCCATCAAAGTGACCATGCGCGGCGGCGTCCATGCGCGCCACAATCGCGTTAGAAAGCTCTGTTGAAAGTGGTAATCGGCCGCCATTCCAGCGCGGAACAGCCGCTTTTTTGCCAGTGGCTTTGCTCACAAATGCGGTCATTTCATAAACGCGCACTAATTCAAGCAATCGTCCGCCAAATAAAAAATGGTCGCCCGGCTTTAACCTAGAAATAAAATTTTCTTCCACAGTGCCTAAACTTTTACCGCTAGCGCTTTTGCTCCAAAACTTAACCGCCATACTTGAATCGCTGACAATAGTGCCGATGCTCATGCGATGGCGCCTTGCTAATAACGCATCTGGCACATGCCAAACACCATGTTCATTTGGAATAGCGCGGCGATAATCAGGGTAGGCAGTCAACGATTCGCCGCCATGTTGCACAAATGCCAGCGCCCAGCGCCATTCTTCGTCAGTTAAGTTGCGGTAAGCATAGCAACTGCGCACTTCAGCCAGCAAATCTTGTGCAATAAAACCGCCGCCCAGCGCAATCGTTACCAAATGTTGGACCAACACATCCAATGGCTTTTGCGGCGATTCACGCGGCTCGATGCTGCGCGCGGCAATCGCATCTTGCGCGGCAATTGATTCGATTAATTCCAAACTATTCGTGGGCACCATGGTTAAGCGTGATGCGCGACCTGGCGCATGGCCAGATCGGCCAGCGCGCTGCATTAAACGCGCCACACCTTTTGGCGATCCTATCTGCAATACACGTTCTACAGGCAAAAAGTCTACACCTAAATCTAAACTAGATGTGCAAACTACCGCTTTCAGTCGACCTTCTTTTAATCCCAATTCTACCCACTCGCGCACATGTCTATCTAATGAGCCGTGATGCAAGGCGATTAACCCCGCCCAGTCAGGCCGCGCTTCTATTATGGCTTGATACCATATTTCACATTGCGAGCGGGTGTTGGTAAATATAAGGCTACTTGCACTAGATTCAATTTGCGCTACCACTTGCGGCAACATGCGCAGGCCAAGATGGCCAGCCCACGGAAAACGCTCTATGCCAGGTGGCAACAATGTATCAATTAGCAAATCTTTTGCTATTTTTCCTTGCACCAATACTGGGTTATTTACTAGGTCAATCGCAGCGGGAATCAGCACGTCCATGGCATGTTGCAAGTTACCCAGTGTGGCAGATAATCCCCACGTAATAAGCGCAGGCTGCCAAACGCGTAACCTTGCTAAAGCCAGTTGCAATTGAACGCCGCGCTTGTTGCCAATCAGCTCATGCCATTCATCTACCACCACCATTTTTAAGCTGGCAAACATTTCTGCGGCGTCAATGCGCGTTAATAGAAGCGTTAAACTTTCGGGCGTGGTAATTAACGCGGTCGGCAGCCGTTTTGATTGTCGCGCGCGCTCGGCACTACTGGTATCGCCGGTGCGCAGCCCTATACTCCAGTCTAAGTTTAACTCATTGATTGGGGTTACTAATGCGCGCTCGGTATCTGCAGCAAGTGCGCGCATTGGGGTAATCCATAATACGGTCAGCGGCTGCGTCACTGGTTTGCGTTTAGTGGGCGGGTTTTCATTAATCACTTTACTTGTTGTGCTGGTTTTTTTTTGCGCAAAGCGTTCAATCGCCGCCAGCCAAACCGCGTAGGTTTTGCCAGCACCAGTGGTGGCGTGCAACATGCCCGATTTACCTTGTGCTACGTCTTGCCAAACCTGCAGCTGAAATGCAAACGGTTGCCAGCCATGCGCTAAGAACCAAGCATGGCTTAACGAAAATTTTTCCGGTTTTTTGGATTTTACCTTAACACTATTTTTGTTTTCCGTTTTAGTAGGTGGCATTACTGCTGTATTTTCTTCTGTCATTGCGAACCTTCCGCTTTTGCAACTACATTTTTAACCCCGCGCGAGCTATGTGGCAACAAATCTTTTAAGGTTTCAAGGGTGTCAGCCTCACTTATTGGCTTATCTTTACGCCAACGTAACATGCGGGGAAAGCGCACCGCAATGCCGCTCTTATGGCGCGGGCTTAAGGCAATGCCTTCAAAACCAAGCTCAAAAACCAGCGTTGGCGTTACGCTGCGCACTGGGCCAAATTTTTCAATGGTGGTTTTGCGGATAATGGCGTCTACCTCGCGCATTTCTGCGTCAGTTAAACCAGAATAGGCTTTGGCAAAAGGCACTAATTTGCGCTCGACGTTATGTTCGACTTTATTATGTTCGATGGTATTATTTTCGACGTCATTATGTTCAAATTTATTATGTTCGACGTCATTGTTTTCAACGCCATTGATTTTGGTATCGTCGTTTTCGGCGGCATCCCACACCGCAAACGTATAATCTGTGTAAAGGCTTGCCCGCCTGCCATGACCGGTTTGGGCATATATTAATACTGCATCTACAATGTAAGGGTCAATTTTCCACTTCCACCACACTCCCACATCTTTAGTGCGACCAACGCCATATTGCGCATCTTTACGTTTTAACATCATGCCTTCAACACCCAAGCTGCGCGACGCTGCACGCTGCAAATCAAGGTCTTGCCAGCTGGTGCCTGTTAATAATGCAGATAGTTGCAATTGCGACTGATTACACTGCGCTACAACCTGTTCTAACTGTGCACGTCGCACGCTTTGCGGCTGTTCGCGCCAGTCTTGCCCTTGCCATTCCAGCAAATCGTAGGCCAAAATAACCACAGGAATATCTTGCAATATTTTGGCGGTTAAAGTTTTGCGCCCAATGCGTTGTTGCAATAATGCAAACGGTTGAACGCCACTTGCAATTGCTTGGCCGACTTCCAGTTCAGTTAATGCAGCGGCAGCATTTATTGCTTGATGCTGCCAAACCACTATTTCGCCGTCAATTACTGTGCCGTCTGGCAAGTAATCTGCCAATTTACCTAGTTCGGGAAAGCGGTCAGTAATTAATTCCTCACCGCGCGACCATATCCACAGTTGACCACCGCGCTTAACTAGCTGCGAGCGTATGCCATCCCATTTCCATTCCACTTGCCATTGTTCTAAATTGCCAATCAGGCTTTCAAATTCATCGGTAGACGCGTGTAGCGGATGCGCTAAAAAAAACGGGTACGGTTGTCCGTCATTACGTTCGCCTAATTCTTCATTAATGGGCGCAATCAATTGTAGATAATCAGCTGAAGTCGGTCGAGCTGCAATATCGGTATAACCCACGAGGCGCTGCGCGATTTGTTTTGCATCAATGCCCGACACATGGGCCAATGCGCGCGTGACCAGTAAGCGCGAAACGCCGACTCTAAAACTACCGGTAATTAATTTGATACAAACTAACTGACTTTGCTCATCCAACTGATTCAAAAGTGGCAGTAACTGCGCCATTAATACTTCAGGCGGCAGGCCGCGTAAAGGCAATAATTGTTTTTCCACCCATTGCGTTAAGCTTTCTTCAGAAGTATGCGGCGATTTAGGCAGCAACAACATCATGGTTTCTGCTAAATCGCCGACTGCTTGATAACTTTCTTCAAACAACCATTGCGGCATGTTTGATGCGCTTAACGTGAGTTCGCGCAATAATTTGGTTGGCACTAATTGCCGTGGACGGCCGCCTGAAAGAAAATATACAGCCCAAGCGGCATCTTCTGGCGTAGCTGCGTTAAAGTAATCTTGCATCGCAGCCAGCTTTGCATTGCTGCTGGTGGTAGCGTCTAGCCTTGCATAAAGATTAGCAAAAGCTTTCAAACGGTTGCCTTTGAGATATTCATATCTATAGTATCCGTAACTACGCTAGGCTCTGTCTGAGCTGGCAAATTGGCCTCAGCTTCAGCAGCTTCATCACCATATTCGGTATTAAAACCTTGCGCATCTAAGCCTTGCTCATTAAGCCAGCGCACCATAGTATGGACTTGGCCATGCGTCACAAATACACGCTCTGCACGGGTCGCCATAATCGCAGTCTGCAAACCAGGCCAATCAGCATGATCAGACATAATAAAGCCACGATCAACGCCGCGGCGCCTGCGCGATCCGCGCAGTTGCATCCAACCACTGGCAAACGCATCAGAATAATCGCCAAAATGCTTCATCCAGCTGGTGGCCTGCGCAGAAGGCGGCGCTAACACAATACTTTTGCGGATTTGCGCCATATCCTGCACATCACCTGCGTATTGCGTGTGCGGCAGATTAACGCCAGCATCGCGGTAAACGCGATTTAAAGGCTCGACAGCACCATGCACGATAATCGGGCCAATATTGGGGTTAAGCCCTGATAATAAGCGCTGCGCTTTACCAAAGGCATAACAAAATAAAACGCTGGCTCTATTATTATCCGCATTACTTTGCCACCACGCGTTAATATCGGCGAAAATTTCGCTTTGCGGTTGCCATTTATAAATAGGTAAGCCAAACGTTGATTCAGTAATAAAAGTATGGCAAGGCACACTTTCAAATGGTGCGCAGATGCCATCATCCTCTACTTTGTAATCACCCGATGCCACCCACACTTCACCTTTATACTCCAAACGCACCTGCGACGAACCCAGCACATGCCCTGCAGGATGCAAGCTTAAAGTAACGCCATGATGGTTTATTTGCTGGCCATATTGCAAAGAGAGTAAATCGATATGTGCACCCAAGCGTTTGCGCAAAATGCCTTCTCCTGGCGCAGCTGCAAGATAATGGGTATGCCCAATTCGAGCGTGATCACTATGCCCGTGCGTGATTACTGCGCGCTCCACTTGACGCCAAGGATCAATATAAAAATCACCTGGTGGGCAATATAAGCCTTCTGGCCTTGCAACAATTAAATCCATTTTAAAATCTTCTGTTCTAAGCATTACATAGATAGACGAAAATCACATTGATTCATTTTTAAGCTAATAAAGCTTAGCCATAAAACGCATCTTTAAGCTTTAACCCTCTAAATCTTTGCTAACGAAATAGGCAAAAAAGAAGGAAATATTTAATCTTAAACTAATTTCTTTTAGGATCACCCATGCAGAGACTTGTATCCAATAGTTTGGCTGACTTAACAGTTGGTAACTGCCTAAAAGGCTTAGGCATAAGCGTCTGAAACAGTCATTTAATGCGCATTAAATAATGACTAAATTAATGCTTTTCTTCGCTAAAAGCCTTTAGGGATTGGTTAAGCGTACAGGTATAAAACCCACGACATACGATTAAAAACGCATATCAAATAATCAGTGGCAGATTGACTTACAAGGATATTTTTGTTTTTAAAAAGTTTGTAACTAAAAATAATGTACGCCTAGTAAAGATGTGATCGAATCTATTATTGCGGAAAATTACCTTAACAAAACAGTCGTGAATAATTAAACAAAATTAATTTTAAATTAATGTACATGTTTGTGCTTATGCTTGTCATCACTATGAATTGTATGGCCATGCCCACCACAATCTGTAACTTCTATTTGGATTGTTGAATGGCTTATTTTAAAGTTATGTTCAAGCATATTTGCCACATTTTTATGAATTTTTTGGCCGTCACTTATATTTTGTTCGGCCACTAATATATGACAGGTACAAGCAATAATTCCTGATGAAACAGTCCATACGTGTAAATCATGCATATTAAGCACGCCTTCAACATGGCGAATCGCTGATTCGACTTTATTCAATTCCATACCCACCGGAATACCCTCTAAAAGCATTTGAATCGACTCTGTGACGATGCTCCACGAGCTCCACAGCACCAACAAGGCAAAAATAATAGAAACAATAGGATCAGCGATATATAAGCTGGTAAACGCAATAATAATGCCTGCAATAACCACGCCCAATGACGCGGCAGCGTCGCCCAGCATGTGCAAATAGGCGCTACGAATGTTTAAATCATCTTTTGCAGCTGCTGATAGCCACCATGCAATGCCAGAATTTAAAATAATCGCCAATAATGCTACCCATATCATCGGGCCGCTTTGTACGTGTTCTGGCGCTTGTAAACGCTGAATAGCTTCCCAAAAAATAAAGGCCGCCATCATCACCAAGCCAACGGCATTAACTAATGCGGCAAGAATACCCACGCGGTGATAACCAAAAGTGCGTTTGTTGTCCGCAGGCTTAGTGGCTATCCATAAAGCGAAAGCTGAAAGTGCTAAAGCCAGCGCATCTGCAAAATTATGGCCTGCGTCCGCCATCAGCGCCAAGCTATTAGATTTGTAACCAATCAAGGCCTCACCTAAACAAAAGGTAAAGGTAATGCCTGTGGCGAGCCACATTTTGTTGCTTGATATTCCTGCGCCGTGTGCGTGTGAGCCTGACATTTTGAATCCTTTTTTCTATTCGTTAGTATTGACACCAAAACGCTGGTATAGCATTGGCAGTAAAATCAGGGTTAATAAGGTACTGGTGATTAATCCACCAATCACCACAATTGCCAGCGGTTTTTGAATCTCTGAGCCAGGGCCAGTTGCAAATAATAACGGCACAAGGCCAAAAGCGGCAATGCTGGCAGTCATTAACACGGGGCGTAGCCGCCTTTTGCGCCTTCCAACACAGCTTGTGCCAGCGCCATGCCAGAAGCTTGCAATAGATTAAAATAACTCATCATGACAACACCATTTAACACCGCAATGCCCAGCAGCGCAATAAAACCAACCGATGCAGGGACTGATAAATATTCGCCAGAAATCCACAGCGCAAATACGCCGCCAATCATGGCAAACGGAATATTTGCTAATATTAACAGCGTTTGGCGAATAGAATGAAAGGTTGAAAAAAGCAATATAAAAATCAACACTAATGCAATTGGAATGACGATTGAAAGCCGTTTTGCTGCGCGCTGTTGGTTTTCAAATTGCCCGCCAAATTGAATGTGATAACCTGTTTCTAGCTTAATTTGTGCGGTGATTTTTTGTTTGGCTTCCTCCACAAAACTCACTAAATCGCGGCCTTTTACATTGCTGGTGATAACAACCATGCGGCTTGCACGTTCACGGTCTATTTTTACAGGGCCTTCAACGCGTTCTAATTTTGCCAAAGTGGCTAGTGGCACGCTAACCCCATCATTTGATGTAATGCGAATGTTGGCAAAGTCGGCAGGTGAAAGCCGTAAATTTTCTGCGCCTTTAATGACTAAGGGCGTGCGGCGATCTGCCTCTTGCACAATACCAAGTTGCAAGCCTTGTACTTGCATACGCAGCGCATCTTGTATATGCGCGATATCAAAGCCCATTCTACCCGCTTTTTCGCGGTCGATATTTACCGATAAGTATTGCACGCCACTATTTTGCGGCGTATAAACATCTGTTGCGCCTGTGATGCCTTCTAAAATAGTTTTGATTTGCTCGGCTTTTGATTCGAGCAATTTTAAATCGGCACCATATACTTTAATCGCCAAATCGCCCCGCACACCTAAAATCATCTCGTTAACGCGCATATCAATGGGCTGGGTAAAGCTATAATCAATACCTGCAAAATTAGCCATTACCTTGCGCAGGCTGACAATAATGTCATCTTTATGTTGCGTGCGCCATTGGTCGCGCGGCTTTAAAATCACAAAATTATCGGTTTGGTTGAGTCCCATCGGGTCTAAACCCAATTCATCTGAACCCGCACGCGACACCACTTGCGCAACTTCTGGCACGTTTTTAAGTATCGCTTGTTGAACGGCCGTATCAACTATAACGGTTTGGTCTAGCGTAATAGAAGGTAATTTTTCAGTGCCTAAAATAATATCGCCTTCATCCATTGTGGGCATAAA
>JAYTEL010000160.1:0-7097 GCA_043735225.1 Methylotenera sp. | reverse complement strand
AGCGTACAACTTGATCGATTAATTTAGCAAAGCCAATTAACAATGCCACAAACGTAAAGTTAGTGGGCGTAATTGAAGGCTAAACGCTTAACAGTTGTTTACAGCAAAAAATTTTAGCGGCATTTATACTGTGTGTATCTAATAATATGAATAGTTAAATGATATGTTTAATGATAATTTAAGTTGTACCGAAGCTGAACAGTGTATGCAATCGTTTAAAAAAACGTGCGATCAGGCTGACCAAAGCGAGCTAATAAGCAGCGAAGAATGTAATTACTGGGTATTTGAGCAAGGTTATAAGGCTGCCATGCAAGCGATATTGAACAAATCCAATCATGTGACTTCAAGCCATTAGAGTTGACATCTATCAGGCTTACAAATGAATTTGCTGCTAGATATGGATGCAGATGGCAATATTTGCAGTATTACAAACTACTTGCCGATATTCCGCACTTTTCTTTTGAGCAAATAGCCGCTTACAATTACGCACAAGCTTTACATAGCAAAAAACCTCGCAAGTGCGAGGTTTTTATTAGATTTATACAATTTTATACAGATTGTTTACGACGCTTTGCAAATCCAAATAAACCAAGTGCTGAGGCCATTAACGGTAATGCAGCAGGCACTGGAACTTCACTGACCTGCTCATTGCGTAAGGTCCAAGTGCCTGATGAACCAACGATACTTCCAAAATCGCTAGCTAAAGTAAGTGCATTTATTGTATCATTGTAAACTGATATATCTGTTCCAGCAAGACTTAAAAAGGCATCCCCGGCTGTACTTAAACCGATGTAAACAGTAGTATCAAAACTAGCTAGAGCAATTGCCCACTTATCAACATTATTGTTATTGAAAGTCATAAAAAAGGAAGGGTTTATACCCATTGTGTTATCAAGTGTATTTTTGCCATCAGTTAACATATAGCTTGTCACTAAATTATCGATCCCGTTAGCAAAAGCTGCGCTGCCTGTTATCCTTGGCCCAATATGGGAAGGCACTGTTGTAGCATTCGAAATTACATTAGTAAGTGGATCATATGTTGTAAAATTAACAAAATCATTCCCCACATAATCATAGGTGACCGATGCTGCGTTTGCACTGCTCAACATTCCTGCCAGTAATAGCGAAGCCAGCATGGTTTTTTGCATCAGTTTCATGTAATACCCCTTAAAAATAAAATTAAAAAATTATAAATCTACTAAAATCTTATTTTAATGGGGGGGGGGTCAATAGCCCGTTTGGGCTAATGTAGAGTTTAATTTACCTAAATCTAAATGCGGGTTATTTATGCTTTAACACGATGTCTTAGAGCTATGAAACCGATTATGACGATTTTGAATCTTTTATAGCTTGCAACCTAGCCTCAAATATCGCAGCTTTAATCTTCTCAGGCGATTCAATACCCTGCGCAATAGCCCCAGCATCTACATTAAAAGCCGCTTGTAGCACTTTTTTCAACAACTCTGCTTCTGGTAAATCGCAATTTTCTAACCCTGCCCTACCACGAGAATCACATTCGCACGCTTTTAAAAAATCCTTAAATCGTTCTGGCTGACGAATCGCATCTAAATCCAGTAAAAATTGCAACAAAGTTTGTGGCTTCATTTGATTAACTTGATGTAGTTTGCCATGAAACTTAGCGACAATTACCGCAAGTTCTTTACAGTCATTTGGTACACGTAATCTTTTTGTGACTTCTTTTAGCAAATCAACGCTGCGAATTTCATGCCCAATATGCCGCGGCAAAATATCGATTGGCGTAGTTCCTTTACCAAGATCGTGCATTAGTGCGGCAAAGCGTACAGCTAAACTAAAGTTTTGTTTGCCAGCGTAATCAATCACCATCATCACATGAATGCCAGTGTCAATCTCAGGATGATACTGCGGCGGTTGTGGCACGCCCCATAATCTATCCAACTCTGGCAGGATTTTTTGTAGCGCGTTGCAATCACGCAGCACCTCAAACATGCGGCTGGGCGCACGCTCCATCAAACCTTTACTTAATTCTTGCCATACGCGCTCTGGCACTAGGGCATCCACTTCACCCGCATCAACCATTTGACGCATTAATGTCAAGGTTTCGGGCGCGACTTTAAAATCGGTAAACCTTGCTGCAAAGCGCGCTGCACGTAAAATGCGTACTGGGTCTTCGGCAAATGCGTTGCTTACGTGGCGCAGCTTTTTTGCTTGAATATCGGCTACGCCGTTAAAGGGGTCAATCAAATTACTATGGGCATCTTTAGCGATAGCGTTAATGGTTAAATCACGGCGGGCAAGGTCTTCTTTCAGTGTGACATCGGGCGAGGCGTGCACTGCAAAGCCTTTATAGCCTGCAGCTGTTTTGCGCTCGGTGCGGGCAAGTGCATATTCTTCATGTGTTATAGGGTGCAAAAATACTGGAAAATCTTTACCAACGGGCTTGTAACCTGCATCCAGCATGGCTTGCACGGTGCTACCAACAACCACGTAATCGCGGTCTTTTACTGGCAAGCCAAGCAGCTCGTCGCGCACCGCGCCGCCAACACTGTAGACTTTCATGCGCGGCTATTTTTCATATGCAAGCTTTCATATGCTATCTTTAAATTTGCTATTTTTTTAAGTGAATAGCGCGGCCAGCCGCAGCGCGATAGCCATCGTAGGCACCGCGCGCATCGGTGTTAAGCAAATATTCTGGCACAATTACATCCAGCGCTGCAGGTGCTATATCAAGTTCTGGCGCAATGCTGGTACTGCAAATATTATCAACTTGCATGGAGCGTACATTATCGCGCGTCATCAATTTAATCGGCATTAGCTCCATCATAAAAGCTTGCGCCATTGATAGCCTGTCGTTAAGTCCAATAATTGGGCGTTTTTTACTTAAAATAGTCATCACTTTTTGCACCAGCTCGCGCAAAGTGAATATTTGCGGGCCGCCAAGTTCGTATATTTTGCCATAAGTGGCAGTGTTTTCTAGTGCGTTGACAAACGCTTGTGCCACATCTTCTACCCAAATTGGCTGAAATTTTGCTTCTGGCATCGCGAGCGGAATAACTGGCGAAAATTTGATTAAGTTGGCAAATAAGTTGATGAAACTATCGCCGCGCCCAAAAATAACCGATGGCCTAAAAATGGTGATCTCTAATTTTTTATTGAATTCACTAACCGCCGCCTCGCCAGCCGCTTTACTGCGTAAATACTGGCTTGGCGCGTTATTGCTGGCTTGCAACGCACTCATGTGAACAAACCTTTTAATGTTCAACTCGTCGCACAACTGCGCCAAGCGGCGCGGCAGTTCATGGTGCACAGCATCAAACGTTTGCTTGCCTGATTCATGCAAAATGCCAATTAAATTAATTACCGCATCACAGCCTTTAAACGCCTCTTTTAAGCCATAAGTATTGGCAATATTGCATTCAATAACTTGCACATTTGGCAACAATATTAAGTGCTTAGCAGATTCTCGGCTTCGCGTAATTACCTTAACTTGGTAGCCTGCATCGTTTAATTTTGCTACAAAGCAGCTGCCAACAAAGCCTGCGCCGCCCAATACTGCTATCGTTTTAATCGTCATTTAATCACCACTTGTTCATTATTCATTTGATTTACTTGTATTTAACACGGTATCTACAACTAATTCTGGTGAAGGATTATCCTCAACTGGCGCAGCTAAATTGCCAGGTATTGTGCCCAATCGCTGCTTAAGCGATGTCGATTTTAAACCAAGTTGAAACGCATATAAATGCGCGTTGGCCATCACTTTTTGTACATAAAGCCGCGTCTCACTAAAAGGTATGGTCTCGGCGTAAATCGCGCCTTCTAGCGGCGTAGTGGCCATCCACTTTTTGGCGCGATTTGGGCCAGCATTATAGGCCGCCGTTGCCATCACTTCTTGACCGTTAAATAAATCCAAGGTGTAGCGCAGATAATAAGTGCCTAGCGCAATATTGGTATTAAGCTCATGAATCATGCTGTTGCTGTAATCCATACCCACACGTTTGGCTGCCCATTTGGCAGTAGCAGGCATTAATTGCATTAAGCCAGATGCGCCCACATTGGATTTTGCTGAGTAGACAAAGCGGCTTTCTTGGCGCGTTATGCCGTATACCCAAGCTTCGTCAATGGCTTGGTCTCTCGCCGCTGGTTTCATTAAATTACGATACGGCGCAGGGTAGCGCAGCGCATAATCATGCATTTCAGTTGTTTTATCGGCGGTAATAATCGCTAAATCAAACCATTTTTTGCGCGCTGCAAATTCCGCCGCCGCCAGCAATTGTTTATCATCAAAGCCCTTGGTTGCTTGCACCCATTCGGATTTAGCCTCCCATTTAAAATCGTTTCTCATTAACGCTTCTGCTCGCTGAAATGCAGGTAAATTAGCAATTTCACTCACTTCAACATCGCTTACTTTATAAATATTTAGCGGCGCAGATACATTATCTTTTAATTCATCTTGCGCCAGCCAGCCATAAAAATGCCGCTCTGTAGATAGTTTGGCGTACAAAGTATTCGCTTCTAACGTTTGACCTTGCGCCGTTAACGCGCGCGCTTTCCAATAGCGCCACGCGCCTTCTTCTGCTTGCTCTGTCGGCATTTTAGCAACGCTTTTAAGCACCATCGGCCAATTTTTGACGCGCAAAGCGGCGCGCACAAACCATGCTAGCTGATCTTTATTTAAGGTAGCATCTTTGTCAAACTCATCAGATAATGTAAACCATTGCAAAGCTTGTGGCTCTTGTCGCTGGGCTGCTTGCAACGCTAATTTACCGTAAAAATAGCTTTTATCTTCGGGCAACATTAGGTTTTCAGCATTTTTATAAGCACTTAACGCTTGAAACGAATCTGCTTTCGCCATGCGATTTAAAGCGAATAAATTAAGCTCACGGCCAAAGCGCGTTTTAGTGTTTACTAATTTTTTGCTAATAAATATGCTAGGTGACGCATAGGCTTTATCAATCAATTTGTAATGAGCCGCTTCAAAATTTTTAGCACGCTTCACAATCGCTTTGGCAAGGTTTATGCGACTTTCTGCTAATGCCAACCGAAATCTATCCCACACTTCATCTTGCGTTAGAGCGCCTGCTGCTTGCATACGGTCGTATAAGTTGCTGCAATTTGCGGGCTGCTCTTTGGCTTGCATCCATAGTGGTTTTGCGCCAGTTAGGGTAGAAACATCACCATTAATTGCACTTGATTCTGCGGCGTAGCAGGCCACGGCTGGGTCTTCTAGCTGATAATTAACAATCTCATTCGCAAAATTTTGCCAGTCTTGATTTTTAGCGAGCTTTTTTAAATATTCGCCGCGTAAACGATCAGCAAAAGGATATTCATTGTAGGTATTAAGAAAATTAATAACAGTTTGATTATCCGCGTCTTCTAAATTAAGCAGCATCAGCCAATAATCAGCGTAGGGAGCCAATAAGTAATGTTGGTTTTGTAGCTGTTGCACGTAATCTGACAGGGCGATTGCGTTTTTTTTGTCATAAGCAGTGCGCGCTTGCAAAAACGTGTCATCAACCGCCGCCGCAAATGCATTTGCTGCAATAAAACAACTTAAAATACTTAATCTTAAAAAACTTAATTTTAAATAACTTGATTTTAAAATATTTAATCTGGAAATATTTGTTCTGAAAATATTTGTTCTGAAAATATTAAATTTAAGTATATTTAATTTAACTAAATTTAATTTAAGTAAATTTAATAAAATGCTGTTGTTGATTAAATTAATCATGGGGTTTTATGATGCAAAGACTAAGGTTAAACAACATTAGCGAATGACTTGACTAAAGATAAATAACACCAACATTACTGCTAAAATATATCCTAAGTATTTAATTGCGTTCATTAAATAAGTTAAATATTTCTTATCACGCGTACCCAAATAAGCGCCCAATAAGATAAACATACCCGTTAATGCCAGCAGCAAAACTAATCGAAATATTAGCATTTTTAAGATTGCCTATTTTAATATTGCTTAACTAAAATGCGGCATAAGGTTAGGTGTAAAAAAAGCAGTTTGTTCTTGAAAGCCTATTGGCGCTTCTTCTATATGCTCAAAAGTCGTGTATTGCCAAGCACTAGCGTCTGCCAATAAAGCGCGTAACAAAGAATTATTAAGTGCATGACCAGATTTGTGCGCCGTAAAAGCGCCCAACAATGGGTGGCCCAACATATACAAATCGCCAATCGCGTCCAACACTTTATGCTTGGCAAATTCATCTTCGTAACGCAAACCATCGCTGTTTAAAATGCGATATTCATCTAATACAATCGCGTTATCTAAACTGCCCCCACGCGCTAAACCATTTGCACGCAGATATTCTACTTCGTGCATAAAGCCAAAAGTACGCGCCCGGCTGATTTCTTTAATATAGCTGTTATCTTTAAAATCAATTTTGACATTGCTGCCAGAATGCTCAAACACGGGGTGGGCGAAATCAATGGTGAAATCCATTTTAAAGCCGTGGTAAGGCTCAAATCTCACCCACTTGTCGCCATCAATTACTTCAACAAACTTTTTTATTTTTATAAATTTTTTAGGTGCATCTTGCTCGGTAATGCCTGCTTGCTGTAACAAAAAAATAAATGGGCCAGAACTGCCATCCATAATCGGAATTTCAGACGCAGTCACTTCAACAATAATATTATCCACGCCCAAACCAGCTAGTGCAGACATTAAATGCTCAACCGTGGCAACGCGCGCGCCATTGTGTTCTAGGGCAGAACACATGCGCGTGTCTCGCACAGCTTCAGGTGTGGCTTGTATCGACGGCGCACCGGGCAAATCGGCGCGCGTAAATACAATACCAGAATCAATTGCAGCTGGTTTTAAAGTCAACGTGACTTTTTCACCGTTATGCAAACCAACACCAGTCGCGCTCACCTGTTTTTTTAAGGTTCTTTGTCTAAGCATCACTCGTTTAAAAGCTTTAAATTAAATTTTCAAATTAATTCATTATACCAATTCGATTAGCTTGGTTTGCTATTAAAGCTGTTCGGGGCTATGAGCCCCTCCTACAACACTACTAATCTGCTTGTTTACGCAAAAATGCAGGTATATCATATTCTTCAACGCCTGACATTTTCATCGCTTCTACTTGCGCGCGGCGATTATTTTG
>JAYTEL010000159.1:0-8139 GCA_043735225.1 Methylotenera sp. | reverse complement strand
AGTTGAAAGCGCTTTAAAAACTGCGCCCAATGGGATAAATCTACAGGAGAGCGAAAGCTGGCGCGCTGCAATTATTAGCGCCAGTGCGCCAATGGAAAGCTTATTAAGCCAAGCCAAACTAGTTGCGGCATCTGATGCCAGCGTGCTGATACAAGGCGAAAGTGGCACGGGCAAAGAGTTGTTCGCGCAAGCTATTCACTTGGCCAGCCCGCGCCGTGCAAAACCATTTGTGGCCATTAACTGCGCTGCCCTACCAGAAAATTTATTAGAATCAGAATTATTTGGCCATAGCAAGGGCGCATTTACGGGCGCCACGCGCGATCACCAAGGATTAATGCTGAACGCTGAAGGCGGTACGCTATTTTTGGATGAAATTGGCGATATGCCGTTGGCGATTCAAGTTAAATTGCTGCGCGCCCTGCAAGCGCGCGTTATACGGCCTGTGGGGGCAAGTGCAGACATTGCGATAGACGTGCGATTGATTTGTGCCACCCATAAAAATTTAATTGAAGAGATGCAAAATAGCCGATTTAGAGAAGATTTATATTACCGCATTAATGTGGTGAGTTTAGAGATTCCGCCATTGGCCGCAAGGCGCGAGGATATTGGTTTATTGGCCAATTACTTTTTAAATAATCTCAATAAAAAATACAATAAGAATCATAATGAATTTAGTAGTAAAAAAATAAATGGATTTGCGCCAGATGCGTTTGAAGCATTGCTGACAGCGCCGTGGCCAGGCAATGTGCGACAACTACAAAATGTAATTGAGCAAGTGGTGGTGCTAACCACCAGCCCAATTATTAGCGCGGCTTTGGTGCAAAAGGCGCTACTAAACAATATTGCCAGCATGACTACATTTGATGTGGCGCGTAAAAACTTTGAGCAGCAATACTTAATCAATTTATTGAAAGCCACGCAAGGAAATGTCACGCAATCGGCGCGCATTGCAGGTCGAAACCGTACAGAATTTTATAAAATATTAGAACGCCATCATATTGACCCTGCTTTATTTAAAGATCCTGCAAACAATCCCCCAAATATTTAATCACGTTATAAAAATAAGCGTTTAGATTAAGTCTGCAATTTGCCTTAAATTGTGTCTTTTTTTTGCGACAAAAAAAGATGTTAATAATCAGTTGCTTATATTTTAACGATGATTAACTGTCTCTATATTGAGACAAAATAATGGCTTTAATTTCCTCTTTAAAATGTTAAGTGACTGATTTAACAACATAAATAATTGTGGCACGGCAAATGCTAATAGATACTTGTAACAAGTTATTTGTAACAAGTCATTTGCAACAATATTTTAATTGTTTAGGAGTTAACCCAATATGAAATTTAATCACACTACACCATTTAACAAAGCAGCTATTTTACTAATTGGCAGCTTGTCTTTAATCAGCTTATCAATACCATTTGCAATGGCCGACAGCAAAGCCAAAGAAATGGCAATAGAAACACCAGCTGATGCTGATTACAAAAAGTTAGATGTTAACAGTGACCATAAAATATCGTTTAAAGAAGCTGTTAAAGATAAAGCTTTGGCTTCTAGTTTTGATGCTACAGACGCAAATAAAGATGGCAATATTTCTGCCGAAGAATATGCGGGCTACAAAGCTGCTATTCAGGCAAAATTGTTAGATAATGCTGCCCCAACCGCTGCGACGCCAACATCAACACCGCCTGCTGTTACACCTGTGAACTAATTTTTTTATACTTGTATTTTTGAATTTACACTTTAAGCTCGGATTTTCAAACTTAGTTTATCAAACTTAGCTTATCAAACTTAGATTTTCAAACATAGATTTTCAAACTTAAGTTCTTAAACTTAGATAATCAAACTTAAGTTTTTAAACTTGGATTTTTAAATAAAGATTTTTATCTATGCATATGCAATTAAAAGTTTGATGAATTTTGGTAAGAGGTAATACCCTGCAATCCTACCCCTAACAGATTGCAGGTTTGGCCGTACTGTTCATTCAGTACGGTTTTTTTTGTTAAACGCATTTATAAAAAAATCTATATTCTTTAAATACAAGCCAATAAACATAACTATTACAATGATTTAGCTGGCTTTTTTATTGGCAGCATTCCACCCAACTATGCCCGCTTTCATTACTCGCACATCGGTATAACCCGCTTGTAATGCCCGCTCGGCGGCCGCATGAGAGGCTTGGCAATAACTGTTGTAACAATAAAACACCAATGTGGTATTTTTATCAGTCGGCAACTCGGCCAAATTATATTGATTGTAAGAAGATAATTTAATTGCGCCTGGCACCATGCCTGCCTCTGCCCGCGCTTGTTCATTATTGGCATCCACAATTACTACTTTTGCAGGCTTTGCATGCAGCATTTCTTGTACGTTTGCAACAGTAACCTCGGCGACTTGCTCGGCTGCCAGCACAGGCGTAGTAATTGCACCAATGGCAAATATGCAGGCTAATAATAGTTTTTTCATGGTCAATCCTTAAAAATGATAAAAGTAATAGCTTAGTCAATTAAAAATCTATTTCATTACATTTAAACGTGATTATTTAATGTCTATTTAATATCTATTTAATATGTATTTAATATCTATTTAACATCCACATAACGTTTTCCAAATATTTGCAAAGCTATTTGTGCATCTTTTAATGCCATTAGGTTAGATTTACGCGTCTGCGGGTTAATACACAACGCTTCTAACTTGCTTGCGTTAATGCCCGCTAAGCCGCGATATTTATGTATGCTAATTGATTGATTTATTTTACCTTTATTTTCACAAACCAATGTATTGGTATTAATTAGTGCCATAAACTGCGTATCGGTAAAAGCATATTGCGTTATTTTAGTGGTGTTATTGAATATTTCGCCAACGGGCAGGCGCACCATTTCTATCATATTTTTTTGTAATAAAAGCGGCATAAATCGATAAAAGTAAAGCAACATTAATGCGCTACAATGAATGCCATCTGCGTCAGGATCCATCAATAAAATAATGCGGCTGTAGCGGCACTTTTGCACATCAAAATCATCGCCTACACCCGCGCCAATGGCGTCTATCAGTGCTTTAAACCATTGATTAGCGCGTATTTTTGCTAAGCTAGATTTAGTCACGTTCATTGGCTTGCCTTGCATGGGCAGCACCGCTTGCAACTGTTTATTGCGTAAACCGCTAAGCGCTTTGGCGGCACAATCGCCTTCTACCAACAGTAACTCAGCGCCTGAATATATGCCGTGTAAACGTGAATCTTGCAATTTAATTGCGGGTTGATTTAACGCTTTAGAAAATATCATTTGATGTAACTTTATGTCGCATGAATCATTAAATCATATACTATTTTGTATAAGCTTAATGTCAGGTTTAAATTACAAACCTTTTTACCAATAACTAGATATTTAAAAAACCTTAATATGAAAACTGCATTTATTTTATCGGCCACCCTTGCGGTGCACGCGGCTATTGTGGCGAATGAGAAAGACATCGAATCGCTCGACCGCGCGATTGGTGATGGCGATCATTACATGAATATAAAGCGTGGCTCTGAAGTGATTGCTGGCATGTATAACATGTTATTGCCATTGCCGCCCGATGAAGTATTATTGCAAATTGGCAATAAGCTACTATCCAGTATTGGCGGGGCTTCTGGGCCATTATTTGCCAGTTTTTTGTTGGGCATGGCGCGTTATGATAAAGAACATCACCCCAAAATTACCGACGTTAACGCTAACTTAGAAACCGCCGCTAGTTTTGCTTACGGCGTACAAAGTATGATGATGCGCGGCAAAGCCAATGTGGGTGAAAAAACCATGTTAGATGTGCTGGTGCCCGACTCTACCACATTTACAATCGCCGCGGCACGTGGCAAAAGTGCTAGTGATATTTGCCGTGAAGTTAAAAATGCAGCCGATGAGGGCTTAGCCTACACGCGCGATTTAATCGCCACCAAAGGCCGCGCGGCCGGGCTTGGCGAGCGCGCAATTGGCCATTTAGACCCTGGCGCAAAAAGCTGCCAAGTGATGATTCATGCGGTGTGCGATTTGGTGATGAAAAATATGCCAGTAAATTAATGACAGTAAAGTAATGACAGTAAAGTAATGACAGCAAAGTAATGACAGCAAAGCAATAACAATATAAGAGGGCAAATAATGGCAAATAATGACGATTATGCAATAGTATGAAGAAATTCATTAACAAAATTGATGACATGTTAGACGAAAGCCTGGCTGGTTTTGCTGCTACGCATAGCGATTTAATACAATTCAAGCAAAACCCCAATTTTTTACTACGTAAAAACAAGGCGCACAATAAAGTCGCCATTATTTCTGGCGGTGGATCGGGTCATGAGCCGTTGCATGCGGGTTATATTGGCTATGGTATGTTGGATGCCGCTTGCCCAGGCCATGTGTTTACTTCGCCGTCACCCGACCAAATACTAGCCGCGGCCGAATCCGTACACGCTGGCAAAGGCATTTTGTTTATCGTTAAAAATTATGCGGGCGACGTAATGAATGTTGAAATGGCGGCCGAAATGCTGAATGTTGCGCACGCCACCGTTCTCACCTCTGACGATTGTGCGGTAATCAATAGCACCTATACCAACGGCCGCCGCGGCGTGGCCGGCACCGTAATTGTCGAAAAATGCGTTGGCAGTTTGGCCGAAACAGGCGCCAGTTTGCAAGCCTGCAAGGCACTTGGCGATAAAGTAAATGCCCGCACAGCCAGCATTGGCGTGGCATTAACCAGCTGCACCGTACCAGCTGCAGGCCGCCCTACTTTTGAGCTTGATGATATTGACATTGAAATGGGCGTTGGCATTCATGGTGAGCCAGGACGCAGGCGAGAGACACTGCGCGAAGCAGATGCTATTGTAAGAGACATGGTTGACGCAATTGTGGCAGACTTTGCCCACAGAAATATTAGCATTAAAACAGACGCTTTATTACTGGTGAACGGTTTTGGCGCAACGCCATTGATGGAGCTTTACCTTATCTATAACACCGCTGCAACATTATTGAAAGCGCATTGCGTTAATATTGCCCGCTCGATGGTTGGCAATTATGTTACCGCGCTAGATATGGCGGGCGCATCTATTACATTGTGCATGATGGATGCCGAGATTAAAGAGCACTGGGATAGCGCTGTGCACACGCCAGCTTTACGATGGCAGCGATGAGGTTATCTAATTGCCACATTTCAATTGTTTATGCTTTTTAAAAATTATTTTTAATTTAAACATTTTTAATATAAATTTACAAAGATAGTTTAAATTTTTTTATCATTTAAACTATACTAATCATTTACTTAACTACATCTATTATTGTAATTTGTTAACTATTGATTTAATAAATGAGTTTAACTAAAAATAAAAATTTACGTACCAAAATGTTGCTAGCATTGGCGGCAGGCATGCTATTGCTGTTTGCCTTAGTTTTTTTTGTGGCGCGCTTGGCGCTGTTAGATGGCTATTCAAAGTTAGAGATAGATAAAACCAACATCCAAGTTGCTAGTGCAATTAGTCTAATTAATGAGCAATCCCTTCAATTAGGCGCAAGCGTGCGCGATAACGCGCATTGGGATTACTTATATCAATACACAGATAAACAAAACCCTGACTTTATTGAATCAAGCTTTAACGACACCACTTTTAAAAACTTAAAAATTAACGCCATTTTTATTGTCAATAATGCAGGCCAAACCCTGTTTAAAAAAGGTGTTAATTATGTAAGCGGTAAAACCTGGCACATTCCAGACATACTTTTGCAAGCAACAATCAAGGGCGGCGCCCTAATAAACCCTACTAAAAGCAGCCAATCAGGCTTGTTTTGGACGCCAGAAGGCATTTGTATCGTTTCTGCATTTGATATTTTAGATAGTTCTGAAAAAAAACCACGTCGCGGCACTTTGATTATGGTGCGCTTGTTGGATGAAGTTTTACTACAGCATATGTCAACGATTTTGGGCGCTAAGCTGTCAGTCGAGGCGATGCGCGATGATGAAATATACACGTTTTCACCATCATTATTAAATGGCAAAAAAGTAGTAATACCGCTGAGTGGCAACCAAGTAGCTGGTTTTGCCGTTGTAGAAAGCATTGGCGGCGACACTAAACTGATTTTAAGCACAGTGGGTGACCGCAAAATTTTTGAACAAGGTCAATCAAGCTTAAAATTTTTATATTGGGCAGCTTTATTAGCCGCCTTGTTGCTAGGCGCATTTAGCTGGTTTTTTGACAAGCTTGTGTTAAAAAGACTGGCACGTTTAAATGCAGATATCAAACAAATTGGTGAATCAGCCTCTACCTCTAATCGCGTTAAAGATTTTAGTGGCAACGATGAAATGGCGCACCTAGCGCACGGTATAAATGGCATGTTGATGCGCCTAGATGAATCGCAGCATGCCTTGAAATTTGAAAAAGAGCGCGCCCAAGTTACGCTCGCTGGTATTGCCGATGCAGTTATCACCAGCGATAACAAAGCTTGTCTGCTTTATATGAATGCAGCTGCCGAGCGGCTAACAGGGGTTACTGCGATTCATGCCAGCGGCAAACCACTACACCAACTATTTAACTTAATGGCAGAAGATAAAACAACCGCTGTAGACAGTAATTGGCTGGTAGATATAGCAGCTAATCAAGATGAAGTGATTTTAGTGCGCGGTGATGGCCAAACATTTACTATTAACAAATCGGCCTCGCCCTTGTTCGACGTGAATGGCTTGCTGTTTGGCACGGTAACTGTTTTACATGATGTAACTACGCTGCGCGCGCATTCACAACAACTTATCTATCAAGCACGCTTTGACGCGCTAACTGGCCTAATTAACCGTTATGAGTTTGATTGTAAAGCGCAAGCCGCTATTGAAGATGTGGCTGCTGGCGGTCACGCGCATTGCCTAGCCTTTATAGATTTAGATAAGTTTAAAATAGTGAATGATACCTGCGGCCATGCGGCGGGCGATTTGTTACTTAAACAATTGGCGGAACATTTAAAAGCGCAGGTACGCGGATCGGATTCATTAGCACGTTTAGGCGGGGATGAATTTGCTTTATTGTTAATGGGCTGCAGCTTAGATAAAGCGCAAGTCATTGTAAACAATCTGCTGCAAGCCATACAAAATTATGGATTTACGTTTGAAAACAAAGTCTTTAAGGTGGGCGCCAGCATTGGCTTAATCGAGATATCGCCTGATCAAAACCATACCTTGGGCGATCTAATTAACAGAGTTGACTCTGCCTGCTATAAAGCAAAAGGAGATGGTGGCAACCGCATCCATATCTATCGCCTTGAAGACCGACTAATCGAAAATCGCAATAGCCAAATGCAATGGATATCGCGCATTAACGCGGCATTACAAAACAATACCTTTGTGCTGCACTTGCAAGCCATTTCAGGCTTTAAAAACAACAATGAAGCGCACGGCGAACTGCTGATTCGCATGCAGGGTGAAAACGGCAAACTGTATCAACCCAGTAGCTTTTTACCCATTGCAGAGCGCTATCACATGATGCCGTTAATTGATCGCTGGGTGGTGAATGCGGCGTTAACCATTATTGCGCACAAAGGTGCTACTTTTAAAATGGTGTGCGCCATTAACTTATCTGGGCAAAGCTTATCGCAAGAAGGATTTTTAGATTTTGTAATAGATAAAATCAAACTACATAAGGTGAACCCGAATCGACTTTGCTTTGAGATTACCGAAATTGCGGTGGTTACCAACCTTACCAAAGCCCGTCAATTTATACAGGCACTACGCGCAATTGGCTGTCGTTTTGCGTTAGACGATTTTGGTAGCGGCTTATCATCTTTTGCTTATCTAAAAAACTTATCTGTCGATATTATTAAAATTGATGGGCTTTTTGTAAAAATGATGGCAAACAATTTAATCGATCGTGCGATGGTGGAATCAATCAATAATATTGGGCATGTAATGGGCTTACAAACCATTGCACAATTTGCCGAAAACGACGCTATTATTAATGCCTTAAAAGAAGTTGGCGTCGATTATGCGCAAGGCTACGGCGTGGCAATGCCTGCGTTATTTGAGTAAACTACAGCTTTTCAGCGCTACTCCCAACCATCGTGATTATCTACCCATTTTAACGATAGCCAATACCAAATAATGAGTGGAATCATTGAAGCAAACCACCA
>JAYTEL010000158.1:0-2022 GCA_043735225.1 Methylotenera sp. | reverse complement strand
TTTAAAAAAGAGGGAACCAATAAATTTACAGTGTTGCGTAGCGGGCCTATTGTTCAAGCTTCGTTAAATATTAGCTGTGACTACATGCTAACCGAAATGACCTCACCAGAAAATATGCTGCAAAGATTAGGTCGCTTAGACCGCTTTGGACAAAACCACCAAACCACCAATGTGCTGACAGTGGCAATCACTGAGGATGTGATAAAGGGGAAATCTAAAGGCAGCAGTTCAATATTTTTAAATAGTCTGCACTCTTTACAGTCAGCCAAAGCTTGGTACGAATATTTACAAGACAAGCTAGGCGAGAAAACTTTTAAACTTTCAGAGCTGTATGCTTTATATAAAAACTTCTATCAACCCAACACAAAAGCCCTAGAAGCCGTGCAATCCGATTTAATTGCATCGCTTAAAAAG
The DNA here is from genome assembly GCA_043735225.1 of Methylotenera sp. Classification (GTDB taxonomy): domain Bacteria; phylum Pseudomonadota; class Gammaproteobacteria; order Burkholderiales; family Methylophilaceae; genus Methylotenera_A. The sequence goes on along the minus strand of JAYTEL010000158.1, from coordinate 1,608 downwards.
AGCGTACAGCTCATTAACGCAAAAGTGATAGACCCCATTACGATAGCTCCTAAAAAAATCCAAGATAAAGCGGGAGTAAAAATCAGCAAACATTCATTACGAGGTGACAATCGCTTTGTGCAGATGGCAGTTTGTGATGTAAGTGACCCAAATAATCCAAAATTTTTAGAACAATACGCCTACCAACCGCCCGTCAATGAACGTGAAGACTTTGATAACTTAACCGCCTCTACTGAAGATATACAAGGCTATGGCGATAGTGATAAAAATTTACTGGCTTATATGAAAAACAAACATCACCGTGTTATGGGCGGACTAAAAGCCCATAAAGATTTTATTTTGCTTAACGAGGCAAGAGACCCAGAATTCCCTGTTTACCTTAGCTACACGCCAAATGGCCTAGTTGAGGTCGGCGGTGATAGCGCACGGCATAGCCATGCGATTTACTACGCCATATGCGATAAACAACCCATAGGCGCAATTTCAATCAAACAATTAACATCAACAGAGGATTAAGTTATGCAAAAAATTACAGGCGTTAAAAGCGTAGATTTTAAAGTGGTTGCTTATGGGCATGGCGTAGTTAATTGGAATGGAACAACCGCTATCGCTCCTGTGGGTGGTGGAATCCCGCTTAACAACCACTCCATGCCTAAGCTAAGAGGCTATACAAACTTAACAGGCAAGGTGAAGCAAGAAACAGGTTTTAAATATCTAAAAGAGGCTGCTGATATTAATTTTAAAGACAACCCTTTATATATCAGCCAAAACTGTATTCGACATCATTTATTTAGAGACCAATCCTATGATTTACATTTTGCTAAAGATAAGAACCTATCAAATGTATTAGCTTCAATTACTGGGTTAATTCGCGGCTATGTTGTGCCGTCAAGTCAATGTAAACGTACCAGCCCGTTATTACTTGAAGATTTTGTTGATCAGCTAGGTAACGGTAATTTTGAGCAACTTTCGTCAGCAAGTTCTATTGAAGAAATTATAAAGCCTGACGGAACTAAAGATTATAAGCGTGGTGAAAACTCAATTTTTTCCAAAACTACTTTTGGCGAAACAAAATATTTAGCTTACGGCTCAATCAGTATTGAGCAACTTGAATTTATTTCGCTAGATAAAAAGTTTGACCGCGCCTCCATGATTATCAAAACGGGTGAAGGTGAAAAAGTAGCAGAGGCCGTGCAAGCCTTTATTAAAAGCATAGACCCTTCTAAAAATCCCACAGCCACTTTTCATGCCAATTATGTACGTGCAGGCACCATTTTTGAAGAAGGTGAAGTCGGTATTTTGCTCAATAAGGTAGCTATTGATATTTTAGTCACAGAAACCATTCGCATGGTAGCTGAATTAAGTATTAAGCAAGCCAAAGGCTATATGTACGTGGATAGCGTTTTAGTAGATTACAACGATAGCCACAAAATGATGCGTATTAAACGCGCTGAAAGTGACATATCAGAAATGCCTACTGCTGAATATGCCACTTATTTTTACGCAAAGTAGAGGTACATATGCGAATCACCATCCAGTATGAAGCCTCTTGGCGTAATTCGTTTTTAGATGGCTCTAATAATGAACCACTGCCCAAAAATGGGCGAG
>JAYTEL010000157.1:0-8374 GCA_043735225.1 Methylotenera sp. | reverse complement strand
CGCATCAAAAGATATTTTGGCGCAAGTGCTCGAAGATAGAAAACGCTACGAAGCTTCGATTCCAACCTTTAATCAGGCCAACGATAAAGTAGGCCATATTGGCAAAAAACTGTTGCGTCACTTAAGCTTAACGTACTTAGATAGCTCGTTATCTGAAAGTCGCCAAGCAATGGGCGATAGCTGGACAACAGTGGGTTTAAATAGAGGTATGCGCGATTTAATGAAGCAAGCCAATGATTTGGCAAGCAATATTACCAAAGAAAGCACCGATATTAAAAAATTGGCAGACAATATTTACAACGTTTTTAAAACCAAACATGGCTTTGAAATAGTCGCGCCGCCAATGCTCGATATGACCAATTTCATTAGTAATATGAGGGCGTTAGAGCAAATTACCGATGATTTTTGTAGCGACCCACTGAATGTATTAACAGAAAAACATTTTTTAATTCGTAAGTTTTTTCTAGGGCTGGGCACACAAACGCAAAAAATATTTGAGCAATCCGAAAGCGAATGCAAACGTTGGTTAGAAGACGTGCTTGGTACGCTTAAGACGCAAATTTCAGCCTATAAAACCACACTGGATGAGCGCACCAAGAACTTAACTGAGGCCAAAGCCAGCTCGCAAGCGTTAGATTTTAGGCTGTCAATTGTAGAAAATGAATACGCAACAATTGCTAAACAAAGTCAAACGCTTGACACTATGTTGTTACAATTAATGAAAGCAGTGCAACCAGCCATAAAAGCCAAAGTAGCGGCAGAGGCAGAAGCAAATTTAAATAAAAACTCCGCTAAGACACTTAATTTGCCAGAAATGCCATTTATAAGCATGTCAAACGCGGTATCAGTTTAAATATTGGCCTAAAATTCTGGCTTATAACTGCGGTTTATATCCAAATAATATCAAAGCTTTCGCGCGCGTATTGACTATCAACCTGAAGCGTAACGCGCTTATTAATAAAGTCAGATAAGTGAGCTAGGCTTTGCGATTCTTCATCTAATAACAAATCAATTACGCCTGTTGATGCAATGATTTTAAACTCTTTGGCGTTAAATTGTTTTGATTCGCGTAGTAGCTCGCGCATAATTTCATAGCAAATAGTTTGCGCGGTTTTGTGTTCACCGCGCCCGCTACACACCGCGCAAGGTTCGCACAGCAAATGCGCTAAACTCTCGCGCGTGCGCTTACGCGTCATCTCTACCAATCCTAGCGCGGTAAAGCCATTAATATTGGTGCGCGAGCGGTCTAAATCTAGCGCTTTTTGCAGTTCTGACAGCACTGTCTCGCGCTGCGCATCTTCATCCATATCAATAAAATCAATGATAATGATGCCGCCCAAATTTCTAAGTCTTAGTTGGCGCGCGATACACTGCGCCGCCTCTAAGTTAGTTTTAAAAATGGTGTCTGATAAGTTTTTACCGCTGACAAAACTGCCAGTGTTTACATCCACTGTGGTTAACGCTTCGGTTTGGTCAAAAATTAAATAGCCGCCAGATGTCAGCTCTACCTTACGCGAAAGCGCGCGTTCGATTTCTTTTTCAATATTGTAAAAATCAAAAATTGGACGTTCGCCCTGATAATGGTAAAGCGGCTTAATCGCCTTTGCTACATATAACTCGGCAAATTCTGTTAGTTGCTCATACATGGCTTTAGAATCCACGCGAATACTAACCGTATCGTCATTCACCACATCGCGTAACATGCGGCGCGGCAAGCTTAAATCGTAAAAAACTAGCGAGCGTTCGCCTGCTGTTTTGCTATCAAGCTGAATTTTTTTCCACACCTTATATAAATATTCAATGTCCGCCAGCAGCTCTTTATCTGTTGCAGTTTCACTCATGGTGCGGATAATAAAACCGCCTTCGCGCTTTTCTGGCAACAGCCCCAGCAAACGATTGCGCAGCAGTTCGCGCTCTTCTTCGTCCTCAATTCGTTGCGATACGCCAATGTGATTTTGATGCGGCAAAAACACTAAAAATCGGCCAGCAATGCTCACTTCTGTAGTTAACCGCGCGCCTTTGGTGCCAATTGGCTCTTTAATTACCTGCACAATAATATTTTGGCCTTCGCGCAGCACCTCTTGAATCGGCCGTTCAATGGTTGGCTCGCCGTCAATGTGGCATTCCATTACATCCGCCGCATGTAAAAATGCTGCGCGCTGTAAGCCAATCTCCACAAACGCCGATTGCATACCAGGCAGCACGCGGCACACTTTGCCGCGATACACATTGCCAACAATGCCTAAAGACGAGCTGCGCTCTATGTGTAGCTCTTGTGCTATACCCTTTTCTAGCACCGCCACGCGCGTTTCTTGCGGCGTTACGTTAATTAAAATTTCTTGTCCCAATTGTTTTATACCTTCAAATTTTAGCCGCAAATTTTTTCCAAAAGCATGGCCGTTTCATGCACTGGCAAGCCCATCACGCCTGTGTAACTGCCTTCTATGCGCACCACCCAACTGCCCGCCAAGCCTTGAATCGCATAGCTACCTGCTTTATCCATTGGCTCATTGGTTGCAATGTAGGCGTTTATCATAGCATCGCTAAGCGGCATCATCGTCACCAACGAAGTATTTAACGCGGTTTCAAATTTGCCATTAAATACCAGCGCAATGGCAGTATGCACTTGGTGCGTGCTGTTGGAGAGTTTTTTTAGCATATTAAACGCATCGGCTTGGTTTTTTGGCTTGCCAAAAATTTCATTTTCTAGCGCAACCGTCGTATCTGCCGCTAGAATTGGCATGTTCGCATGCTGCCCGTTTAACTTTAGTGCAATCGCTAGCGCTTTTTGTTCGGCCAAGCGCAGCACATAATAGCTTGGCAATTCTCCGCTTAAAGCCGTTTCGTCAATATCGGCAGGCATTACAAGGCAATCTATGCCCATTTGTTTTAATAACGAAACGCGGCGCAGGCTTTGCGAGGCTAGAATAATTTTTTTGGTGACGTTTACAAGCATGCACATACTTTAGATGAGCGCAGGCAATTTTCAAAGACAAACTTAACGCTTAAAACAAAATGCCTATTTCTGCTAGCCTTATTTCTATTAGTTACGCTTTAGCGTTAAACTAGTAAAAACAATTATAGTTTTAACGTAAAATTTCATAATAAAAATCAGCAGTTAAAAATCAGCAGTTAAAAATCAGCAGTTTAAAATCAGTAAATGAAAACTATCACATTAATATTACTTTATGAAAATTAGCCAATTTAAACCCAACACCACAGTTGCAGCGATTATTGAGCAGAACGGCAAATTTTTGCTGGTTGAAGAAGTAACCGATCGCGGCAATCGCTATAACCAGCCCGCTGGCCATTTAGAAGACAACGAAACATTGATTCAAGCGGTGATTCGCGAGACGATGGAAGAATCAGCCTATGAATTTACGCCAACTTTTCTACTAGGGGTTTACCAGTGGAAACACACACTGAATAACACCACTTACTTGCGTTTTGCATTTATTGGTAAGGCTGGCGTGCATTACCCGCTGCAAGAGTTGGATGAAGGTATTGTGCAAGCGCTGTGGATGGATATTGACGAAATTCGCGATAAAAAAAGTCTAATGCGCAGCCCACAAGTATTAACTTGTATTGAAGATTATTTAGCAGGAAGGCGCTATCCGTTGGAAGTGATAACTAACTTATGAGTAAAAAAACCATGAGTAAGAAAAAGGTTGTTGTTGGTTTATCTGGTGGTGTAGATTCTAGCGTCACCGCGCTACTATTAAAGCAACAAGGTTACGATGTAGTCGGCCTATTTATGAAAAACTGGGAAGACTATGACGATGATGAATATTGCTCGAGTCGCCAAGATTTAATCGATGCGGTATCGATTGCTGACAAAATTGGTATTGATATTGAAGCGGTTAACTTTAGTAAAGAATATAAAGACCGCGTGTTTGCTAACTTTTTGCAAGAATATGAAGCTGGCCGCACGCCCAACCCCGATATTTTATGCAATGCCGAGATTAAATTTAAAGCGTTTTTAGACCATGCCATGAGCTTAGGCGCCGATGTAATTGCCACCGGCCATTACGCGCAAGTGCGTGAAAACCCGCTAAAACCAGGGCTATTTCAATTGATGAAAGCCGACGACGGCAGCAAAGACCAAAGCTATTTTTTGTATCGCTTAAATCAAGCGCAGCTTAGTAAAACCTTGTTTCCATTAGGACGATTATTGAAACGCGAAGTACGCGAAATGGCGCTGCAAGCAGGTTTAATTAACCATGATAAAAAAGACAGCACGGGGATTTGCTTTATTGGCGAGCGACCTTTTCAAGAATTTTTAAGCCAATATTTACCCAAAAAACCTGGTGATATTAAAACGCCAGAAGGTAAAACGGTCGGCCAGCACGACGGATTAATGTATCACACACTCGGCCAGCGCCAAGGCTTAAAAATTGGCGGCAGCCGCGAAAGTAATGGAGAACCATGGTTTGTAGCCGCCAAAGATATGGCAAAAAACGAGCTTATTGTAGTGCAAGGTCATGAACATCCGCTATTACAATCTGACGGCTTAACCGCCAGCCAGCTCACCTGGATTGATGATGAAGACCCAATTACCAACTGGGTGTATGCCGCTAAAACGCGCTATCGCCAACCCGATGCGCCGTGCGAAATTGATGCGCTTAATAGCGAAAATGTAACGGTTAAATTTGGCCAAAAACAATGGGCAGTAACGCCTGGGCAAAGCGCGGTGGTGTATGAAAGCAATGTTTGCTTGGGTGGTGGGATTATTACTGCAGCAATCTAATTAGAATGCTAGTCGGGGGTAGCCCGACGCCTAATTACTTTCTTTTGTTTGTGCAAAAGAAAGTAATCAAAGAAAATCACACCCTGCGCCCATGGCTTTCAGCTTCCCTGCGCGACTCATCAAGTAAGGCGTCTGCGGAACTCACTTCGTTCAAACAGTCCTCGACGACAACCCCTTGCTTAATTGCGTTGCTCGGCATGGCGAAGGGGCTGCAAACCCGCTAAGCACCGCCCGCCGTCATTCTGGCGTAGGCCAGAATCCAGACGAATTAAAACTTAATAATGTTGTACTTTTGAAGCAAATCTAAGCATGTGGGTTGCCTGGATTCCCGCCTACGCGGGAATGACGGTGGAGGTTTAAACTAGCATAGTGAAATTTCGTATGGTTTAGTTTTGACTTTAAGTCCCCCTTGCCGCGCCTTCGGATTTAGCGGCAGATGGATAGCGGCGAGGACTATTTGAACGAAGTGAGTTCCGTAGCCGCCGAGATGCGGCGCTAAGACCGAAGGATAAAGCGGCAGCGGGGCAGCTTTTTCTTTGGTTTCTTTCTATTGGCTACACAAAAGAAAGAAACTCGCCTGCAGGCGAAAAAGAAGCTTAAATTAGATATGCGGTGTGCAAATACACATCAATTTGCACTCACTACTTGCTAATTAACGGCCACTTGGACCTACTTTTAAAATTTGAATTTCATAGTCTGAATGTACTTCTAACAATTTCTTTTTGTACTTTGCTACTGCTTCGTCCTGACTTTCAGCAACAATGTAATCAAGCATAAAAGACTCGCCCGCAGAACTTGGCCGTGAAAACTTTGCACCTACAACAAACTCTGTTGGTTTTTTAGCAATATTGCAACAATCCCACTTTACTTTCGCAAACCACAGTTCATCTTTGTTTATTGCATGATCTTGATTTTTATCAATAAAAATAACAAGATATGTATCAGATACATTGCCGCTACGAGTTGATGTAACTGAGTTAACGTTAACAATAGTTCTTGTAGGTTCATTGACTCGCCTTTTTGAAAAGTAGTAATTATGTGCATTTCCATCCGAAATTATTAATGGCACCTCAAAATTAGGAGGACTTGTGTTGGGCATTGCCATTCCAGTACCCTCATGAAAGCAGCGACTTTTGTCTATTGACTCATTTAACGCAATATCTAATATTGGTTTTTTATCAGTAGTCGCACAAACTTGAATGGCTGCTCTATTTCCAAGATTCGGTGGGGCAATAATTTTGAAGCCTCCGAGAGATAAATTGAGCTCAGTCATTGCCTGAGTGTCTTGAGAAAGCCCTATCATTGGGGTTTCTGAGGTATTCATTGAAATAAGCACCGTATCTACAACGGCATTTGAAGCTGCAGTTTTTTGTTCTGGTGCTGTGGAACAACCAGCCAAAATCGTCACACTTAATAATAGCAATCTAAATTGAATCTTCATATACAACCTAATAGTTTTGAAAAATTTTAAATCCGCCAAAAAAGAATGACTTAGAAACGTGCCAGCTTACAGTGTGGCGATATAGATAATATGAAAATTTAGTGAAGAATCTAAACCACCGGCATCGTCTGTTTAAAACTAGGCCGCTTCACCAAAATGCCATAATGTTTGGCTAAATTCGGGCATTGTTCTTGCCAATTCAAGTGCTTAAAGCGTAAATCTACATAACCCAACATGCAGCCGAGTGCAATATCGGCCAAGCTAAACGTCTCGTTTACGCACCATTTTTTCTTAGTGATATCTAGGTTTAATACTTCTAGGCCGCGTCTGACTTTATTTAATTGCCTATCAATAATGGCTGGCGATTGCTGCGCTTCTGGGCGACGGCTTTCTAGCATTGCAATTATTGCTGCATCGCAAACACCGTCGCTAAGCGCCTCCCAGCGGCGGGTGGCGATTTTACTGGTGTTTTCCGTTGGTATTAAATGCGTGCCAGGTGCGCGGTTATCTAAATATTCTACAATCACGCGCGAATCGTATAAATTATCGCCGTCATCCAAAATTAATACCGGCACTTTGCCAAGCGGGTTATGGTTACTCACTATGCAAGCAGGGTCGGCCAGCACCACTTCTTGCAGCTCTAAATCAATATGTTTTTCTAGCGCCACTATGCGTACTTTGCGGGCATATGGGCTGTTGGGGGTATATAAAAGTTTCATGGCGTTAGGGTGCTTTTTAAAATGGCTATCTGCATTATAATGCAATTATGCATACATCAAAATCAGCTACTCTATTTACCCAACATTATCCGCGCGACTCGCTAGCGTTTACCGATTTAGTCAATCAAACCGTGTTTACCGCCATGTTAGAAGATATTGGCAGCGGCGATTTAACCGCATTGCTGATTCCTGAAGAAAATATGGCAGAAGCTTTTGTTATTTCACGCCAAGATGCGATTATTTGCGGCATTGATTGGTTTGAAGCGTGCTTTCATCATGTTAATAAAGACATTAAAATTAAGTGGTTAGTTAACGAAGGTGAAAAAGTTGCAACCAACCAATTGCTATGCAAAATTAGTGGCAATGCGCGCGCTATGCTAACCGCCGAGCGTACAGCGCTTAATTTTTTGCAACTGTTATCTGCCGTGGCAACGCACACACGGCAATTTGTGTTGGCGGCATCTGGCACTAAAGTAGAAATTTTAGACACGCGCAAAACTATTCCAGGGCTACGTTTGCCGCAAAAATATGCAGTAACCGTGGGCGGCGGCAGCAATCAACGCTTAGCTTTGTATGATGGCATTTTAATTAAAGAAAACCATATCGCCGCTGCGGGCAGTATTGCGGCGGCTCTTGCGCAAGCGGCAAAACTCAATAAAAATACCAGCATTCAAATTGAGGTTGAAAATATGTATGAGCTGCAACAAGCATTAGCCGCAAGCGCAACCAGTATTTTGCTGGATAATTTTAGCATTGCCGAGATGCGCGAAGCGGTTGAAATTACCAATGGCCGCGCCTTGCTTGAGGCTTCTGGCAATGTCGATTTAAGCTCGGTGCGAGCGATTGCGCTGACGGGTGTTAATCGCATCTCAATTGGTGCGATAACCAAAAATATTAGCGCTATTGATTTATCGATGCGTATCAAATAGCATGTAACTAATTGAATTAAAATCATATTTTAAACATAATTTAAAAAGCGCTAGTTTAAAAACTAGCTTAAATCACGATGATTAAAACAGCCAACATAGTAAAATCAAAAACCAAACTAAGCTTGGGCGATTTATTACGCATGCTGGTAAATGATGGCAGATTAGATAAAACCGAAGCCGAAAAGCTGTATAAAGATCGCAAAATGGATAGCAGTAATTTGCATCCGATTATTATTGTTGGCGAACAAAAATGGAAAGATTTTCGCGCACCGCACAAAATAATGAACGCGGATTTTTTATCGCGCTGGCTGGCAAGCCAAGCGGGGCTTGAGTTCTACCATATCGACCCGCTAAAACTCGATTTCACTTCTGCCGCGCAAATGGTTTCAAAAGCGTATGCCGAGCGGCTTCGCATCATGCCAATCTCGGCCAAAGGCGGCGAGGCGACCATTGCCACGGCCGACCCGTACCATGCTGATTGGATTCCCGATTTAGAGCGTATTTTGGGCATGCGCATCAAATTGGTTATCGCCAACCC
>JAYTEL010000156.1:0-9134 GCA_043735225.1 Methylotenera sp. | reverse complement strand
GAGCGTTACACAGAATAATCCCCACGTTTGGGCGAAATCCGTCACGATCTAACATGCTAATTACTACCTAAAATATTTATGCTATTTTTTCATATTTTTACCACTATTGAAAGCTGTATTTAGTGAAAGCCATTTGAGAAAGCGTGCAATTGGTTTTACAATAACAAATATGAAAATATGCCACTTTTACCTAAGATTTTACGTTAGCTTAATTGCGCTTGCAGGCAGTGCTTGCGCGCCGTTAACGCATCAAAACAGTTTCGCCTACATTACTAATCAAGGCAATAACACGGTTTCGGTTATTGCGATAAAAAATAGTGATATGGCGCAAAATAAAGTCATTAACACCATAAAAGTTGGCAAAGGCCCTGTTGGAGTTGCGGTTTCTGCCGCTTTAAAACGTGCTTATATCACTAATGTTGATAGCGGCGATATTACGGTTATTAATACGCAAACTAATCAAGTGGTAAAAACCACTAAAACTGGCGGCTCGCCCGTGGGTATTGCGCTGGCACCCAATAACCAAGCGCTGTATGTGGCTGATTGGTATTCTGATCGTATTTTAGAAGTTAATGCTGGTGATTACACACAGCGCGAGATCACTGTGGCAAAAGCGCCTGCGGGTTTAATTGTAAGCCCAGATAGTAAAACTTTGTATGTGGCGGCGCGCGATAGTAACGAGATTGTGGTGATTGACACTGCCAAGCTCGCTATTACTAAACGCATTGGAGTTGGTAAACATCCGTTTGGCCTCGCACTAAGCGCAGATGGCAGCTCACTTTACAGCGTTAACGTGTACGAAAATACTGTGTCTGTCATCAACACCAATACTTGGCAACAAACGCGCGTTAAAGTGGGCGATCACCCGTATTGCGCCGTACCCAGCCAAGACATCAAAACGCTGTACGTAACCAACACGCAAGATGACACGGTTTCGGTAATTGATTTAGTGACACAAAAAATTATCGTCACTATTGAAGTGGGCATGACGCCAGAAGGCATTAGTTATGACGCCGCCAGTAATACTGTGCTGGTTGCCAGTTGGGGCGAAAACAAAGTAAGTGTGATTGACGCAGCTACCAACAAGCTATCAGGCCACATTAAAACGGGCGATAAAAGCCGTGCATTCGGACAATTTATAGTGTCCCAATAGTAAGAGCGACGCCCATGTCGCCCTCGTCGCGCTGGTTTCGCTGATTCGCGATTAACCGACAAAAAATGGCACGGGGTCGCGCCTTATACAAATCCATTATTGTGCGTCAACGCCGTTAAACATCAAGCGTTACTCAAAACGTGGGCATATTGCAGCAACTGCTTTATAATAATGCTTCAGTTTTAGATTGTAAGTTTTAGATTGTAAGTTTTGAATTTTACGTTTTAAATAATTGAGTTTTAAAATTTTACTCGCATCATTTATCGGAGATTATTGAATGAACAAGTTTTTAGCCTTGCTAGCATTAGCCGCCTTACCAAACCTAGCTATAGTTCCTTTGGCAGCCGCGCACGGCCCAAGCCCACAAAAAGTAGAAAAAACCATTGTTATTAAAGCAGCACCTGCAAAAGTATGGGCAATTGTCAAAGATTTTGGCAACATGCAAACTTGGCATCCAGCGGTTGCCAGTGATAAATTAGAGCAAAAGAAAGATGAAAATGGCGAAATGGCGACATTCCGTACGCTTACCTTAAAAGGCGGCGGCGAGATTAATGAAAAACTACGTAGCGCCGACGATGCAGCCATGAAATTGAAATATGAAATTACGGGCGGCGTAGCACCAGTTGCCGATTACAACTCGTTTATGCAAGTAACTGCAGGCCCAGGCGCCAACGAAACAACTGTTACATGGGTTGGCCGCTTTTACCGTACATATAAATTAAACCCACCGATTCCAGCTGGTCAAGATGACGAAACAGCGGTTAAATTTATTACAGGCGTATACGATGCGGGCCTAGACGGCTTGAAAAAGGTCGCCGAAAACTCAAAGTAACAAGTGCCGCCAATTCGACGGCGGCAACGAGTAATAACGCTGCCACCAGCAACTTGGCGAGTAAAAAGCCTTGGTGGAAGTTTTGGTAGTAAAAGTTTTGATAGTTAAAGTTTTGATAGTTAAAGCTTTGATAGTAAAAGTTTAGGCTTTAAAATTTAAACCTGTTTTGAGACGTTTATACAATAAAAGCCCTGCGTAAGCGGGGTTTTTTATTGCGCAGCTTTTGGCATATTGCAAAATCCATCATGCAATTATTATTGCAATATGTTAAAAAACAAAACTACTAACATGTTAAACAATTGGCCCGTCATTGTTTTTTTAACCGTATAGTGTCGACGATAAACTTTAAAAAAGAGCTGCGTTAAACGAGAACATTACGCTAACATCGCAAAATTCAAGATTTATAGCAAAAGTATTTTTGACAATAAGCTACTAAAACACTAGAATTGCGCCCTTGTCTAAAGTTTAACAATCAAGCTTAAAATAGTTTCACGATATAAGTTTTTGTTAAAGTTTTGCGTAAGTTTTCATGGTGATGTAGCTCAGCTGGTTAGAGCACAGGATTCATAATCCTGGGGTCGAGGGTTCAAGTCCCTCTTTCACCACCAAATAAAAGGCCACACCTTCGGGTGTGGCCTTTTTCTTTTTTCAAATTTAATAGCCTGAGTATCGACTATCATTAGAGTCCTAATTTTTGATAATAACCAAGAACCATTAACAGAACGTTTGACGTTTAACGCGTAACGTTATATTATAAATCAATGGCTATCCAATCTTTTAAGTGTAATCGCACGCAAAAACTATTTGAAAGTGAGCAACCCAAACGCTTTAAAAACATTGAAACAGTAGCGACACGCAAACTGCAAATGCTAGATAGTGCGATGGAGTTAAAAGACTTACGCGCGCCACCTGCAAATCGTTTAGAGGCGCTAAAAGGCAACCGTGAAGGACAACACAGTATAAGAATTAATGACCAATGGCGCATTTGTTTTATATGGACTGACTTAGGCGCAACCGATGTTGAAATAGTGGATTACCACTAAATATTAATATATGAATTATCTCTAAAAAATAAAAGGATTAAATATGACAACCAACAAAATGCGCGCAATTCATGCAGGTGAAATATTGCGAGAAGAATTTTTAGCGCCATTAGGCATAACGCCCCACGCGCTTGCCATGAGCTTGCGTGTGCCTGCCCCGCGCATTAACGATGTAGTGCGTGAAAAGCGCGCAATAACGGTAGATACCGCCATGCGCTTAGCCCGTTACTTTGACACCACCGCACAATTTTGGATGAACTTGCAAAGCACTTACGCTTTAAAAATTGCAGAAAAAACATTAAGTCAAAAAATTGAGTTAGAAGTACAACAATTGCAAAAAGCAGCTTAAAGCACAACCTTAATAAAAAGCCACACCCGAGGGTGTGGCTTTTTAATTTCGCAAATGCAATAATCGGTATGAAGTATATAGTCGTGATTATTTTTTAAATTACTAAAGTCGTGTTCTGACACGTAATAATTTTTGTTAAGGTCGTTGAAATGACAATAACCCAAAATGCTTTTATTGCTTATCCTTCTCGCGATGAAACTCTTGCCTCGCTGATTCGGGAAGCAGTTAGTCAAGCGAATAGCAAGCCTATATCAACAAGATTTGAGACTTGGGAGTTCAATGACATAGCTGGCGCTCCTCTAATTTCGCCAATTATTGAAGGCATAGATGATTCCGCCTTTATTGTGGCTGATATTACGTATCTAAATTTAAACGTTATTTATGAAGTTGGCCTTACCATCGGAAAGAGAAAAAGAGCATTTTTAATTAGACATGCCAACACCGAGGGGGATAGAGGGATAGAAAAAGAAGCTGGGATTTTCGATACTTTAGGTTATTTTTCGTATAAAAATCAAGATGAGTTGTATAGACGTCTTACGAGTCATATTGACGTACTCCCATTACAAATAGATGAAACTTTAGATCGTAAAGCCCCAGTTTATATAGTTGAGCCATCAACTCATGGCGATGCAGAAACAATGATAATTTCACGCCTTAAAAAAGCACGCTATCGCTTCCGAAGTTTTAACCCTAGCGAAGATACTCGCCTATCAGCAGTTGACGCAATTCGGCAAGTTGGTATTTCCTCTGGAATTATTGTCAGCTTACAGGCTCCAATTGTGGATGGGAGTATTACAAATAACATTCGTGCTCTTTTTGTGGCAGGACTAGCGCATGGTCTAGGTAAACCAACACTTATATTCGCTCCTTCGAATGTACCTGTACCTTTGGATGTGCTTGATGAGACAAAAATATATAGACACCCTGATGACATTTCCGAGCATATAGCTACTCTATCATTAGAAATTACAGAGTATCAGCAGCAAGTAGATCCACCACCTGCTAAATTGGGCACTCAATTACAGTCCCTAAGAATTGGTGATCCTACTGCTGAAAATGAAATGACAACTCTTTCCTCCTATTTTCTACAAACAGACCAATTCACCCGAACTCTGAAAGGTGATGTTAATCTTGTTGTAGGTCGAAAAGGTTCAGGCAAGACAGCGTTATTTATTCAAGCTCGAGATGAAATTCGCTCTGATAAACGAAATATAGTAGTGGACCTAAAGCCAGAAGGTTACCAACTACTAAAATTGAAGGAAGAAATTCTTACTTACCTTTCTGAGGGTTCACGACAACATCTTATCACTGCTTTCTGGGAATACCTTCTACTACTCGAAGTAGCCTATAAATTACTAGAAAAAGATAAACAAATTTATAAACATAATCATTTAATTACAAATTTATACTTGGAACTAGAAGAAACGTATCAGATTGCTGATTTTTCTGCAGAAGGTGATTTTTCAGAACGCTTACTAACTCTCTCACAGCGAATTGTTGGTGAATACCAAGATAAGTATGGCCTTGATCACCTTCACAAATTAACAGGAGAGCAAGTAACAGAGCTGCTATATGTTCATGATATAAGATTGCTTCGTAGCCGAATTTCAGCATATCTTGAACAAAAGCGTGCTGTGTGGGTATTCTTTGACAATCTTGACAAAGGTTGGAGCACCCATGGTGTAGATGAAATAGATGCAATCGTTCTAATGTGTCTGATTAATGCTGGACGCAAAATCGAACGCGATATGCAAAAGCAGAATAGAATTTTTCATTGCATTGTGTTTGTGCGTAATGATGTCTATGAGCATTTAATGCAAAATAGCGCTGACTATGGTAAAGAAATGCGCGCTGTTCTTGATTGGACAGACCCAGACCAATTAAGAGAAATACTTCGTTTACGGCTAATATCTGGTGTTGACAAAACAAATTCTACAGCTCGACTTGATCAAGTAATCCCTATTGTTTGTATGTCACATTATAAAGGAGATGAAACGGTAGACTACATGATTAACCGTTCTCTTATGCGTCCACGAAACTTAATTAAGATATTTAGTCACTGTCGCGGTTTTGCTAGTAATTTTAATCACGAGAGAATTAATGAAGATGATATTGAGAAAGGCATTGCAGCTTATTCAGAAGATTTACTCTTAGAGCTTGATAGGGAATTAACCGACGTTTTTCCTAGCTCAAAAAATGTTCTTTATCATCTACTTGATTCGAATGCTAAGTTAACAAAAATAGAACTTTACACTTTAGTTAAAGAAGCTGGGGTAATAGAAAGTGTTGTGTACAAAATCATAGACTTTCTACTTTATTATGGTGTTGTTGGGCTTATTACCGAGACAAAGGATATGTACATTTATGATGTAAATTATGATCTAAGAAAACTAGAAATTCGTATTGACCGAGCAGGAATTGAAGCACAGTTTTGTGTAAATCCAGCATTTTGGCCTGCACTCAACATAAAATCACCAAATTGAAAAACAATAGTGTCTAGTCCACAGTTCTGTATTTAGATTCTTTAAGAACTATTTTTAAAGCTACATAAACCAGTATCCATAAGATTTCTATAGAATCTTTTTTACATTCAAACACGCATTTTTAACATGAAAAAACCCAGTGATTTCTCACTAGGCTTTCTAAATTAATAAAAACCTAATTATTTGTTCATTGCGTATATTGTTACTTTAAAGCCAAAACGCATTTCTGTCGCTGCTGGTGTTGTCCACATAAAATTCCTTTTTTATTTTGGCGATTCACAACGATTCGCTCCATGTATTGAATTATGCGCGCACATTTAAAACTTATCGTATGAGCGTGACGTAAAGTTGTCGAATGATTTTGATTAAATAAGAGCTGTATTTTTACAACACCATTTGACGTGCCCTGCAACCCGCTTGGAGGATAGCTCTTAGAGCCATTGTTTTATCTCAGTAATAATTGCTAATATTGTACTAAACAAAAACCCGCTGTTAGCGGGCAATTGTTTAGTTGTAACTGTTGTTGCCTTTAGCTTTTATTTAAAGTCAGACTTAACATTAATTTAAAAAAACCAAATTAAGCGATGTTGGCGCCTACAACTGCGGCCATTTGCATCATATCAATGGTTTCGCCTTCTTTAATGTTTGTTAGGTCGGTTAATTTACCTGTTTTGCTAGTTGATTTTGTATTTTTAAAAATTGGGTGCAATTTAGCGTCGCACACAATATATTTGCCAGCGTTTTCTGGTTTGCCATTAACTGTTTTGGTTTGAAGTTTGTTGGCTTTAATGTAATCCCATATTTTTTTTGTGATTTCGGTGCGTGGTAGTGAAGTTGCGCCTGTTAGGGCTGCTAGCTCGCTTTTCATTTTAACTGGAGTGCTTAAACCTTTTGCTTCTGCCATAATATTATCCTCAATGTGTTGTTTGGGTAGATTAAACGCTGTAATTTAATGCAGTGATTTTAAGTATGGCACAAAAATGCCGTAATTGGCAAATGTTGTCTGCAAAACTGTTTAATATGAAAAAAGCCCAGTGAAAAATCACTGGGCTTTTTTAAAGTTTAAATAAATTTATTAAACTTATTTATTCATTACGTACATTGTTACTTCAAAGCCAAAACGCATTTCTGTAGCTGCTGGTGTTGTCCACATGATAATTTCCTTTTTATGTACTCACAACAATATGTCGTGTTTGTATGTTTCACATTATGGGCTAAGTTATAAATAATACACTATGCACATCACGTAAACTTGACTAATGATTTTGCTTAATTACTACTTATGCTCAACCTACTTTACTTAGTATTTACTTGGTTTCTGGCTGTTTGATTTCTTGGCCATCATTGTAGGTGGTTGTGTATTTAATGCTGCCATCCTTATTCCATGCGGTTTCTACGCCTTCTTTTTTGCCAGTTACAAAATTGCCTTCAACGCGTTTTTGACCATTTTCATACCACTGCGTAAATAAACCGTGCTCGCGCCCAGCTTTGTAATGCGCTTCTAGCTTTAGCTGACCGTTTTCATACCATTGATTCCAAATACCGTCTTCTTTATCGTCTAAATAATTAGTTTGAATATAGGGTTTTCCATTAGGGTACCAAAAAGTCTCTTGGCCTTGTTTTTTGCCTTTTATCACATTCACTTGGTATTTAAGCTGGCCATCAGCGTAGTGTTCTAATTGTTTTCCTGTAAAGTTTTTATCAAAAATGCCAGTTGCAAAAGTAGGCGTAATGATTGCCAACAGTAATACGCTGGTGAATAATATAATTAATTTTTTCATATGCCGTTTTCTTTAAAAAAGTCCTTAAATGATACATAACAGTTACGCGAATTTAAGATACAAACTAAACATAATTGTTCCGTTTGTCGCATAATATAAAGTTGCTAATCACTACTAATCAACGTAAGGAAACCAAATGAGTTTACATCAAGTTTTAATTACCGGTGCCAATCGCGGCATTGGCCTAGAGTTTACCAAACAATATGCAAATGATGGTTGGAA
Source organism: Methylotenera sp. (assembly GCA_043735225.1). GTDB lineage: Bacteria > Pseudomonadota > Gammaproteobacteria > Burkholderiales > Methylophilaceae > Methylotenera_A. Next base: position 1,271 of record JAYTEL010000156.1, on the reverse strand, counting down.
CGTGCTGGCTTGCTGCCGTCACCCGCAATCTGCCATTGATTTGACAGCGCTGGCTACCGCGCATAGTAATGTAAAAATTCATACTTTAGATGTGGCAGACTTTACGCAAATTGATGCGCTGGCCGCGCAGTTAAAAAACGAGGCTATTGATGTGCTGATTAATAATGCGGGCGTTTACCCAGCCAGCAGTTTTGGCGATGTAGATTACGCAGCATGGGCAGAGGGCTTTAAAATTAACAGCATGGCGCCACTAAAAATGGCTGAGGCGTTTGTGCAACACGTTACGCGCAGCGGGCTCAAAAAAATTGCCACGCTAAGCAGCAAAATGGGCAGTATTGACGACAACACCAGCGGCGCGAGCTACAGCTATCGCAGCAGTAAATGCGCGGTTAATATGGTGATGAAATGCATATCCATTGATTTAAAACCATACGGCATTAGCGTGGCAACCTTGCACCCAGGCTGGGTGCAAACCGATATGGGCGGCAACAACGCGATGATTAATGTGCAAACCAGCGTAACTGGCCTGCGCAAAGTAATTGATGGCTTAAGTTTAATAAATACTGGCCAATTTATTGCCTATGATGGCAAAGTGATACCTTGGTAATCTGGCCATAAAAGGCTTATTGCCAGTTACCAATATCTGCTGCTTCACCCGCGCCGCCAGCGGCGCCGTCGTTGCCTAACGATATTAAATCGTAATCGCCATGTTCGCCTGGCATTTTATATAGGTATGCATGATCCCACGGGTCGCTTGGTACTTTTTTTTGCAAATAGGGCCCGTTCCATTTAGATTCGTTAGCTGGCGCGGCGTTTAGCGCGGCCAAGCCGTTTTCGGTGCTAGGATAATGGCCAGTATCTAGCCGATATTGATCGAGCGCTTTACCTAAGGAATCAATTTGCGCTTTGGCCGTTTTTACTTCTGATTTACCAATTTGTGCAAAGTATTTTGGCCCAACATAACTTGCTAGCAGGCCTATAATTACCATCACTACCAGCAGCTCAAGTAAAGTAAAGCCAAGTTGCTTGATTCGTTTATTATTTTCTACCAACATCACGTGCCCTTTCAATCTATACATTTATTTGTTTTGTGTTTAATACTACCAAATACTGACCACCATTTAATTTTTAACCAATAAGCCTTTTTCAATCGCATAAGCAGTTAACGCGGCTGAATTATGCATATTTAATTTTTTCATTAAATTAGAGCGGTGTTTTTCCACCGTTTTAACGCTAATGCAAATTAAATTTGAAATCGCTTTATTGGTGTT
>JAYTEL010000155.1:0-17422 GCA_043735225.1 Methylotenera sp. | reverse complement strand
CATCCCGATAACGAATGGTTGGATGACCCAGAGCTAAACCAGCATCATGCCAAAGAATTTCAGCGCGGGTTTTTGCATGGCTTAGCACCCGCAGGCCGCTTGGATATTGATTCAACAGGTTTGTTAGTGCTCACTCAGGATGGACGTATTGCGCGGCATTTGATTGGTGAAGACTCTAGTGTAGAAAAAGAATATTTAGTGCGGGTAGAAGGTGAGTTAAGTGACGTTGATATGCAGCGGCTGAATCATGGCTTAAGTTTAGATGGCGAAAGATTGAAACCCGCTAAAGTAAGCTGGCAAAATGAAGACCAATTACGCTTTGTTTTGCGCGAAGGCAAAAAGCGCCAAATTAGGCGCATGTGTGAAATGGTGGGATTGCATGTGGTGGGTTTAAAACGCGTGCGCATTGGAAGTGTAAATTTAGGTAAATTGCCAGCAGGGCAGTGGCGTTATTTACGCCAAAACGAGCGTTTTTAAGTTAAGCTTACAAATTAATTTTTTTAATTAATTTTTACATAAAAAAGGAAATAATCATGGGTATGTTAGACGGTTTGGTTGGATCAGTTTTAGGTAAAGTAATGGGTGAAAAAGCTGGTATGGCGCAAGTGGCTATGGAAATGTTTAACACTAACGGCGGCGTAGGTGGCATTTTAGAAAAATTTAAAACAGGTGGGCTAGCCGATGCGGCAGCATCTTGGGTTGGTACAGGCGACAACATCCCTGTAAGCGCAGATCAAATTTCTAGCGTACTTGGTAACGACCAAATTGCCGCAATGGCAGAAAAATTTGGCATAGAACCTGCCACATTAAGTGCGCAAATTGCTGAATATTTGCCATCGGTAGTAGATAAAATGACGCCAAATGGCGCAGTAGAAGCTGATTCTGGCAACATTCTGTCGTCAGTTTTAGGCATGTTTAAGTAAGTCATTATTATTCGGTCACCAAAAGGGCACGCAAGTGCCCTTTTGGTTTTGTAATCGAGCATTACTGTTTTTGAAATTACGCTTTAAGTTTGTAAGCCGCAATTAAATATTATTATTAGCTGTTAAAATAACAAAATGGATTTAATACTATTACTAAAAGGCCTTGTCTTGGGGCTGGTAGAGGGCGTTACCGAATTTTTGCCCATAAGTAGCACAGGCCATTTAATTATTGCAGGTGATTTACTGCATTTTAATGATGAAAAAGGTAAAATTTTCGAGATCGTTATTCAACTTGGCGCTATTTTAGCGGTTTGTTGGGAATATCGCGCCAAAATTGGCCAAGTACTAGCAACAACAAACCAAAAATCTTCGCAACACTTGATTATTAATTTAAGCTTAGCCTTTATTCCAGCAGCCGCCATGGGGCTTGCGTTTCACCACCAAATTAAGCACTATTTATTCTCACCACTTACCGTTGCTTGCGCCTTAATTTTGGGTGGAATCGCCATAATAATGATTGAACGCATTGCCCCACACCTCACTATTGACGCGGTAGACGATATGAATTGGAAGCACGCGCTTAAAATTGGCTTTGCGCAAACTGTTGCATTAATACCCGGCGTTTCGCGTTCGGGCGCGACTATTTTAGGCGGTGTTTTGTTTGGCTTATCGCGCAGCGCGGCGACTGAATTCTCGTTTTTTTTGGCGATTCCCATCATGTTTGCTGCCACCGCCTTTGAGCTACTTTCTAACCGTGGATTATTTTCTTGGCAAGATTTTGATTTGTTTGCAGTCGGCTTTATTACGGCGTTTATCTCCGCTTTATTAGTCATAAAAATGTTTATTCGCTTTGTTGCAAAGCACAATTTTACAGGCTTTGCATGGTATCGCATTATTTTTGGTTTTATTGTGCTGGCCTATTATTGGTAAGCCTTTCAAAATGCATTGCGTTAATTTAAGAAGCTATTTTTACGACAATTTTCATTTACATCACGATTAGAATCTATCGGGTGTAAAATAAAATATTGCTTTTTAAGCTTTAAACTGGCTTTTAGCGAGAAAAATCATGACCAAACTAATCAAATACACGCTTTACGGCATTTTTGGCATCATCATTTTGGGGTTGCTGGTGGCGGGTTACTTTGCCGCGACTTTTAATCCTAACGATTACAAAAATGAAATAATTAAGCTAGTTAAAGATAAAAAACAGCGCAATCTGCATATTGATGGCGATATTAAACTGACTTACTGGCCAAAAATCGGCGCTGATTTGGGCAAGCTTTCAATTTCTGAACACCAATCTGATGCAGAATTTGCCTCGGTAAATAGCGTGAAAGTATCACTAGCAGTAATGCCGCTACTTAAAAAAGAACTAATTGTTGATACCGTTTATATTGATGGCGCCAAAGCAAATGTGCTTAAAAATAAAGACGGCAAATTTAATTTTGACGATTTGTTAAGCAAGGCGGAATCATCGAATATTAAATTTGATGTTAAAGGTGTAAATATCACTAATTCTGAGGTGCGTTACACCGACGTAGCCACCGATTCAACTTACAATATCACCAAGCTTAATATGAAATCTGGCCACATTGCGCTGGCAGAACCAGTGGATGTAGACGTTGACTTTACGTTAACAGCAAAAAAACCAGAAACCGCTGCCGATATCAAGTTAAAAGGTAATTTTTTGGTAGACCCAAAAACCAAACACTTTAAAGTTAAAGGTTTAGATAGCCATATTGTGGGCAATTTGTTGGGCGGCGCGGGTGTGGATATTGTTGCCAGCAGCGATGTTGATGCCAAGCCTGAACAAAAGGAATTTTTGGTAGATAGCTTAAAACTAGTGGCCTCTGGCAATTTTAGCGGCGCAAGGCAAAGTATCGATTTAAATGCGCCAGCCTTAACCATTGAAAAAGATGAGGTATCCAGCAAAAAAGTAACAGTAAGCCTTGCCCAAGAAAAAGCGGGTGATGTGTTTAAAGTCAACATGGTGCTTAATGACATGAAAGGCTCAACCAAGGCTTTGCAAAGTAGTGGTATTACTGGTGATTTAAATGTTGTGCAAGGTAAGCGTACTGTCACTGGCACGTTCTCATCCCCATTTAAGGGCAATATTCAAGAGTTGATATTTGATATTCCTAAATTGGTGGGCAATTTGGATATAAAAGACCCAAGCTTGCCAAACGGCGGCGTTAAAGGTGCGTTTAACTTGGGCGCACATACCGATATTAAAAAAGAGCTCATCAACAGTCAATTTAACCTAACTTTGGCAGACACTAATTTAAAAGGTCATGTTGATTTAACTGGCTTTAAAAAGCAAACCATCAAGTTTAGTTTAAATGCCGATAAATTAGACTTGAATAAATTGTTGGGCAAATCGTCATCACCCGCAAAATCTGAGAAAAATCCTGCCGACATGTCTGCGCTTAAAAACATGACGCTAGACGGCAAGCTGAATATTGGCAGCCTTGTGTATGATAAATATCTTGTATCTGGCTTAAACGTGGGCATTAAAGCTAATGGCGATAAACTGGCCTTAAGTGGCTTAAATGTTAAGGTAGACGACAGTCAAATTAAAGGCAACATCGGCATTAGCCATTTTGCAAAACCGCTCTACACATTTGATTTAGAGGTTGATACTGTAGATTTAGATAAGTATTCAGCGCCAACAGCAGCAAAAGCAGAAGCTTCCAAGCCGCTTGATTTAAGCGCTCTAAAAAACATTAACGCGGACGGTAGTATTCGTATTGGTCACTTAAAATACGGCAAAACCAAAGCAAGCAATGTCAATATTAAACTTAACGCTGACGGCGAGAAATTAAACCTAAATCCGCTGTCTGCTAAGATTGACGATAGCCAAATTAAAGGTAGCTTTGCGATTACTCAATTAAGTCGCCCCAAATATATGTTTGATTTAGAGGTAGACCAACTAAATGCCAACCGTTATTTGTCGGCCAAAAGCGATAAACCAGCGGCCGAGGGCGGCGGCATAACTGGCCTTAAGACTTTTTTAGCTGACGGCGATTTGCGTATCGGCATCTTAAAATATGACCAATACAATATCAGCAATTTTAAAGCCGGTTTAAAGTCCGACGGGCAAAAACTAACGTTAAACCCGCTTATTGCTAAAGTGGACGACAGTCAAATTAACGCCAATTTAAGCATTAGCCAATTTAATAATCCTGCTTACAATTTTAACGTAAAAATTGACCGCCTCGATGCTGACCGCTATTTAATCAAAGGTGACCCAAAAGCAAAAAGTAACCCAGACACGCCATTGGATTTGAGTGCGCTAAAAAAGTTGAACGCAACTGGCGAAGCCAAAATTGGCTGGCTTAAACTCGCCAACATTAAAACCGAGAATGTAAATGTTGGCTTAAAAGCAAATGATGGTATTGCTACGCTGTCACCTTTTGCCGCCAATTTATACAACGGCAGTATGAGCGGCACGCTTAGAGTTGATGCGCGCGGCGCACCCAGCATCGCGTTCAAACAAAATATGAAAGGTGTTTCTGTTGGGCCGCTATTAATAGACGCGATTAAAAATGATATGCTTAGTGGCACTGGCACGGTGAATGTAGACGTGACAACAGCTGGTAACACAGTTGGCGCGCTAAAAAAAGGTTTAATGGGCAAAGCATCACTCAATTTGGCCGATGGTGCGCTGAAGGGCGTAGATATTGCAGGTGGCATTCGCGACCTAAAAAGCAAGCTTAATATCTTTAAAAATAAAGACGCGGTGGCCGCCGATAGAACCAAAAAAACTGACTTTAGCGAATTAACTGCCACCTTTGACATTAAAAACGGCGTTGCACACAATGAAGATTTAGCCATGAAAGCACCAATATTGCGGCTTTCTAAAGGTGATAGTCGCGGCGATATTGATATTGGCAATGAGCGTATTAACTACGTTGCCAAGCCTAGTGTGGTTAGATCGCTAAAAGGCCAGGGCGGCGCCGATCTAGATAGCTTGAGCGGGGTGGCGATTCCTGTCAAAATTAGTGGTACATTTGCCGACCCTAAATACAATTTAGACTACGCAGCGGTAGCGGCCGCGCTGGCAAAATCTAATTTACTTGACAAAGTAGGTGGTGAAAAAGGTGCCGCATTAAAAGAGATATTAGGCGGCGATAAATTAGAAGGGTTAAAAGGTTTACTTGGCAAGAAAAAATCTACAGTTCCAACTGCTCCAGCCGATAGTAATGTGCCAGCAGCAGCGCCTGCCGATGGCACAACACCAGCGCCTGCAGAGCAGCCAAAGTCACTAGAAGACCAAGCCAAAGACAAAGCAAGAGATAAACTTAAAAAGATGTTTAAATTTTAAATGGCTGTTTTTGCTAATGCCGTAATCGCTTGGCAAAAACTATATGGTCGTCATGATTTACCCTGGCAGACTAAACCAAACCAAACAGCAGACCCTTATGCTATTTGGGTTTCTGAAATTATGTTGCAGCAAACGCAAGTAGCCGCTGTTATTGGTTACTACAGCAATTTTATGCGGCGCTTTCCCACAATTGCCGCGCTGGCAAACGCTAGCCAAATTGAGGTTTTACAAAGTTGGAGTGGGCTTGGTTATTACAGTAGAGCGCGCAATTTGCATGCAGCGGCGCAAAAAATTGTGGCTGATTTTAATAGTGCTTTTCCTAAAAATTTCGATGATATTTTAAGCCTACCTGGCATTGGCCGCTCAACCGCTGCCGCCATTTCAACATTTGCCCTTAATGCGCCGCAACCCATTTTGGACGGCAATGTAAAACGCGTAATGGCGCGGCATTTTAATATTACTGGCTATACAAGTTCACCAAAAATCGCCCAACAATTGTGGCAAATTGCCGAACGTGAAAATCCTGGGCAGCTAAATCAGGCTAATTCAAATCAAGCTAATTCAAATCAAACTAATACAAATCAAACAAACTTAACGCACGCTGCTAGCGCAATCGCTTATACGCAAGGCTTAATGGATTTAGGCGCTACGTTGTGCACACGCAGTAAACCAAAATGCGCTACATGCCCCGTCAATGCTACGTGTGCAGCGTTTAAGCTTGGTTTAGTACATAGCTTGCCAACGCCAAAACCACGCAAAATTTTGCCTGAAAAAAGCACGACTATGCTAGTTTTTATGTCAAATAATCAAGTTCTGCTAGAGAAACGGCCACAATCAGGTATTTGGGCAGGTTTGTGGAGTTTTCCTGAAATTGATACGCACGACATTGCAAGCGAAGTTGCCACTAGCCGTTTTGGGCTTAAGGTAGCAGCAGAAGTAGCGCTACCAATTGTGAATCACGCTTTTACACATTTTAAATTGCAAATCACGCCGCAAGCTTTACGCATTACTAATCTAACACTGCAATTGAATCAGTCCAATTGCATTTGGCTGCCAATTGATGACGCGATTGCCGCGGCGATTCCTACGCCAATTAGAACCATCTTACATCAGATAAAAACTAATTATTAAACATCAAATATAGGCTTTCTGCCGACCAGCGCTTCTAACATTCTTAGCTCATCATCGTTATGGTCAATCACTTCAAACGCTTTCATTTGCGCGTTGCCATTAATGCCGTTTGTCACCACATGCGCATTGTGGTGGGTGGCGATGACGTCCGCGCTATCTAAACCAACGATTAAATCGGTATGCCCATAACACGTGCAGGTGTACAGTTTATCTGGCGTTACAGCTGCATATACAGCTGTGCCTCTAATACCAATTGTTGCCGTAACAGTGTAAATTTGCGTGGTGGATTTTCGCTTGCCAAAAACGCCCAGCACCGCCCCATTCACCAGCCTTAATGCACTAACAAACGCACTATTTTCTACTGCATACACTTGCAGCGTGCTGCCGCCACGCACTAAAAATGCGTCTTCGCCTATGCTAAACACTAACTTTCCACCTGTTGAAACAGTAATTTCATCGCCATTTTTAATGTCTGAAGCACGCGTTAAAGGTTTTTTATTTATTGTAACCGTGCCTTGCAAATCATGTATAACGCTGTTGGCAGCCAATGCTGTATTGGGAATAATTGCAGCCAGCGGCATTATGCTGGCGGTGATTAAAAATTTGCGTCTTGAAATATTAGCCACATAAACCTTTCAAAGAGTTAGGTAATTTAGTCGCAGCAATGGCTTATGCCTTACACCTTACAAAATAACAAGCAAAATAAAAGCCGAACTAGTCGGCTTTTAAAAGTGCAAATTACCCGCTTAATGTGGCCGCGATTCCAAAATCTTATCCGCCAGCATTTGAAAGCGCGGTGATACAAATTGTCGCGACTGCGAGCCAGTATCGGCAATTGATAACAACTCTTCAATGGCCGATCTAAAACCAAGTTCAAACAACCAATAATCAGATGGGTCGATGGCTGACTTTTTATCCGTGTTTACATCCGCGCAAAGCCTGTCAAATGCTTCCATACATACATTACGTTCTGCCATCATACTCTCCACATTTTGTCTCTTAACAACCATCATAAATCTTCGCGGCAGATTGTCAACTGTTGCCTATTTGTAAGCTTTCGTTTATTTCTGATCCCAGGATTCTTCCCACATGCAATGCTTAATGGTATGGCGATTTTTAATCAGCTCATCAATACTTGGCTCGTCATTTAAGGCACGTTTAAGCGCCAATTTAATCGCATCATAGTTATTTTTGTACAAGTCGGCTTTGTCTAATGTACCTGCTTTTTCTAGCTCAATACAACCTGGATCTATCCATAGGAGTGCAATAATACACAAATCATTCACTGCATCTTTAGGGATAATGCCTTCAATCACTGCGTCTAGTATGCCATCAGCCACGCCTGCTTGCACCACGCCGCCAAATAGCCCAACATCGGTGCTGCCTTTTAACGTCACTTTTGGCACCATCATGCAAGCCGGGCGTACAAGCTGATTAATATCGCGCACTGCAAACATCGCCGTGTGGCCTTTACTTTGTGCCATTAAGTTGGCAAATGCTTGGCCGACGGGACCGTCCACCGCGCCAATTAAAATTTCGGGCATAGCCGCGGTAACATCTTTACCTTCGGTAAAAAGGGTTGCTTCGCCTGCTTTAAATATAATTTTAGACATAGTTTTCTCTCAAAATTTTTAGTTAATAAATAAATAATCAATTACTTATTTTACCAAATACTAAGGTTAATAGCTTCACCCTAATTGCATATCTACATGCGCAATGTGTACATCTTGATAAACTGCGCTGGTGACTTTAAATCCACATTTTTCATAAAAACCTATCGCATGCGTTTGCGCCGATAAATGCACCGTTTTGCTGCCGTGCGCTTTACATATTTTTACCGCTTCTAGCAATAATGTGGCTCCCAGGCCATTTCCTCTAAACTCTTTAAGCACCGCCATGCGACCTATTTTGTGAAAATCAATAATGCGCAAACATGCAATCGGCTCATTATTTTGCGTCGCCAGCAAATGTACTGCAACTTGGTCAATTTCGTCCCATTCAAAATCAGGCGCGACTGCTTGTTCTTTAATAAAAACTGGCGTTCTAATGGCGCGTAAATCTTGCTCGGCTTGCTGCCAACTCACCACTTCAATTTGAAAATTAGCTTGCATGAAATAAACGCTTTATAATATGGCTTGAGTTAAACTTTAAGAAAGTTTTGAAATGAACAAATATTTACCCGTACTGGCCAGAATTTTATTAGCGCAAATTTTCGTTGTGGCTGTATTTATTACCTTATCACAAATTACTGGCAACCCAGATGGCTATCAAGCATACACCGCTTATTTAGCCGCGCACGGCTTAGTTGGCTTTTTTGCGCCGCTCACTATTTTTATCCAACTGGTATTTGGCTTAGGTTTATTGTTAGGCTATAAAACCAAAATTTGCGCTTATGTGTTGGCAGTTTATGCCTTATTTATTGCACTTTTTATGAAGCTGCAAGAGCCAAGTGGCCTAATTTTAACCTTACAATATTTGGCCATTGCTGGCGGTTTATTGATGGTTGCGTTGCATGAAAAAATGGCGGTAAGCCTAGATAATTTTAAAAAAGACTAAGCCAAAAACGTTTAAAAAAATCAGATAAAAGCTAATTTTATGTTGATAAAAGCGGGCAGTTGTCCGCTTTTTTACTCAAACTCTAAAGCTGGATACAGCGTATTTACATTGCGGCGGTTGGCTATATCAAACAATAACCATTTGTTTTTTTCGCCCGCTGCTGCGGTATCCATTGCTTCATTCATACTTTTGCCAGCCTTAATACTGGCACGAATATCGGTCAGCACTGCGTTTAAATAGCGCTGCTCATCATTTAAAGCAATCAGCCACTCTTTAGTAAACGGGCCATGGCCTGGCACTGCTTGTTTCACTGGATAAGTTTTTAAAGTGTCAATTACTGCAATTAGTCCTTTTATATCGCCTTCTATTACTGGCGTGCGCTCTATAAATAATAAATCTCCTGTAAAAAGCGTGCTGGTTTTGCTGTCAATCACTGATATATCGGTGTTGGTGTGCGCGATTGGGTAGGGCGTTACAGTCAGTTTGCGGTCACCTAAATCTAGCTCAATTGGCGCTTTCACTTGAATGGTTGGCAACACTGTTTCGCTGCCCTTAGCATCATCACCCATCAATTTTACATTTAATTTATCATAAGCTTCTTTACGTAATTGCATTGCAACAGCTAATTTTTCGTGGCCAACAAATTGGACTTTATCTTGTAAAAATGCCGCGTTACCAAAAATATGGTCAGGATGCACATGCGTGTTTATCACATACAAAATTGGTTTATCCGTCACTTTTTTAATTGCGCCGCGTAATTTATTGCCCGTTTTTAAGCTACCGCCTGTATCAATTACTGCCACGCCAAGGCTGCCTATCACAAAACTAATATTACAAATATCGCCTTGATAACCTGTATCAATGTCTAAATGCTTGCCGTGGTGAACGTAAATGCCGTTGCCAATATCTTCAATTGTAAAGTCGGCAGTTTGTGCGGACTTTTGCTGCGCTTGCACGCAACTATTTAATGCAAACGCGGCTAATAAACAAAATATAAATCGCATATTTTTGGTCTTTCTTTTCTAGTGTGAATAAAGCTTATAGCTTAGAATACACTATGTTAATCAAATTAACTGCTTGACGTGTGCGATGCATGCTACATAAAAGTATTATCAACAATTGTTAAGGAAACTGTAATGACATTAAACCAATACACTAAAACCGCTATGTTACTGCATTGGCTAATCGCGCTTGGTATATTCGGCATGTTTGCGCTAGGTTGGTTTATGTCTGACATTCCTAAAGAAGCAGCCAAACAAACCGTTTTTGATATTTTTGATTTAGGGATTTTTCATTGGACTAGCGCGGAAGAAGTGAGCCCGCGCAGCTTTTATTTTAACGTGCATAAATCGTTCGGCGTTACAATTTTGGCGCTTATCATCTTCCGCATTTTATGGCGTGTTACGCACAAACCACCCGCCATTCTTGCAACTTACAAAGTGTGGGAAAAAAAACTAGCCAAAGGCGCGCACCACTTGTTGTATTTATTAATGTTTGTCTTGCCTGTAAGCGGCGTGATTATGGCAACCTACAGTAAGTACGGCATTAAATGGTTTGGTATTGATTTTATTAAAGGACTAGACAACAACCCTATGCGCGAAATATTTAAAAGTGCGCACGAAATTATCGGCCTTGTTTTGGTCGCAACCATTATACTTCACATACTAGGCGCACTAAAACATCAGTTTATTGATAAAGACGATACGCTTAAACGAATGCTTTAACTGCAATAAAAAAGCCCGCAACTGCGGGCTTTTTTCGGATAATCACGTTTGATGTGGATAACGCAACTCATTTACATATTTAAAATAATCAAACCGTTCCATTGCGAGCGTATAAAAACTTTTTTAACTCTGCAAATTGTGATTATAAAGTGGCGCTTTGTGAAGTCAGAATAGGCGCTATAAGACATGTTTTTCGTATTTTTATTTAAAAATGATGTTTGCCAAGGCTGGCCAGTTGAAAATGCATTGTTTACATTAATGCTTACTATTACTAAAAACGGTAACTATTACATCTGCTGCTTTTATGTGGCCTCTATCGTGATGCGGTGTTGCAGAAAAAAATCATAATGCCCAACCAAGACACCTTGATTGGATTGGTTATATTTTTAGGTAAAGGGTTATTTACGATGCACGTGAAGCAGTTTTATAAGTGATATTGCTGGCTGTGATTTCTCACTGCAGCTAACATCGCCGCCGTATTCTCTGGCGGCGTCCACTGCGTAATGCCGTGGCCTAGATTAAATATGTGGCCACTACCGTGTCCGTAACTGGCTAAAATACTTTCCACTTCCTTTTCTATCGCCTGTGGGGTGCTGAGCAAAATTGCGGGATCTAGGTTGCCTTGTAGCGCAACTTTTTCGCCAACGCGTTTGCGCGCATTGCCAATATCCACTGCCCAATCTAAGCCGAGCGCATCTGATCCGATGGCTGCTTGCGCTTCTAACCATAGCGCACCGCCTTTGGTGAAAACAATACTGGGCACCTTTTCTTTATTTCCATGTTTGCCATCGATGGTTTTGGTTAAACCCGCGACAATTTTTTGCATGTAATTGAGCGAAAATTCAATATAAGCGTTGTGAGAAAGCGCACCGCCCCATGAGTCGAATATCATTACCGCTTGTGCACCTGCAGCGATTTGCGCGTTTAAATATTCAATCACTGTAACTGCTGTGATTTCTAAAATATGGTGCAATAAGTCAGGCCGAGCGTAAGCCATTTTTTTGATATTGAGGAAGTCCGTGCCGCCTTTTCCCTCTACCATATAGGTCGCCAGCGTCCACGGGCTGCCGCTAAAACCAATCAGTGGCACGCGGCCATTCAACGTTTCGCGAATTTGGCTAACAGCATTAAACACGTATTGCAGCTTGTTCATGTCTGGTACGTGCAAAGCCTTAATATCGGCTTCTTCACGTAAAGTGCGCTCAAATTTTGGACCTTCACCCTCAGTGAAATACAAGCCCAAACCCATTGCATCAGGCACGGTGAGAATGTCTGAGAAGAGAATAGAGGCATCTAGCAGCGGATAGCGGTCGAGCGGCTGCATGGTTACTTCAGTGGCAAAATTAGGGTTTTTGCATAGATCTAAAAAGCTGCCTGCGGTTTTGCGGCTAGCACGATATTCGGGTAAATAACGCCCCGCTTGGCGCATCATCCAAACTGGCGTGTAAGTGGTGGACTCACGGTTTAAGGCGCGCAGAAAGGTGTCGTTTTGTAATGTTGTCATTTTTAGCCACAGAGAACACAGAGAACACAGAGAACACAGAGAACACAGAGAATAAGAGGTTAACTTAAAGAAAAATGCTAAGTTTTCTTTGAGAACTTTGAATTCTCTGTGGCTTAATTTTATTAAAGAGGAAGTTTAGAACTACCCATCAAAAACTCATCCACAGCACGCGCTGCTTGACGGCCTTCGCGAATCGCCCAAACCACTAGCGATTGCCCGCGGCGCATATCGCCTGCGGCAAATACTTTGTCTTTATTGGTTTTATAACAACCTTCGCCATCTGTAGCTGCCTTGGCGTTGCCACGATTGTCTTTTTCCACACCAAACGCTTCTAACACTTTTTGCATAGGTGATACAAAACCCATCGCTAGCAATACTAAATCGGCAGGAATGGTAAATTCTGTACCAGCAACCTCACTCATTTTGCCGTCTTTCCATTCGACTTTAGAACCAACCAAATGCGTTACTTTACCGTTTTCGCCGATTAATTGTTTGGTGGTAATCGACCAATCGCGGTTTGCGCCTTCTTCGTGGCTACTTGAGGTGCGCAGTTTTAGCGGCCAGTTTGGCCATACTAACTCTTTGTTTTCTTTGGTAGGCGGTTGCGGCATAAGCTCAAATTGCGTAATACTAATCGCGCCGTGGCGGTTAGACGTGCCAACGCAATCAGACCCCGTATCACCGCCGCCAATCACCACCACGTGTTTATTAGTTGCCATTACTTGATTGATGACTTTGTCACCAGCGACCACTTTGTTTTGGTTCGGTAAAAAGTCCATCGCGTACATTACGCCATCTAACTCGCGGCCCGCAACAGGCAAATCGCGCGGCGATTCAGCGCCGCCTGCCAAAACCACTGCATCATAGCCGCTAATCACGTCGTTTGCACTGACGTTTTCTCCAACGTATTGATTGACTTTAAACTCTACGCCTTCAGCTGTCATTTGCGTAATACGTCTATCAATATGGATTTTTTCCATTTTAAAGTCGGGGATACCATAGCGCAATAAGCCGCCAATGCGATCATTTTTTTCTAAAACAGTCACGCTGTGGCCCGCGCGCGCTAGTTGTTGAGCCGCCGCCAAACCAGCCGGACCTGAGCCAACAACTGCAACTTTTTTACCTGTTTTGTTTGGGTTAATTTGTGGCACAACCCAATCATTCTCCCACGCTTTATCAATAATCGCGTGTTCAATAGACTTAATGCCCACCGCGTCGTTGTTAATGTTAAGCGTGCATGCTGCCTCGCACGGCGCAGGGCAAATGCGGCCAGTAAATTCAGGAAAGTTATTGGTTGAATGCAACACATCAATGGCCGATTTCCAATCTTGGCTGTAAACCAAATCGTTAAAATCGGGGATGATATTATTCACAGGGCAGCCCGTGGTACAAAACGGAATGCCGCAATCCATACAGCGAGCACCTTGTTGCTTGGCTTGCTCGTCTGTTAAATGTAGTACAAATTCTTTATAGTTTTTTACGCGATCTTTTACGGGCAAATTGGCCTCGCTCAAGCGCTCAAACTCCATAAAACCCGTGACTTTACCCATATTTATAGCCCTTACCCATACGTCAAACCTTTTCCAATTGTGCGCTTACTTTTTATTATGCAGCCACCAATATTTTATCTTCTGCAAGTTCAATCAAAGCGCGTTTATATTCGTTTGGCATTACTTTTACAAATTTACTGCGCGCATGCTCCCAATCTGCCAAAATCGCTCTAGCCCGTACGCTGCCTGTATATTTGGCGTGATTGTTAATTAAATTTAACAAGGTCACTTCATCTGGTTGATCTAAATGATGCACAGCATCGCATGCGACGCTGGTTTGATGCGCTACTTTTTCTAATGACACCATGCCCATGTTGCAACGCTTGGCAAATAAGCCATCTTCGTCATACACATACGCCACGCCGCCACTCATGCCTGCGGCAAAGTTTTGTCCGGTTAAACCTAGCACAACCACTGTGCCGCCCGTCATGTATTCACAGCCGTGGTTACCTAAGCCTTCGACAACCGCCGACGCGCCCGAGTTTCGTACGCAAAAGCGCTCGCCCGCAACGCCATTGAAATAAGCTTCGCCCGTTGTAGCGCCGTACATTACCGTGTTGCCAATAATGATATTTTCGTGCGCTGCGCCGCGAAAAGTAGCTGGCGGCTTAATTACAATGCGGCCGCCACACAAGCCTTTGCCAACGTAATCGTTGCCTTCACCAGATAAATTAAACGTAATGCCTTTGGCTAAAAACGCCGCAAAACTTTGCCCAGATGTACCTGTAAAATTCACATGAATCGTATCATCCGCCAAGCCTACACTACCGTAGCGCATTGCAATTTGGTTAGATAACATTGTGCCAACAGTGCGATTGGTATTGCTTATTGGCATGTCAATCGTCACTTTTTGCTTGGTTTCTAATGCAATTTTCGCCAATGTAATCAATTGATTATCTAGTGCATTGATTAATCCATGATCTTGAATATCGTTATTTTTACGCGATACACTTAACGGCATATCTGGCAAATGGAATACTTTGCTAAAATCTAATCCCTGGATTTTCCAATGCTCAATACCTGCTTTTACATCTAGCAAATCGGCACGGCCGATCAAATCTTCAACCTTCGTGATTCCAATTGAAGCCATTAATTCGCGCAGCTCTTCCGCCACAAAAAAGAAGAAATTAACCACGTGTTCTGGCTGACCAGTAAATTTTTTGCGTAATTCTGGGTCTTGCGTCGCCACACCCACAGGGCAGGTATTAAGGTGACATTTTCGCATCATAATGCACCCTTCAACTACAAGTGGTGCAGTTGCAAACCCAAATTCATCTGCACCTAATAATGCGCCAATTAATACATCGCGGCCTGTTTTCATTTGGCCATCAACTTGTACTACTACTCGACCGCGAAGTTGGTTTAACACTAAAGTTTGCTGCGTTTCGGCAAGGCCAAGCTCCCACGGTGTACCTGCGTGTTTCACGCTAGAAATGGGTGATGCGCCTGTACCGCCATCGTGACCTGCAACCACAATATGGTCTGATTTAGCTTTGGCAACACCTGCTGCCACTGTGCCAATACCAGTTTCTGACACCAGTTTGACCGATATTGAGGCTTTAGGATTTGCATTTTTTAAATCGTGAATAAGTTGTGCTAAATCCTCAATTGAGTAAATATCATGATGCGGCGGCGGTGAAATTAAGCCCACACCTGGTACAGAAAATCTTAATTTTGCAATATATGGCGAAACCTTATGCCCTGGCAATTGGCCGCCTTCACCAGGTTTTGCGCCTTGCGCCATTTTAATTTGAATTTGATCGGCGCTTGCTAAGTATTCAGCCGTAACGCCAAAGCGTCCGCTGGCCACTTGCTTAATGCGCGAGCGCATTGAGTCTCCTGCTTTAAGTGAAATGTTGGCTTCCACCAATTTAAGGCCAATCACGTTGGCCATCGTCGTGTCTTTTGCTACAGGAATAAAGCGTTTTGCATCTTCACCGCCTTCACCCGTGTTTGATTTACCGCCAATGCGGTTCATCGCAATCGCCAGCGTCGCGTGCGCTTCTGTGGAAATAGAACCTAGTGACATAGCGCCTGTAGCAAAACGTTTAACAATTTCTTTTGCAGGTTCAACCAAACTAATATCAACAGCGGCGTGAGCAGGTTTAATCTCAAACAGGCCTCGCAGCGTCATGTGACGGCGCGCTTGGTCGTTGATTAGTTTAGCGTATTCTTTGTAAGTACTATATTGATTGGTTCGTGTGGCGTTTTGTAATTTACTAATTGAATCTGGTGTCCACATATGCTCTTCGCCGCGCACACGGAAAGCATATTCGCCGCCAGCGTCTAGCTGGCGCGCTAGTAGCGGGTCGTCACTAAAAGCTTGTTGATGCAAACGTAAGGCTTCTTGTGCCACTTCATTAATGCCAATGCCTTCAATTTGCGTTATTGTGCCAGTAAAATAGGCATCAATAAGCGCAGAATTTAAACCAATTGCCTCAAATATTTGCGCCCCACAATACGATTGGTAAGTAGAAATGCCCATTTTTGACATGACTTTATACAATCCTTTGCCAATGGCTTTAATGAATTTTTTGTTCGCCTCTTCTGGCTTATCAGACATGCTAGCAATGGTTCTATAAGCCAGCCAAGGATGTACGGCCTCTGCGCCATAGCCCGCCAACAAGGCAAAATGATGCACTTCACGCGCTGAACCAGTTGAGATGACTAAGCCAGTGCTAGTGCGTAGGCCCGTTTTAACTAAATGTTGATGCACGGCAGAACAAGCCAACAAAGCAGGAATTGCAAGTTGCGTTTTTGAAGTTTGGCTATCGGTTAATATCACAATATTGAAGCCGTCATGCACTGCTTTTTCGGCTTTTACACATAGCTGGGCTAAAGCATTTTGCATGCCCGCCGCGCCCTGTACTACATCGTAAGTCATTAACAACGTAATCGCGTTATACGCGCCTTGCGTAGTGGCATCAATGGATTTAATTTTTACGTAATCATCAGTCGATAATACAGGCTGACTCGCTTCTAAGCGGATTGGCGGATTTGTTTCGTCAACGCCTAAAAGGTTGGGTTTTGGGCCAATGAACGTTACTAGCGACATTACCAACTCTTCCCGAATGGGGTCAATTGGCGGGTTGGTTACTTGCGCAAATAGCTGTTTAAAGTAGTTGTATAACACTTTTGGCTTAGCCGATAACACGGGCAGGGCGGCGTCGTTACCCATTGAACCCGCACCTTCTTCGCCGTTGGCAATCATCGGCTGCAAGATAAATTTAATATCTTCTTGCGTGTAGCCAAACGCTTGTTGGGTATCGAGCAAACTTTCTTTAGCCTCAAAACTGGTGTCTTTTTCTGGCAAATCGCTCAACAAAAAGCGCGACTTTTCAATCCAAGCTTGGTAGGGCTTAGCATTAGCTAACGCATTTTTTAGTTCGCTGTCATCAATGATACGGCCTTGTACCATGTCGATTAGCAACATTTTTCCTGGTTGCAGACGCCATTTTTTAACGATTTTTTCTTGTGGAAATGTAAGTACGCCCATTTCAGACGCCATCATCACAATATCGTCATCGGTTACCAAATAGCGGGCAGGGCGCAGGCCATTGCGGTCTAGCGTGGCGCCAATCATATTGCCATCTGTAAACGCTACCGCAGCGGGGCCGTCCCACGGCTCCATCAGCGCGGCGTGATATTCGTAAAACGCGCGGCGATTGTCATCCATCAATGCGTTGTTATTCCAAGCTTCAGGAATCAAC
>JAYTEL010000154.1:0-2805 GCA_043735225.1 Methylotenera sp. | reverse complement strand
TTTACTGAGCCGCAATTTAGCTGGAGCGACGCCGAATGTTTAGAGCATTACATTAACTGGCAAGCACCTGTTTGCGACGGCATTGACATGGCTTATATGCGCCAACATGGCTATGCGCGCCTAAAAGTGGGCACCAAAGATGACCGCGCGCCGCATAAAAATGGCAACTTTCCTACGCCAACGGGCAAGGTGATGTTTTTGATTGAGGGCGCTAAAAACTTTGTGGCTGGGCCGTTTAGACAAATGTACGACGGCTTTCAACCAGGTCAGGATTTAGACCCGTTGCCCGATTATTTGGCCTCGCGCGAATCAGCGGCAACTAACCCAGAGCTAGCCAAAAAATATCCGCTCAGTATTATTTCGCCCAAAAGTCATGCTTTCTTAAATTCTTGCTACGGCAATGTTAATGAAAAAATTAAAATACAAGGCGAACAATTTGTGCTGATAAACGCGGCCGATGCCAATAAACGCGGTGTTAAAGAAGGCGCAAAGGTTAAAGTGTTTAATGACCGCGGCGCATTTGAAGGTGTGGCTAGAGTTTCGCCAGATGTGAATGCAGGTGTGGTGGTGGCAACGCTTGGCTATTGGCGGCAACTCAATAATGGCACGGTTAATTGCATTAGCTTGGCGGAGTTTGGGGATATGGGGAATTCGGCTAGTTTTAGTGATAATTTGGTGGAAGTGGCATTGAGGTAAATTTTTTTTATTGTTATGAATATAAATTTAAGTGTACAAAAATATGAGCGATGTAAAAAGTAGGAATTTTCCAGGAGGGTCTAAATCAAGGGTAAATCGAGCTGGTGATGCTGTTCGCAAAAGCACTCAGTCGAATGAAGACCTCTCAGCAATTGGCGACTGGAGGTCGGCACATAGACCCGTTTTAAATACATTTCAAGCAATTCTAAGAAATAGTACAAAAGGTAAATCAGTTATCGTTGCTCAAAGACATAAGCGTAAACGTACGATTTTTGATAAATTATTAAGGCTTCCTCGCATGGGGCTTTCGAGAATGGATGACGTGGCTGGTTGTCGACTTATTTTTGAAAATTTAAATCATTTGAATAGTTTTCGTGAAGCCTTTCATAAAGCTCGTTTTAGCCACAAGCGAAAGAATTAGGCAGATAAATATAACTATATAATAACGCCCAAGAATACTGGTTATAGAGGTATACATGATATATTTGAATACGATGTAAATTCAGAAACAGGCAAAGACTTTGCTGGTTTATATGTTGAAATTCAATACAGAACTTTGGTACAACATGCATGGGCAACAGCGGTTGAAGTAATAGGATTTATTACAGAAAGTCAGCCAAAATTTCAACAAGGCGATAATCGCTACCAAAAAGCAATGGCGCTAGCTAGCGAGATATTGGCGAGGACTTATGAAGATTCTACAGGGCCATTTCCTGATGTTACGAACAAAAATCTAGTTGAAGAATTTTTGATTATTGAAAAAGATTTACATCTGTTAACTACGCTGCGAGGTTTAAATGCTGCAAATAAGTCGGTGTCAGAAAGAAGAAATGCAATTTTAATATTTAGTTCAACAGGGGAATTGGAAATTAAGTCTTATAGGGACTCTCCAGATGCTTTAAGAGCTTTGTTTGAGCTTGAAAAACAATACCCTGAGCAAGATATTGTGTTGGTAAAAGCAGATAGTAGTGATGATGTAAGGCTGGCTTTTAAAAATTACTTTTCTGACGCACGTGACTTTATTCAATTAGTTGAAGATGGCTGTCAAAAATTATCAAATGTAACGATAGCTTGAGAGCGAATAGTCAGAATTTTCGCAGTTTGTAGCATTGTTTTCGCTCCTAGGCGAGATACTTTATTTTGCTTGTCCAAAATAAAGTAACCAAATAAAAAGACACCCCCCTACCGCTTATTTCCTGCGCTGATTCAAAAAGTTGGGCGCTGCGGAACTCGCCCTAACAAGCCACACAAACCGTGGCTTGTCGCGGCGCTCAGACAGTCCTCGCTAAAATCCCCCAACTTTTTAAATCATCACAGGCGCGGCAGCAGGGGATTTAACGTCAAAACCTGCTATGCATGTAGGCCCCTCGCCCGCAAGCGGGAGAGGGTTGGGGAGAGGGGCAGTGGTGGAAACTTGAACCATCCTTTTTCGCCTCTATGTGAGGAGCTTTATTTTGCTTGCAAATACCTGCAAGTGGCATGTCCGCCAAGTGCCCGCTGTTTCACAGCGACCTTGGCGTCATCGGCGCGGCAGCAGGGGATTTAAAGTCATTACCAGGCGAAATTTCATGGTTTAGTAGGAGGTGCGACTCGCGCCGATGTGCTTAGCTACCATCGCGACGAGGTCGTCGCTCCTATCAAGTCAACATCTTTTTTAACACCGTCATTCAGAGCGACGCGAAGAATCCAGTTTTAACTTTCACCTTACGTAATTAACTGCTGGATTCTTCGCTGCGCTTAGAATGACGGCGATTGATGTGACGAATCAGCGTGCATAGTAGGGAATGAGTTTTTTATAAAATTAGTGTTCATAAAAGCACTTTATCTTGATTAAAATCTCAACATCATGCTTAAACCAAATTCTTATTTATTTGCCATTTTGTTGGCTGTTTTGTTCGACTTTAACTTAAGCTTTGCCGATGACAAGGCAATCTACCAGCAATATGCGCCAACGGCAGAAGGCACGGGCAAGGTGTATATGGGGCGCGAGATTGCGCATATAATGGGCTATCAAGGTGCGGCGTGGTTAGAGCGGGAAGCCCGCGAGAAGGAGGAGCGCACTGATATTTTGGTGAAATCGCTTGACTTGCAAAGCGGCATGACGATTGC
>JAYTEL010000153.1:0-6975 GCA_043735225.1 Methylotenera sp. | reverse complement strand
GAACACACGCCTAGACCTGAAAGATCAGCCCCAGTACGTCCGCTAACTGAAAAACCAGCCGCAAACAATGCAGTTGAAAATGTTGAGTTAGTTGAGATTGCAGCCGTCACCAGCGCGCAAGTCGATGTTGATGCCAATACGCCGCGCCTTGAACGTACAGGCCGCAGCCGCCGTGGTGGCCGCAATCGCAACAAAAATCGCGATCGTGACCAAAATCGCGATGCAAACGCCGTAGCACCTGCGTATGTACCGAACGATGTCATCACGGATGCGTCGCCAATTGTTGAGAAAGCCGCATCAGTTGAAGCGCCTGATACTAAAGTTGCTAAAGAAAAACCAGCTAAAGCTACGCCAAAAGCTAAAGCAGCGCCAAAACAATCCACCAAGCCAATTGCCGTGGATAGCAACATTGAAATCATCGCGACTAAAC
The DNA here is from genome assembly GCA_043735225.1 of Methylotenera sp. Classification (GTDB taxonomy): domain Bacteria; phylum Pseudomonadota; class Gammaproteobacteria; order Burkholderiales; family Methylophilaceae; genus Methylotenera_A. The sequence goes on along the minus strand of JAYTEL010000153.1, from coordinate 6,545 downwards.
CTGTTGCAACTGCAACTGCATCAAAAGCGGAAAAGCAAACAAAACAAAAAACTGCTAAAAAGCCAGCAGTAAAACCTGTCAATGCAAAGCCAATTGCCGCGCCCGAAGGTGATATGCAAATGGTGGAAACCAAAAGCGTTATAAAATCGTCACTAGTAGCACCTGAAGCCGCAAAACCAAATGCACCGCGTAAAGCGCCAAACTGGAAAAAAGATGCAGAAACTAAAAATGAAGATGCACCACTAGTCATCGTGCAAACGCAAAAGTAGTTTAAAGCAAAAAAATAAAAAGCCTAACTCAATAGTTGGGCTTTTTTGTTATCCAATCTTACTGATTACAATCTTTAAGCTATTTGTGGGTTGCCAAAGCCAGCGCGAATCGACAGCGATCTTTGCCAAAATCGGCATTCAAAAATGTAAATTTAGCCCTAGTCACTTTGATTCTAACCTTTATTATCATAATTGTACTATCAGCTTTTGTTTGGTTTGCTGGTAAATGGAGCAATCCATTTGTACTTTTTTCCAAGACTTGGGCTTTCCTCGAACTTTCTGGCTTAGCAATTGGCGCTAGCTGGGTATGTAATTTCCGAGCCCTAAAGGTCTAAGATGCTTCTAAGGTTGCGAAATTGATGAGTTAAGTAATGGTTCTAATCGCGGTGTTTGCGTTCGCCTACTTGCCGAGCGCCCTATGGTGCGCGAGTGGGTAGCAATTGCTATGGTTGCCACTGGTGTTTTCGTTATTTCATTAAGCGTGGAACTGTCAGATGACTTCTAGTTTAGAAAGTGCACTCATGGAAATTCTGGACGAAATACTTGGCCAATGGCTTACGGTGTGCGATTTCAAGTTTATTTAAGCTGGCAATACACTAACCACCTCTAATATTTGCGTGGCGGGATGTCTGCTACTGGCTTGCTGCCTAGCTACGAGAATAGATAAAGCCCAACCGCAACTTAGTTGGCTTTTCTTTTAGCTTAGTATTTTTAATTTGAATGTCAGTTAAACGCGCTGCAAGTTTTGGCATATTCAACAATCCCTTAATTAATTTTTGAGGGTATGTTTTTATAAAACACCGCGTACCCTCAAACCGTACCCGCAAAACATCAATATGTAAAGATACGCCATGCAACTGCAATAGACGTAAAAAAAGCCTAGTAGGTTGAATTTACTAGGGTTTTTATACATCTTACTACTAACTGAAACACTAAAATGGGCTGGCGTCAATCGAACTGTAAAAATAATTGTTAATAATCAATTGGTTAAAATTACATAAAAAATTATATCGTCAAATGTACCGTCATTATTAGCAAGTCACTATCTTTTGACCGAGTCAATAAATTGCCATGCAACATGGTTTATCTTGTTGATTAAGAAAAGCAATAACTAACTGACCTATCAGCAAACTAAATAATCTACTTTAGATATTAACGCATTGATTTTTCTGGTTTTAAAAACCAATTGAATCAACTATTAAACCATTGATTTACAATAACTTAATTTAAGTTAAATTATTAGACCAATACGCGCGCGTGCGCGATGACACAAAATACTCAATTTACATTCCCATTAAAAACCTATTCCTGTGGCTATCTTGCTACCCTCGTGCGCGTACTGGTCGCTTTATTCCTGTTATCAACCTGTTTTTAAGCTGTTTTTAAGCTGACTGCGCCTGCTCATTTCATGAGTTGTAACTAATTGATTTAATGTTAACTTATTGATTAACCTAACTATTATTTAGCTGACCTATCTTTGATTGAATTGATTGTTTTTCAATTGACTATCGTTGCTTAAATAATGCTGAAAACTAAACCCTATACACAGGGTAGGGTTTGTTGTTTTTCGGCATAATTCCCTATAGGGGTTTTATCTTTGAAAGCTGCCTTTACCTTTACTACGTTTATGGTCAACGAATGATTTTCTTGATTTGCGGGTGGGTTCTCCAGGCTCTATCGAAAGCATTTGCGCGTATGGCATCGGGTCTTTGTGTATTGCATCTCGCACGCACGCCCAGACGCATGACAGCATCACGTTATCGCTCTTTAAGCGCGTTAAAACTTGCCGCTCGATATTTTGCTTGTCTTTGGCGTTTAAACGCTGCCTAGAGGCTTTGGCAAGTCCGTAACGAGACGCTACCTCGCTGTGGAACAAGTCGTTTAATCGATATAAGTTACCTTTACCACCCTTTAACTCACTGCCCTGCATTTTGCCATCTATTAAAGGCAAAATTATGGCGTGAGCATGTGGCGCGCTTTCGTCTAGGTGAACATCAAAACTTAACAGCTCACCCGCAAAGGTTTGTTTTACCCATGCCAAGCAATCGTTAAAAAATGGGCGTGTGTCTTGGTTATGGCGGTAAATCGGCAAGCTAAATAAAATTTCAACGGCCATTACGCCATTTTTGCGCGGTGTATCAATACCTGCCATCACCATTTGCACCTTTGCGTGCAAGCTAATTGCTTCGGGCGTAGCTGGGTCGGTCAAACAATAATTAAGTGATGTTCTAGCAACATCAATATGCGCGCCGTTTATTTCAGTACGTTTATTGTGTTGTATTGCTGCTAAAACACCACCCTTTTTGCTAACAATTGAACCTAGCCAAATAGCTGACTAGCGGCCATGCTTTAACTTTCCTGCAATCGCGACAACAAATAAATAACGCCCATTAAGCCGCTTTGATTCATCGTCGCAATATCGTAAATTGCAGGGCTGTTATACTTCACACAAAGCGCGTAGGCTCGTTCAAATAGTTGGTGGTAACTCATGCGCCACCTCGCTTTTAATAACGTTTTCTACAGGCTGTTTTTGCGTTAGCACATAACGCGCAATACGGTGTTTTATACCATGTTCGCTAGTCCAGTTATCCCAAACCGTATTTAATAAATAGCCCGCTTGCCTAAGCTCAAATATTCTCGCGGGTGGGGAGTAAATATCAAGCTTTTCACGCGCCTCGCTGCTTGTAATACTGCCATGCTCTAATAAATAATCGAGTGCTTTTAAGCGTTGATTAAATGCGCTGTTATCGTTAAAATTAAGTCTTGTAGTTTTAGTATTGGGGTTAGCCGCCACAGCTAACCCTTTGTTTTTGGTGTTCTCACGTTTTGCCATAATTACACCGCCTTAGCTGCAAGTGCAGCGCGAATAAGGCCAACATTCCATGCGGTACAGCGCTCACTTAATTTGCTAGGTTTGGGGATTGTGCCATTTTTAACGCCACGCCAGCAAGAGGCTGCTGAAATGCCATACAGCCTTTTTAAAACTGGCAAACGGATAAAAGCACTATCAGGTAGATTATCAAATTGAGCTAAGGCTTCGGGGATTGTTGCAGTTAATTCTGACTTGAGTTGTTGCATAAATTATTTCTCCATTCAAAGCTGCATAACGAAATGTCATGCCATCAATGGATTTGTATTTTATGCACCTTAAAATCTTTGTCTCGGGTCTATTTCAACTATTTTTAGCCGAAATACGCCCCCCGTCTAATTCACCTAAATCTAGCTTTTTTGGACGGGGGTTTTTAGCGCATTTGCTAATGCCTTCAAATTATTTTTATTCACTTTAACTTTAGTATTTTTTACAATAGTTTCCATCGTCTTATTATGATAATTGTGCCAGCCTAGCATTAATGCTAAATAACCTAAAACCGTGGCAGAAGCCTCGTCAAACGCGTACATACTATAAAAAGCAAAGCTTTCCAATCGCCTTCTTTTTGCTGCTGTTGCGGTCTCATTATCTTTTCTGGGTGCTTGGTCAATTTCATTTATTAGCTGTTTTAAATAATTTTGAAGCTGTGATTGAGATTGATAGTTGCTAAGTTTTACACCATTGCCAAAATCGGTTTGCAGCTTTTGAATATGTCCTTTAGCTTGTTTGAGCAAGTCTTTATCAGGGTAAGTTTTACTGTAACCCATTTCATCGTAAAGTTTTTGTACGCCAATATGCAGTGTAGTCAAATTATAAAAACGAAAATCTGCAAACTCTGATTTAAGCTTTATTGGGGCATTAGCCAGTTTCTTCTTTTTCTGAAAAGTCTCTAATGCTGATTTAAAATTTACATCGTTATTTAATTCTTTGTAATATTGATGAGCTTGTACTTTTTGCCTATGATTGGCAATATTTACGGCGCGCTTTTCAAGGTCTTGATTTACAGGTTTTGGCGTCTCGCTATACAGATAATCCAACAAACCGCCAACTTTTGGAGTTATAACGGGCGGTTCATCATAAAGCGAAACAACTGAGTAATTATTTATATGCCCACCTAAGAGGCCATTACCAATATTGCCTTTATTTTCAATCCATTCGACTTGAGGATATGCGGCCTCTCTAATGACTTTATCTGAAGTTAAGTCTAAAAACTCTTCCAAAACATCTATCAAAACATCACTAGCCATAACGCCCCTCACATTACCCTAATCAAGAAACCACACCAACCGCACAGGGTTTGCGGTTTTTCGCACGGGGTAATTAAGCCCGCGCTAGGTGTGGCTAACTGTTATGGCGCTGCTTTGCGTAACGCATCGTTCATGCGCGTTTGCCAGCCTGCGCCTGTGGCCTTAAAGCGTTCTAGTAAATCGTTATCTAGCCGAATATGTACCAGCGTTTTATTGCTGCCTGCTGGCCTGCCGCGCATTTTTTTAAATTGTTCGTCCGTTACTTCAAAAATATCAGGGTCGGCCGCAATGCCTGCGTTTATAGCCGCTTCTTCTTCTTCAGTATTTAGCAAAAATTTTCTGCCTGATTTAGTAGTAATGTGCATAAATTGCTTTCTCTCTATTGTTTGCCTTGCGCAAGCTAATAATGTGGTAGGTGTCGTCACGCACTGTAAATACAACGCAGTACAATCTTTCACCTATTGGCGCAAAGCCTACTTCTCTCACTTCGCCATAATCTCGCCGCGCATCATGGCTGCTTATCAATAAATCCCACTCTAGCAATTTAGCTTGGCTTAAAGGCACGCCATGCTTTTGCATATTGCTTTTATTTTTGGCTTCGTCAAAGTTAAACTGCATATATTATTGTAATTACATTTAATAGATTGTCAACAGATAGTTTTAAGCACTTTTACCAGTAATCGGTATCACTTTTGCACCCGCTTTTAGCTCGTCTAAATAATCCGCCCATTGCTGCATCATGGCTTTACGTTGCTCGATAAACTTTGTGCGGTTATAGGCTGCGCCTAGTGCATCAGGTACTTTGTGGGCAAGTTGGTGTTCAATAATATATGGGTCAATATTCAAACGCTCGTGCAACAAGGTGCGCGCCATTGCCCTAAAGCCGTGCGCGGTTATATCTGTTTGCGTGTCATAACCCATGCGTTTAAGGGCAGCGTTTAAATCGGCATCGCTCATGGGCTTTTTAGCGTCATGCCCACCCTCAAAAACAAACTCATTTGCGCCTGTTAATTTGTGCATATCGGCAAACAAAGCAATTGCCTGCGTGGATAATGGCACTAGGTGCATCGTTTTGGTTTTTGTTACCCAATATCGCCATTCACCCGCTTCTAAATCAATATCTACCCACTTAGCACGGCGCAATTCAACTGGCCGCGTAAACACATAGGGCGCTAGTTTTAACGCCGTTTGTACCGTAAAGCTACCTGTAAAGCCATCAATCGCGCGTAACAATTCGGCCACTTGTTTAGGTTCGGTAAAGCTTGCCATGTGTTTAACTGTTGGTGTTTGCATTGCGCCTTTTAAATCGGGGCATGGGTTACGAATGGCTTTGCCAGTTTGTATGGCATATTTAAAAACTTGGCTAGTGGCTTGCAAGGTACGGTGTGCGGTTTCTAATTTATTCAAATTTTCAATGCGCTTTACCACTTCTAAAATTTGCGGCGCGGTTATATCTGTTATTGCTTTGTTGCCTAACCACGGGAAAATGTAAAGTTCTAATCGGCGTAAAGTACGCTCGTAATGTGATTGTGTTTTTTCTTTAAAATAACTAATCGCCCATTCGCGGGTAATCACTTCAAAACCATTGGCAGCATTGCCCTTTTTTGACGCCTTAACAGCTTTTTGCACATCGCTTGGGTCAGTATCATTAGCAAGTAATTTACGCGCGCTGTCGCGCTTGTCGCGCGCTTGGGCAAGAGAGCTATCGGGGTACGCGCCTAAGGCAAGCGTTTTACGTTTACCGTCAAAGGATAATCAAAACGCCATAATTTACCACCGCTGGTTTGCACAAATAAATACAAACCTTTTTCATCAGAAAGTTTGTAAGGCGCGACTTTAACCATACCCCTTTCATCCTTATGTTTATTGGCTTTAGCTAATTTATCAGTAAGCATTTGACGGTATCGTCTTTCTGAAAAGTCATCATACCGTCACATATACCGTCAAAAGTGACGGTATGTCAAGAAACATTATGCGACTGTAATAGACGTAAAAAAACCCTAGTTACTTGAATTTACTAGGGTTTTTATACATCTTGCTACTAACTGAAACACTAAAATGGTGGGCTGGCGTCAATCAAACAAATCTTTGTAAGTCAATAAAAACGCCACTCTATAAAAGTTAAAAAACGCGTGTACCCGTAAACGTACCCAATAAAAT
>JAYTEL010000152.1:0-10358 GCA_043735225.1 Methylotenera sp. | reverse complement strand
ACAGCGGTTGTGTCGCATCGCTCTGGTGAGACAGAAGACACCACCATTGCAGATATTTCAGTTGCCACCAATGCGCTGCAAATTAAAACAGGTAGCCTTTGCCGTAGTGAGCGCGTAGCCAAATACAACCAATTACTGCGCATTGAAGAAGAGCTTGGCGATGCAACTAGCTATGCTGGTATGGGCGCTTTTTACCAGTTGTTTAAGTAATTCCAAATGCATTCTAGCCAATACGTCGTTGCACAATTTAGCCGTACTTATTGTACTGTCTTTGACTGTGCGCCTAGTCTTGGCTCGAATAAAGTTGGAATTTTAGATTGTTAAATAGTTGATGGTATGAAAGCATTAACGCTCATTTTTGTTGTTTTAATTGCCCTGCTACAATATCCATTGTGGCTGGGCAAAGGCAGTTGGCTGCGGGTATGGAATATTACTCAGCAAATAGAAGAGCAAAAAGATAAAAATACCACGTTTAAACAGCGCAATGAAACTTTAAGCGCAGAAGTGCACGATTTAAAACAAGGTAATGCCGCGATAGAAGAGCGTGCCCGTACCGAGCTTGGCATGATTAAGCAGGACGAGGTTTTCTACCAAGTGATTGACCAAGCCTTGCCGGCAAAACCAAGCAATAACGTGCCTGTTGACCGTAAAGCAGATGTATTAACGCAACCTGATGAAGAGCCAACAAAATTGCCGCCTTAAATAATCACGCCAATATTTTTGGCATCATTTATCAAACGAATACGGGAGTGTTTTAAGTAAAATTGGTGCGTCATTACAATTAAGTACGCCACCAGTAACCGCGTCAATACGCATCTCAGCCAATACATCAAAACTGCCTGTTAAATTTGGTGCACTGCGCACAATTTGACCAATTTGACTTTGTGTAGCATCAGTTACTTTATCGCCCGGCGCGGGTTGTAAAGCGATTTCTGCTAAATAAGACCGTCGCTTTACGCTGCCCAAATAATGCGTTCTGGCGATAATTTCTTGGCCTGTGTAGCAGCCTTTTTTAAAATTAATGGCGTTTAAAATATCCAAATTAAGCATTTGTGGCACAAACTGTTCCTGTGTCGCCAAGCTTATATCTGGAATACCAGCTTGAATCTCTAACAACTCCCAATAATTTTTGTCGACAATCTGACAATTATTTTTAAGCATATTCCAAATTAAGGGCGCGTTGGCAGCATTAGTAAAAATTTCAAATCGCGCATTGTTATTTGCGCTTGGTAATTTTAAAAGGGTGCCATTTTCTACACTAACCAATTCAAATTCTTCAGTCGGCACTTTACTAAAACTGGCACTAAGACTGGCACTAAGACTGGCACTAAGACTGGCACTAAGACTGGCCCTAAGACTGGGATTAAACATAGGCGCTAACATTGAAGCGGCTTGTGGACCGTATAGCCCAAACTTTACAATCGAGTCTGATACATCGTTAATCTCTACTTGACTGCGCATCACATACATTTTTAGGCGCTTCATCATCGGTTCAAGCAGTTCACGATTAAGCTGCAGGTGATAATGATTGCCGAGTTGATTATTATGATGAGCAAACGCCAGAAAAAGCGCTAGCATGCGGCCTTTTGGGTTGCAATAGGCAGAATAGTGCGCGTTAGTGCCGTGCAAAAGCTTTACGTCGTTGGTTAATTGGCCTTGCAAAAAAGTAACTGCATCTGCACCGCTAATTTCTAGCAAGCCCAAATGTGATAATTCACATAAAATGTTGTTGCTGGTACTTAAATTAATGGTGGTCATATCCTATATATCCTTTCAATTCACTATAATGAGGCATGTCAGCCATTTTGCCACAAGCTATTCAAATTAAATTAGTGCCATCTCAATTATTAGTGTGGCTAATAAGCGGCGTTACAATTGCTTGTTGTGCAGTCGTGTTGTTGCAGCCAATTGGGCTTATTATTAAGCTGGATTTCATCGCGCTTATATTGTTGAGTAGCACATATTTTATTGCGCGTGACGTTTTGTTGTTATTACCATGGTCTTGGCAAATGCTTGAGATAAATACAAAAGGCGAGTTAACACTCATCAACAAGCGCGGCCAGCAATTTCAGCCGGCGTTAGCTGCTAGCACGTTTATTCATGCTGCTTGTACGCTACTTAATTTTAAAAACAAAGGTTTAAAATCAGCATTGCCGCCCATTATTATATTGTCAACCAGAAATAATCGTGAAGAACTAAGGCGCCTACGCGTTTGGTTACGCTGGTTTAAATTTGCTAATTAAATTTGTTTAAATTGGATTGTTTAAAACGCTTGTTAAATTTAACTGGAAAATTAACTAATTATGGGGTTTTAATGGCAGAAGATTTGGCCGCTTTGGCTTGTTTGCGCTTAAAATTTCTCCGCGCAATTAACTGACTCACCGTTTCTTTAATCTCTTTAATTGGATGTTTAGGCAGATAAGCGGCTAAAAATAATAGCCCAGCCAAGCTTGCAAAAATCCATTTTAACTCAAAATTTGATTTACTACGGCGTGCCGCTGGCTGTTTTTCCATCGCTGCCAATACATTTTGTACATTGTCACCTCTAACATAACTGCCGTTTATATCTTTAGCCAGCGAAATTAAATATTTTTCGTCTAACTTTGATAAATAACGGTCACTGGTGTCAACTGCCACACTTTCTTCTCGAGTACCAATATTGTCTTGCGATATTTGCGCCATACCTGGTTGCATTGCGAAACTCTCACTAGCCCAATATCCAATCACTTGGTTATGTTCATCCATTTTAGGTATTGGCGTACCTTTGTCAGAGCCTATGCCAACAAGTAGCCAATCTTTACCACCAAGAAAGCCCGTTAAATCGCGGGTGTTAAACACATGCAATTTTGGCGCTTCTTCGCCATCAGTAAAATAAACCACTTGCGCAGTTTCTGGAAAGCTGCGAATCAACTTAGCAAGCGTTACCATACTTTCTCGCACGCGGCTATTGCCAGACCAGCCCGTACGCCAATCTAAATGATTAATGGTGTCATCTATCGCGGCAAAGTTTTCGCACACTTCAATAGGTGTGTACAGCGCTGCCACGCTTACGCCAGCAAATAAGCCAATGCTAACCTGTGTGCCGCAAGGCATTTCGCCAACAATACGGTGCAACAAATACTGTTGATATTCCATACGGGACACTAACTTACCGTTTAAAGTAGCATCTTTTACGTTCATGCTTTGTGAAATATCGGTCACCATTAAATAGCTATATACGTCGCGTTTAACAGGCACGGTTGGCTTAAACATGGCAATTATTAAAAATAATAAAGCCAACGTTAGCAAAGTAATATCACGCCGATGGCGTAAGGTATTCAGTATATTGTTTATAAGCATTTGAACTTACACCAAATTAACATGGAAAATTGTTGTATTAGCACGCGTTAAGGCAAGCCTACTGGTATATTTCCCATAATTAAACCTGCCTTGTCTCCTTCACCAACGCCGGGGGTGGGGGTTTCTGGAATCAAACCGAGTAGGCGATCTAAGTTGTGTTTGGCATCCCACTGTGTATGATCAATTTTTAGTGAACCGATGTATGCCGTTTTTGCTTGGTTCAACAAGTATTCAGCTTCTTGGCGTACCGATGCGGTATTACCGCCCAATTGATTGGCTTTTAATAAATTTACGTTACCCATGTTGTACAGCACAGCTGATTTTTGCATCGGATTAGCTTTAGCTAAAAGCGCGTTGAATAAAGTTAGTGCTTCTTTGTATCGTTCTTTTTTGGCTAAACTGAGCGCTTCTGAAAAGCTTTTTTCAAAGCTATCTTTGTCAGTATCTACGGGCTTTCCAGCCATAACTGCTTGATTAAACGCATCAATTTGCTTGATACGTTTAAAGCTCAACGCACTTCCAATTGCGCAAATGAGCGCAATAGTGGTAAATGTCCAAGTGAGTTTTTTAACACTAAAAAGTTGCGCTGTATTCACATTCATTTTATATTTCCTGCCATTTATATACTGCAATCCAAAAAATTATCAGAGCATGTATTAATCAAACCTTGTATTTATTAAAGCTTGTATTTATTTAACCTTGTATATATTAAACCTTGTATTTATTAAATCATGGCATCATCAAAAAAATTGCTTGCGACGTAAAGAGCTTATTTTTAAACTTTTATTTCCACGTATTAACTTCTAAATATTTAATGCCCAATAATAATGCAATCATTAATGCGGCAAGCAAAAAACAAGTGGTCGATAAATCTTTACCTGGAATTTTTTGCAAATATTTAATCGGTTTTTTTTCTTTTTTGCTAATATCGTCAATAGCCTGTTGCAAACTTTTTGGATCATCTGCCTCATAAGCATGAAAATCCGTTTTCATGGTTTTAAAAAAATCGTACAACTCAATTTCGGGTGGCAAGGCTTTATCTGGGTTTGGTGCATAGTTTTTATCGAAAATACTTAAGCCGCCAGGTTGACGCAGTACAATCCAATACAAACTAATATGCAATCGGTCATACCAGTCACGGATTTTTTGCTGCGCGTCGGCGCCAATACGGCCGGCACCGTCTGATAGTAAAATGACCGCGCGCGAGCCTGAATCAGGTACTTGTTCAAACAGGCCAGCGCCCATCGTTAAACCGCTGCCAATATTGGTTTGAAACAGTGCATTGCCCGCCGTGGCGCGCACAGCAGCCACCATGGTTTCTTTGTTCTCGGTTAACGGTAACACGTACATGGCTGAATTGCTGAAAGTAATCATGCCCATCATGTCATTTTGACGTGATTTTACAAACTGCGTAATTAAACGCGCGGCGGCGGCAGATTTACTTTCACCCAATGAGTTTTCAGCAGTTGCGCCAGAAAATGGGTCATCCATACTGGCGCTCCTATCAAGCACCAAGCCAATTTGGGCGCCCACGCCAATACGCTCCACCTCTTGCATATTGGTGTGCGGTGCACTTAATCCCAACACAATAAATAGCAGGGTTAATACAGCCAACAATTTTAAGATTAGCCCAATTAAATCCGATAGCGGATCTGCAGGTAGCATATCTAGCCATGAATAGCTTTTGCTATGTGTGCGTTGAAATAGCAATGGCAAAAATGCCAACGGCAGTAACCACAATAACCAGGGAAGTGAGAATGACATGGCTGACCTATTATTGCGGGTTAATTGTTTTGCGCGTTAATTGCGTTTTGGCTATCGGCAATTAGGCTGTTAGAAGACAATTCATCAGGTATTAAACCGCGTTCACAATCTCGGCAGTGGCGGCAAAATTGGGCTAACCATTGTAGCGGGTCATTTCCGACATGGTGCTTGGCGTTTGGCTCAAAAAATACCTGGCGCGACAGGCCAAAAAATTGCGCAAACTCTTGTTTAATCGCTTTATAAGCTGGTTTTTTGGTTAAAAATGCATCTAAATTAGTGCTAAATAAACTGCCTCCAGCGGCCTCGTTTAATGCGCTGTGCATGCTGGTAACCGCAATTTTAAGGCCTTCGGATGATGTACCTTGCGACATATTTTTTTGTTTGCGTATCAACCGATATGCTTTAGCAAATGGCCCGCCCATACGTGGTAACCAAGCATGTTTACCTAACATGTATAACAAGCCTAATAAGCTAATAAGGCCAATAATCAATAAAGTTTTAAGTCTATTTTTTAGTAGACTGTTATCAAGTAACAGCGGGCCACGATACTTGCTGATATCGTCTTCAATTTTTATTTGGCCAAAAACCGAAATGGGTGAAATGGCAAACTCAAAACTAGGAATGCGGTATTTAACTACTTCTTTACCTTTTGAATTAACATTAATAATGTGCAGATATTCAGTTGGTAATGCGCCGCGCCTTACAACAGTTTTGTTGACAAAAACTTGATAATTAAGCGTTAAATCGTGAATCACGTCGTCGCCATTATCTTTTCTAATATGTTTAATATCGCTTAAATCAATGCCCAGCACTTGACCTCTGTAGCGTTTTTGGTAGCCCACAATTGGCAGAGATTCTTCAATTAGTTTGTACGGTTTTTTAATGCTAATGATGAGGTGGCGCGTAAGCACATCGCCCACCACATAGCCCACCTTGCGCTCTGGATCTTGTATCTGCATGGTGACTACACCATTTTTAATATCGGCTAGCATTTCACTATCTAGCGCTTGCGCATTAAAAGCAATAAACGCGTTAACACTAACGATAAGCGCCAATAAAAATTGTTTCATTGATTTAGTCATCATTTAGGCGGCTACAAATTGGTGAAAATAGTCAGTTAGCATGTCAGCGTCAAACTCGCCTTCAACATAAAAAGGCGGCATGTCGAACTCCATAAAAATTTTATAAATTGCCGCGCGGCGCGCCGCAAACGATTCAATAATGCGATTGCGGTAATCTTTGCGCAAAAATAAGGTTCGTTTAGCGCCAGATTCTGGGTCGGTTACTGATGTGATGCCATTTTCAGGCAGGTTGGTATATTCGTCGGCATCCCACAATACAACGGGCACAATGTGATGGCGCGTTAAGTTGGATAATGCGCCTTCTAGCTGTTCAAGTGGCATATGAAAATCTGAAATCATAAATACTAATGAGCGTTCGCGCGGTAAATAGCGCCATACATCAGATATGCCTGCGCCAGAAACGGGCTCTGGATGATAGTCCTTTAATCGCTCTGCCAACTCCACCGCGCGATGCGATTTAAACGATTGCGCGCTAATCCAGTCTTCGCGCACAACGTCATCAAAACCAATAAAACCAAACGGATCAGCATTGCGCGTTGCAGATCTTGCAACCGATTCTGCAATATCTGCTGCTTGCCTAATTTTACGGATTTTTGCGCCAAAGTTCATGCTGCCCGATAAATCACAAATTACATATACAGGCGTTGCACTTTTTTGATTAAAAAGCCGCACAAATACCTGCTCCATCGGATCGCGTAGGGTTTGACGCAAATCAATGCGGCGCGGATCTGGGTAATTTAGGAGTGATGTGTGACCGATAAACTCCATACCCATGCCGCGCTGGGTACTCGCGTGACGGCCAGGGTGACGACCACGGTTGCGCCAGCCAATGTGGTAGCTAAACTCTTTGATGTCTTCTATTGCCATTGGCTTAATTTAAGGCGCAGTAACAGCGTTAAGAATATTGCTTAACATCTCGCGCGCAATTTCGGTGCGGCGCATTTCATACACTGGGCTAAATACAATACGGTGTGCAACTGTTGCATGAAATACCGCGTGGATATCGTCTGGCGTAATAGCAGTGCGATTGTTAAGCCAAGCATTAACGCGGGCTGCAGCTAACATCATGCTGATACCGCGAGGACTTGCCCCTGCAAGCACTAAGCGATTCATGTCCACGTTTGTTACCTTAATACCATAAGCTGTTGGGTTACGAGTGGCTTTCCAAAGATTTAATGCGTATTTTTTAAGAGTTTCAGAAGCATCAATACTATTTTGAATGAGTCTTGATGCGGCTTGAATTTGATCAAATTGTAAAATATTGGGCTTTACAGTGTCAATTAAGGTATCAACCATGTGATATTTAGTGTCAAAAACAAGGCCTTGCATAATATCGTCGTCTTTAGGCACGACAATTGGAATCTCCATCATGAAGCGATCGCGCGCTGCTGAAGGGATTTCAAAAGTTTCTTCACGTTCAACTTGGTTGCGGTCAGCAAACACAATCATATGCGGAAATTGATGTTCTCTATTAAAGGCAGATAACGTGCGCTCGGCCATCACGCGCAAAAGTAGTGAGTGCACTTGCGGGCGTGCGCGGTTAATCTCGTTAAAGAAAAATACGCTTAAATTTTCGCCGCTCATTAATAACGGGCCAGCACTCACGTGCGGCTTGCCGTCTTCACCCAAATAAGTGTGGTATACCAAATCGTTTGGCATTAAATCAATCGTGCCCTCAATACGCTGATAACCACCACCAATACCGCGCGTAAAGGCGCGTAAAAGCGTGGTTTTGCCCACACCAACATCACCCTCAAGCAACACATGACCACGTGCAAAAATAGCCGTTGTAATTAAGCGCACTGGTTCAGTAAGACCAACCACTACTTTGTTGACTTCGGTTTCTAAAGTTAGCGCATGTTGACGCCAGTCGGCCAATAGATGGTCGCTCATTGAGATGTTCCTAACAATTAAAGTGTGGTTTTAATAGGGTTGAAAAAAATATTAAACATCAATATAACTGAAATTTTTAAAACTGTATACAGGCTTGTATAGCTACTCCAAATTTTGCTTAATTGGTTATTTTTGAATCAACCGATTTGATTGAAATTTATTAGCAATAATTTATTTGTAAGGGCTCAAACCCACCAAGCGACTAATGATTAGAGCGCGTAAGACGCTTTAAGGGGTGGATTTTTATGTTAAATGAGGAGAATGATGATGGTTACAACATTTAAGTTATCTGTTTTATCAATTTGCCTGGCGCTTGTTATACTAACCATTAGCTATGCAGTTGCTGATGCAGGAAAAGACAAAAACGAAGTAATTGATACGGTATACACATTAAGTAATGGTATTGAAAAAAATGAGGTGATTGCGTTTCAGCGAGATATAAAAGGCGTGATGATGCCAACAGGGCGTTTTGCGACATCAGGTAAGGGCACAGGCGGCGGCTTGGGCAATCAAGGCGCGCTCGCGTTAAGTAAAGATGGCGATTATTTATCTGAGATGACGAAATACAACTTCTGACGGTGTAAGCTTTGCTTCAGCCGGCGCAACGCCGTTTGGGCTTATGTTCAAGTAAACGTAATTATCTTTTTGTGTCTGAAGCGCATGGCGGCGGTGCAGGTTTGTCTAGCGTATCTAGCTATAAATTAAGCGATGAAGGCAAGTCAACGCTGATTAATACGGCGGCGGCCTTAGGCCAAACGGCGGCTTGCTGGGTGGTGACTACGCCAAATGGACGCATTGCCTAAACCAAAAATACTGGCTCTTCTACTAATTCTTCCTTTTTGGTTAAATCAGACGGCACGCTTAGTTTGTTGCAAGTGATTGCTGCGAATGAAAAAAATCCAACTGATCTTGGTATGTCTAACGATGGCAAGGTGCTATACGCGTTGAGTACGGGCAGCAATTCGATAGGTGTTTACAATATTGATTAAGTGGGCGCTTTAGCTAAAGTCACCAATTTAGGGCCATTGCCAGCAGGCACAACTGGCTTAGTTATTCGCTAAGGTATTGTTTTTTATAGGGTGAGGGCAGGCTAGCATTGCTAGCTTGCCATTTTTTATTGATTTTTTATTGTGCTTTTTTGCGCGATGGCTTTCATTTTAAGTAATAGTTTACAGATAGTGCTTTCGCTAATTGCAATTTCCAGCGAAAATAGCGTAAATCTTTAACTAAAATAAGTGCACAACATGCAAAACGAAATCGGCGTTACCAAACAAAATAGCTATACCAAAGAAGAGTTACTCAAATGCGGCCGCGGCGAGATGTTTGGCGAAGGCAATGCGCAATTGCCATTACCGCCTATGTTGATGTTTGACCGCATTGTAAAAATTAGCGATGAAGGCGGTAAATATGGCTTTGGCCAGATTATTGCCGAGTTAGATATTTCACCTGATTTATGGTTTTTTGATTGCCACTTTACGGGCGACCCAGTCATGCCAGGTTGTTTGGGGCTAGACGCGATGTGGCAATTAGTGGGCTTTTATTTGGGCTGGGCAGGCGGCGCGGGGCGCGGCCGTGCACTGGGTGCGGGCGAGGTAAAATTTACTGGGCAAGTGTTGCCAACTGCCAAAATGGCCACTTATACCATTGATTTAAAACGCGTAATTATGCGAAAATTAGTAATGGGCGTGGCGGACGCCTGCATGAGCTTGGACGGCCGCGAGATTTACGTTGCGAACGATTTGCGCGTTGGATTATTTACGCGCACAGATAATTTTTAATAAAAATATAAAGTAGGAGGACACGAAAAATGCGTCGTGTAGTGATTACCGGTTTAGGCATCGTTTCTAGCCTAGGCAATAATAAAGCAGAAGTAAAAGATAGTTTGTTTGCAGGCCGCTCTGGCATTAGCTTCCAGCCCGAGTATGCTGCGCGCGGCTTGCGCTCGCACGTGGCGGGCTCTATTAAAAACTTAAACATTGAGGAATTAATAGATCGCAAATTATTACGTTTTATGGCCAAAGGTCACGCCTATGCTTGGCTTGCCATGCAAGAGGCGATTAATGATGCACAATTGAAAGAAGAGCAAGTTTCAAACGTACGCACAGGCTTGATTGTGGGCGCTGGCGGCACTTCTACAGAAAGTATGCTGGAAGGCACTAACACACTGGCCGAAAAAGGCATCCGCCGCGTGGGGCCGTATATGGTGACCAAAACCATGAGTAGCGGCATTGCCGCTTGCCTTGCTACAGGTGCAAAAATTAAAGGCGTTAATTACGGCAT
>JAYTEL010000151.1:0-8351 GCA_043735225.1 Methylotenera sp. | reverse complement strand
CCCGGTCATGGCGGCGCGAAAAGCCATGGTGGCGGTATCGGCATCGCGCACTTCGCCCACCAAAATAATGTCGGGGTCTTGACGCATAATCGAGCGAATTCCGTTAGCAAAATCGATTTTATTGACTTCTGCCACCGAGGTTTGACGCATTTGCGAAACGGGATATTCGACCGGGTCTTCCAAGGTCATGATATTCACGGCCTCGGTATTTTGGTGCGATAACAATGAGTACAGCGTGGTGGTTTTGCCGCTGCCCGTTGGGCCAGTAACGATTAATATGCCTTCTGGCCGCGTCATCATCAATTGCAATTGCTCTAGCGTGCTGGTGCGAAGCCCCATGCGCTCTAGCGGAATAATTGAGCGTTCGCGGTCAAGCACCCGCAGCACAATATTTTCGCCATGAATCGTTGGGTGCGCAGAAACCCTAAAATCAATCGGGCGACCGCATAGGTTCATATTTAGGCGACCATCTTGCGGCGCGCGCGTTTCTGCAATGTCCATCCCGCTAATCACTTTTAGCCGCACCGCAATGCCTGGCCAATAGCTTTTATGCAGGCTACGCACTTGCTGCAACACGCCGTCGATACGGTAGCGAATGCGCAAAAACGCAAATTCAGGCTCAAAGTGAATATCCGATGCGCCGCGTTTTACCGCGTCCATCAATAATGCGCCCACCAGCCGCACCACAGGTTGCGTGTATTCATCGCCATCTGCGGTTAAGCTTTGGTAATCAATTTCACCCGTTTCAATCTCGCGCAAAATACCATCAACCGATAGCTCATACCCATAAAATTGATCGATATGTTCTTCTAATTGCGCCTCGCCCGCTAACACGGGTTTTAACAGAATTTGCCCGCCCAGCATGGCGCGTAGCTGATCAAGCGCCACCACATTAAACATATCGGCCATTGCCACAATCATCGTTTTAGTGGCGTCCTCAAAAGCCACTGGCAATAGGTGAAAGCGCCGCGCAAAGTCTTCCGACACCATATTTAGTGCGTCCACATCGGCCACTACAGTAGTTAAATCGATACTTTCTTGACCAATCGTGTGCGCAACCAAATCGCGCACCATGTTTTCTGACACAAAACCCAAACGCACCAATTGTCGGCCTAGCGGAATATTGTTTTGCTCTTGCTCAATAACGGCGATGCGCAGCTGATCTTGGGTGATTAAACCCTGCTGTATCATTAAATCGCCTAAGCGTAATTTGCGTCTAAGTTCTGACATTCTCTTAAAATATTATTGTTCCAATTATTGTTTATATGATTGTTATTGAATCGCCGCAATGCGCGCTTCTAAAGCCGCTTTATCAATGCCGTTTGAACCAGTTTGCGCAAGCGTTAGCGCGCGTTGATAATACGGCAGCGCTAATTTAGATTTACCCATTTGATCTAAACTAACCGCTAAATTAAGCGCGTTATCGGCGCTTGCATGTAAACGATAGGCATCAAAATAGGCTTGCTGCGCGGCTGGCCACTGGTTTTGCTCGGCATATAAATTGCCCAGCGCCGCATGCAAATTAGCATCGTTTGGCTGTTGGGCCAGCATATTTTTAATATGACTTTCATTGTTTAACGCATTGCCTTGCGGTTGATTATCTAGCATAGCCGCGCGCGCAATATTGTTGCGCGGCTCTACTTCTAGCACCTTGCCATACCAGCCGTTGGCATCATCCGCGCGGCCTTGTCGCTGCGCAATTGCCCCCATACCTAACAGGGCATCCACACTGCGCACATCACGTTGCAACACTTGCTTATACAGTTTTTGTGCTTGGCTATCTTTGCCAGCGGCATAAGCCTCAAAAGCGCTCATCAATGTTGGATTAACGCCAGATTGCGCTTGTGATTTAGACACATTAATGGACGCACTTTCAGACGCAATAATTTTTCCCAATTTGCCTGTTTTTGCTTTGCCCGTTTTATGGCTGGAAGTTTTGCTGGCGTTAATTGGCGCGCCGGCCTCTACAGCCTCTAAGTCATTTTCAGGATCAATTACGTCATTCGCATTCACCTTCGATTCAACCTTCGATTTAACCTTCGATTCAACCATAGTTTCAACTACAGTTTCAACCATCGTTTCACCATCAGCAAACTCAGGCGCTAGAGTAGGCTTAAGCGCATATTTTTTAGTATTTCTTTTTTGCGACGTAATGCGCGCTTCTATTTGTTGTGTTTCGGCTAGCTGTTTTTGATTAAATTTTCTTGGCGCAAACGCAGATGTTGGTTCAGGCAATTTTGCAGATGCATTTGTTGGCAGTGGTATAAATTTTTCGGTAATAGAGGCAATCCCTGCTCGAGTTGGCGCTGCGGCTACAGTAGTTTCTGTATCAACTACTGGTGGTGGTGACTGTGCAACGCTTGATTGCGAGAATGGCAATTGTGAGACTGATGGTAATACTGCTGTAGTTCGCGCTGGCAACGCCATCGCAGGCGCATTATCAACAAACTGAACAAAGTAAGCGCCCATACCAAGTAAGGCAAATAAAGCTAGGCCAGCAATAACTGCTAAACTTTTATTGCCACTGCTAGGTATATTACCTTTTGCGATAAAAACACTGGCCGCGCTTTTTGGCGAGGCGCTTAATGTCGCGCCACTTTTTACGACGCCCGCATCCGCCAGCAACGCATCTACCAGGCTTGATTCATCAATTATTCTTGTTGCGGGCGCAAGAGAAAACACCGTATCACCTGCGTTTTCTATGGCAATAGATGGTTTATTTTTCGCACTTGTGCGCTCAAACTTAACACGCTCTGCAGAAGCTTCATCCTTTGCATATTGCGTTTGCGCATCGGCAATTGAATATTGGGCTTGTGCCCTTTCAGCTTTGGCGTTTTGTGCTTGTGCTTCTTCAGCTTTATTTAGCGCTTTAATCAGCAGACTCATAATTTACATGACTTAACAATTAATTTGACTTAAAGATTAATTTGATTGGATAATTAATTTGACCGGACAATTAATTGGCTTCTTCAAGCACATTTTGCAATTGCTGCTCGGGCAAATATTGCTTGTAAGATAGCAATTCATCACTCTCCAAGCTGGCGTTGGTAATGACGGTTGGACGCAAAAAAATCACTAGCTCAGTTTTTTGGGTAGCGTCATTTTTACCTTTAAACGCCTTACCAATCACAGGAATATTTGATATGCCAGGCACAGCATCCGTATTGCGAATAACTTCATCTTGCATTAATCCACCTAAAACAGCTGTATTGCCGCTAGCCACTTGTAAAATAGATTCCATTTCACGTACTTGAATTTGTGGAATTTGACTTGGTATATTGACCAATTGCGGGTTTGGGTCTTGCACAAAACTCAGCACTCTTGAAATCGTCGGCCTTACGTCCACGTTTACATTGCCAGAATCGCCAATTTGCGGCGTCACGCTCATTACCACCCCAACTGGCACGGTATTTGGCGTGGTTGTGATTGATTGCAGATTTTGAGCGCCATTGCTATTAGACTGCGATATTTGCGCTTGCACGGTAAAGTAAACCAAATTATCCACCACTTTTAATATGGCTGTTTGGTTATTTAACACCATTAATTTGGGGCTAGATAACACTTTTGTATCGCCAAATTGCTGTAGCAAAGTAACCGAAGCTGCGATATTACCAACCGCACTTGCTGGGTTTAAATAGCCCGCAAATAGACCTGCAGTCGAAGCAATACCCAATGCATTTGTTCCACCTTTAGTAATGGCACCTGTTGTTGGGTTAAAGTTAAAACCTTTAGAACCAAGCGTTTGGCCAAACACAAAACCAGCGCCACCTTGTCTGCCAAGCCTGCTCCAATCTATGCCTGCTTGAAAGCTGTCATTTAATCGCACCTCTACAATTGTCGCTTCAATCAGCACCTGTTTGCGTGCGCTACCCATTACTTTATCAATGAATTCTTGCACTTTTTCATGTTGCTTATTGGTGGCGCGCACGCTAATCACGCCGGTTTCGGCGTTGGCAATCACTTTTGCAGCTTGCAGTGTTGTGTATTCTGTTTTAGCACTTTCGCGATCTTCTTTTGCGAGTCTTGCTTCATCGGCATCTGAGTTATTGATGACTGTTCCGTTTGATTTGCTAGCTTTTCCATTCATACGCGCACTAGTATTTACCGCCTGACCAAAGCGCGACACAATCACTTCTTTATCGGTTTCTGCCAATAACTCTTTAATATTTTTTATTAGTGATTCCCACAAATGATTTGACGATGTGCTATCAACTGAAGTGCGCGAGCTATTATTTGCGCCGTTGCCTGAGGTGTTACTAACAGTTCCGCCGTTGCCAGAGCTTTGCGACGCGCTTGAAATTTGGCCATCTGCGCCTATAAAACCTTTGGTGTCGCGATTCATATTCACATAATCTACCTTATACAAACGTAGCACTGGCGAATCTGGCGCGATAAACAGCGTGTTGCCTTCCATTTTATAGGTTAAATCCACTTGTCTTGCCAAGCGCTCTAAGATCGCAGGCAATGTTTGATCAACCGCATTTAACGTGGCGCGGCCTTGTATGCTGGGGTGAATGTCAATGTTTAGTTTACTTTCGCGTGCGAGTGCGAACAAGATTTCTTTAACGGGCACTTCGTTTACGACAACGCTGTAGGTTTGCGCTTTTTTTGTGGCTTTTGGCACGGGTAATTGCGGGCTGGTTCTGGCTAATTTAGGAATTGGCGCGCTTGCGTTTAGAGAAGTGTTTGCAGCGGCATTTGCGGCGGCATTGGCGTTGTCTACTGGCATTTGCGCGCTTGGTTTACCATCAATATGACCATTAGAAGGTTGGATTTTTGTTTGATGCGCGCAAGCATTTAGTAATAACACAACAAGCACAATAATATTGTATTTTACAATAGGGTTAAATTTAGCTATGACGCTAGACTTTAAGCTAGCTGTATGCTGATCAAATTTAAAGTGATTGTTTAGCACGACGTGCCCGCTTCCAGTATTTTTATGCATAAGTTTGTATTAGTGTTATCGCATAATCTGCTTTCAAACGCAATACTAACTGCTTGAAAAGCTTATAAATTTATATTTTTACTGTAATTTTTTATGATTTATTTGGTTTCTTGTAACACACCCGCAATGGTGCGTAAATGTGGGCGATTTTTTTGAATTTGGGCAGGTAATTTTTGCAACGCATGTGTTGCTTCAATTCTGTTGGCAAAACTGCCATAAAGCACGGTTAAAAAAGGCAAATTATTCACTTTAGTGCGGTAAACATAAATATTATCCAGCTCAATTTCTCGGCTAAGTCGTTCAATTTCCAATTCAATTTGTGCATCGCTTGTTGCGCCTAATAATTGAATGCTTACAGTTGTTGGTGGCTGGCTCAAAAGCCACGCTGTGGTAGCACTTAATCGCTGCGTTAAAATCAATGATAAAGCGTTTTCAATTGGTTTATTTGCTTCAGTTGCTGGCAAACTGGCGCTTGCTAATGGCACTACAGTAACTGGCGTAGCGCTAACTGGCGTTGCATTAACAATTGCTGGCGACGATGATGCTATTGTTGGGCTTTCAACTTGATTTACCTGATTGGTTTCTGGCGTTTCTTGCAAGGGCGGCAAATCGGCAATTTCTAGCGCAGGCGTACCTTCCATTGCGTGTAAATGAGATATTACTGGTGCTTTAAATTGTGCTTGCGGCGCGGCTTGCTTAATACTTGTTTGCGGCTTAACTTGCGCATGAAAAAAATCCAGTCGATTAGCCGCCAAGCCAATACCTATGCCGATTAGCGGCAAAGCGGCTATCCACCACCAACGTGATTTTTTTAACGAGACTTTTGCTTGTTCTTGCCCAAATTCGCTATCTAAAATGGCGGCTTTTACATGTTTTGGCGTAACCAAATATTGATTATCGGCGTACGCTGCAAGTAATGATTTATCGGCCAAAATATTCACCCGTCGCACCAAACCAAGGGCTGAATCGGCAATTTTAGCAATGGCAGCATTATTAAATAAATGTGGTCCAAAATATCCCGCAGCGCGCAACCTAAAAATTAGATATTCGCCAATTTCTTTTGTTTGTAGCGGCGCTAAATTAAAGCTGTGGGTAATACGCTCGCGCAGTTGGCGAATGTTGGTTTGATTCAAATTGTCATCAAGCTCTGGCTGGCCAAACAGCACAATTTGCAGCAATTTATCGTGTTTGGTTTCTAGGTTAGAAAGTAAACGTATTTCTTCTAGCGTGGCCAGCGGCATGCCTTGCGCTTCTTCTACAAATATCACCACTTGCTTGCCTGCTGCATGGCGCGCCAATAAATGCGCTTGCAGCACTTGCATCACTTTTAGGCGATCGGCATTTTTGGGTAATTTTAATTGCAGCTCAAACGCAATGGCATGCAAAATATCTTCTGGCGCGACGCTTGGGTTGGCCAAATAAATGCTTTCAATCTGTTCAGGCAACATGGTTTGCAGCATACGGCACAACATAGTCTTGCCGCTGCCCACTTCACCCACCACTTTTACAATGCCTTCGCCGCTGTTTATGGCGTAGATTAACGCTTGCAACACCGCGCCGCGATTGCCGCCTGTGTAAAAAACCTCGGTATTGGGCGTGATTTTAAAGGGCGGCTCTTTAAGCCCAAAGTGCGAGTAATACATGACGTGCGGCGCTATTTCTCTTCTTGCAGTTGAATGCGGCTATACAAGGTAGTGCGGTTAATGCCCAGCATTTTGGCGGCTTGACTTAAATTGCCGTGCGTTATGCGCATGGCGGCATCTACATAGGCGCGTTCCCACGATTTTAATACTTGGTCTAAGCTTACATTGGCCTCATTTTGCAAATGTTGCAGCGCATAACTTGATAAATCGCCATTATTGCTAATGCCGCCGCCATCAGTTTCGTTTTGGCGCGATAAATCCAGCTCGGCCGATAACTGAATTTCGTTAACGGTTTGGCCAGCATATTTGGCAATTAAGCGAATGATAATATTGCGTAGCTCGCGCACGTTACCAGGAAAATGGTAGCTTAACCAACGCGATTTTGCGCGCTCATCCAACTTAAAAGCTTGCTGCGCCGTTTCACGTGCATAAAACGTATTAAAATGCTCTAGCAGCGTTAAGCTGTCTTCGGCTAGATCACGCAGCGGCGGCACTTTAACCGCAAAAACACCTAAGCGATGATATAAATCAGAGCGGAAATTGCCTGCGCGCACTTCCGCACGTAAATCGCGATTGGTTGCCGCCACCACGCGCGCTTTGCTTTTGCGCACCATGGTTTCGCCCACGCGCGTGTATTCGCCATTCTCAAGCACACGCAACAATTTAGCTTGCATTTCAAGCGGCAACTCGCCAATTTCGTCTAAAAAAAGTGTGCCTTCATTTACATCTTCAAAATAACCCGCATTGGCCGTATTGGCGCCAGTAAACGCGCCTTTGGCGTGGCCAAATAATATAGATTCGGCCAACATAGGCGAAATAGCGGCGCAATTAATCGACAAATATGGCGCTTTTGCGCGCTTACTAAAACGGTGAAAGTTGCTGGCTACGCGCTCTTTGCCGCTGCCTGATTCGCCCTCAATCAACACAGGAAAAGGCGAATCGGCAAATTGACGAATTTGTGTGATGAGCGTTTGTATGGGCAAACTATTGCCTAGCATACCACCGTTTTTATCTTCTACTTTTTCAGTTTGCGCCTGTTCGCTAAGTTCAACGCTTTGCACTTTAAGCGAGTTAAGCAGCAATTCTTTCAGTTTTTCAACATCGCATGGCTTGGGGATAAAATCGAGTGCGCCAAGTGCTAACGCGTGTTTAACATTGACGTCATCACTTTGGCCTGATAGCACGTGAATCTTTATGCTGGGTGAATGCGCCAGCAATTCGCCAATCATTTTAAAGCCTTCGTCAGGCTTATGCTGCATGGGCGGCAGGCCTAAATCAACCAACGCGAGTGACGGTGGCTCGTCTAATTGGCGCAGTAAACTTTTAGCTTGTGCGCGCGAATCGGCCACGCACACTTCAAAGTGTTTGCTAAGTACAAAATGCAAGGTATCGGTAATGAGCGGGTCATCATCAATAATGATAAGCACCGGCTTTTGCTCTGCCATGATTTATCCTTATAATTTTAAAACGAATTGTTAGTATTGTTAACACATACTATAACCGTTATAAGGCTGGCTATCAATGACAAGCTGAAGGAAGGAATGGGGTGGATGATGGGGCTCGAACCCACGACAACCGGAATCACAATCCGGGGCTCTACCAACTGAGCTACAACCACCATTGAAACAAGATGTGAAACAGACCGTTTAAAAATGAAAAACAATATTGGTCTGCCCGACAGGAATCGAACCTGTAACCCCCAGCTTAGAAGGCTGGTGCTCTATCCGGTTGAGCTACGGGCAGATGAGTTACACGTTTGACAC
>JAYTEL010000150.1:0-10430 GCA_043735225.1 Methylotenera sp. | reverse complement strand
GCCAATTGCCGAGGCTATGCTGGCGATAGTGCTGATGGATCATGCTTTGCGTCATCGAGGTCAAAACGCAGATGTAGTAACAACGACGCCTAAAATTTAAGGATGCCCAATTTTGTTACACTGACTACGTTTGATAGCGCAATAGAAGCGCATATTGT
The DNA here is from genome assembly GCA_043735225.1 of Methylotenera sp. GTDB lineage: Bacteria > Pseudomonadota > Gammaproteobacteria > Burkholderiales > Methylophilaceae > Methylotenera_A. The sequence continues at coordinate 10,272 of JAYTEL010000150.1, read as the reverse complement.
TAAAGGGCTGCTAGAAAGCGAACAAATAGCAGTATTTTTGGTTGGCGAGCATTTTTTTAGCACCCAGAAACTATTTAATGTTGCGCTTGCAGATATTCGTTTGCAAGTAGCCGCCGCCCAATTAACACAAGCAAAGCAATTATTGACTGATTATAGAAAAGGTAATTTAGAGCAGCCGTTGATTGATGAGTTTGGTTTGGTGCCAAGTGTTTGTCTGCAATGCGGTAGCAAAGAAATAAATGAAGTTTCTGCAGGGCCTTCGCAAATATTTGGTGGTTTACTTCAGATGTTTTTCATAGGCTTGGTTCTTCCACCCTCTAAATACAAAGTTTGCAAACAATGCAAAAGTAAAATTCAAGAAGATTAAGGCTGTATAGCCATATTAATGAAAAACCTTCACTTTAATCTCTCTCGATTTTACTTCGTCTATTATTTCTTCGTTGGCGCGTTCGTGCCGTATTGGGGTTTGTATTTGCAGTCCGAGCATTTTTCGGCGGCAGATATTGGCATTTTGATGTCGCTATTTCAAATCAGCCGCATTTTTGCGCCCAATTGTTGGGGATGGCTGGCGGACCACACCAAGCAACGCGTTAAATGGATTCGCCTAACTGCACTGCTTGGTTTGCTTGGTTTTACAGCGGTATTTTGGGCGCATGGTTTCTTTTGGGTATTTTTTGTAATGGCGTCGTTAAGTCTTTTTACCAGCTCAACCTTACCGCTATCAGAATCGCTCACATTAGCGCATCTTGCAACCACTAACGGTCATTACAGCAAAATCCGAATGTGGGGCTCGCTGGGCTTTATAGTGGCATCTGTTATGTTAGGTTTTACGATTGATGCGTTTGGCATATACAGTTTGTTGTGGTTTTTGCTGAGCGTACAGATTATTTTATTTGCGCTCACGTTTAAGCTGCCAGAGGCCAGCATCGCGCCGCATGATGACGACCATTTTTCATTTTTAACCATTATAAAAAATCCAACGGTAATCGCGTTATTGCTAGGCTGCGCGCTAATGGTGACGGCGCACGGCGTGCTATATAACTTTTATTCCATTTATTTGGCGCAGCACGGCTACAGCAAAAAAGTCATCGGCTTATTATGGTCGCTAGGCGTGGTGTGCGAGATTATTATTTTTATGCTGATGCCAAAAATAATGGCGCGTTTTAGCCTAAAAAATATAATGTTGACTAGTTTGGCGTTGGCGGTACTGCGTTTTGCTTTGATAGGCGTTGCTGTCAATAACGTGCTGTTGTTATTAATCGCGCAAAGCTTGCACGCGGCAACTTTTGGCAGCTTTCACGCTGCTTCGGTTGAGGTAATTACGCAGTTTTTTAACGGCCGCCATCAGTCTAAAGGCCAAGCCATTTATAATAGCGTAGCGTATGGCGTGGGCGGCACAATCGGCGGCCTTGCTGGCGGTTATGCGCTACAATATTTGGGCGGCGAAACCACATTTTTGTTGGCCGCCATATTTCCGTTAATCGGCTTTATCGTGATAGCATTAGGGTTAAAATTAGTGCAAACACATGGCCGTGCAGGCATGTTTAGTTAAAAGGATTTAGATGAAAATTAAGGTTTTTTTGAGCGTGACGATGTGCCTGCTAACCGCGCCAGTACTAGCTGCCACGCAGCTCAATGTAGTTGGTTTATTTTCGAATAAGGCGGTAGTTGCTATTAATGGTAGTGCGCCGCAAACCATTGCGGCAGGCCAAACCAAAAGCGGCGTCAAGCTAATTTCGGCCAGCAGCGATTCAGCCACATTTTTGGTGGAAGGCAAACAACAAACATTGCGTATGGGGCAAGCCGCTTCAATTGCAGGCAGTAACGCGCCACAGAACAACGCCCCCGTTAGTTTATATGCTGATCAAGCGGGTCACTTTTTTGGCAACTTGAGTATTAACGGCGCCAGTCTTAAATACGTGGTGGATACGGGCGCAACAACAGTTGCGCTTAATAGTGGCGATGCAAAATTCGCCAAAATTGACTATGAAAAAGGCGAGCGTATTACCATGCAAACCGCTAACGGTGATGTAAGTGCGTATTTGGTTAAGATTAGCACTCTTAAAATTGGTACTATCATACTTAATAACGTGGTGGCGACAGTAAACGAGGGCGGATCGCCGCCTGTCGTACTGCTCGGCATGACCGCGTTAACTCACATGAGCATGAAAAACGAGAATTCTATTTTAACGTTAAGTAAAAAATACTAGGCTAACTTTGTTCATATAGTTTCGGCAATAAAAAACGAGCTTTATAGCCCGTTTTTTTAATTTAAATTACTTCTTTTTAGCTTTTATGGCTGTTTTAACCGCATCTTTAAGCACAAATGTCACTTTTAAATTAACCCGATATTCAGTTACTTTTCCATTACTTACTTTTACGCTTTGCTCTTTTACCCAAGCGCCCGTAATGTCGTGCAGTGAATCGGCGGCTTTGGCAACGCCTTGAGCAACTGCATCTTCAAAACTTTTTTTGCTGGATGAAATAATTTCAATGACTTTTGCAACTGACATAATTGGCCTTCTTTCTTTTTAAAGTATATAAAACTAAATTAACTCATTGTTTTTACAGCAAGAATTGATAGCATGGCTATAATCGCGGTAAAACCAAGCAAAGCAAAAATGCAAGCAATACCAACCTGAATGCCCGTTAATTGTTGAAATTCATCCTCGTTAAATTGCTTTTTGCGAAAGCCTAATATGCGTAAACAAACAATCGCCATTAGTTTTAGTGTGGATGGCGGCTTTTGCGGATTTGATTTAATTTGTGTCATGTAAGCTTTTTTACGATTAATGGATCTAAATTTTAAATCCAAGTATTAAAACCATATATTAAAACCATTTATTAAATTCATATATTAAATTCATGTATTAAATTCATATATTAAATTCGTGTATTTAAGACATATGTTTAATAGATGTTTAACTCATGTATTTAATGGCTAACATCACCAGGGTGAGTATGGATGCCACAAATACTACCCCACCAATAATGCCAGCAACCACCGCTTGTTTTAACGTAATTTTTGCAGCGTCATTTTCGTAGCTTTTTTGCTGACGCACGCCTAACATACTCCACAAAACAGCTTTGACTACTTGAAAAAACGATGCTTTTTGGTTGGCTGACGATTGTGCATTTTCCATAAGTTTATCTTTTACGCTTAACTATTACTGGTTAACATTACAAATGGCGATCACGCTTGTCATTCTCAATTAAAGCATATGCACTGTGGTTGTGAATGCTCTCAAAATTTTAGTTTCGGCATAACCTAAAGGTTAGCCTGCACTGAAATTTTGTCAATAAATATTACTTTACCCGCTTGTCATTCTCAATTAAGGCATATGCGCTGTGGTTGTGAATGCTCTCAAAATTTTCACTTTCTACCATATATTTGACGATGCGTTTTTCGGCATTTAATTGTGTTGCTACATCGCGCACCATATCTTCTACAAATTTTGGATTATCATATGCCCGCTCGGTTACATACTTTTCGTCTGGGCGTTTAAGTAAGCCATAAAGCTCGCAAGAGGCTTGTTTTTCTACCAAGGTAATAATGTCTTCAATCCATATAAAGTCATTAATTAATGCGGTTACGGTGACGTGGCTGCGCTGATTATGTGCGCCGTAATCGGATATTTTTTTGCTGCAAGGGCATAGGCTAGTCACTGGTACAAGTACTTTTACAGTGATGTCGAATTTGCCATCTTTAATTTCACCAATAAAGGTAACATCATAATCTAAAAGGCTTTTAACGCCAGAAATTGGCGCTGATTTGTTTACAAAGTAGGGAAATCGCATCTCTACATAGCCAGAATTAGCCTCAAGTCGGGTGACCATTTCGCGCAAAATACTTTCGAAAGATTCAATTGAAATCGCGCGCTCGTTAGTATTTAAAATCTCTACAAAGCGCGACATGTGCGTGCCTTTAAAGTTGTGCGGTAAGTGCACATACATATCAAAAACCGCTACCGTGTTTTGCTCACCGCCCGATTTATCTTTAACAATAACGGGGTGGCGAATCGATTTAATGCCCACTTTGTTAATATCTAAATGGCGCACATCTTGCAAACTTTGGGTGTCTTCTATTGGGCTGCTCGCAAGATCGGGCAATATGTGATTAGGCAGCGCTTGATTTGGTATAACAGGTTGATTCATATTGGTTCCTTGGCTATTTTGCATGACTTGGTGATGCTAAATTGACCGCTTTTAGTAAAACCTGCTAACTTAAATAACGCGGTTTTGCTACTTATATATGGCGATAAAACGGATAAAATCAAGTCATTAAAATTAAAGATTATAGCAATTTTAATTTTTGCTGAATCGATTCAATAATACCAATGCTATCTAGACCGCACTCACTTAACATGGTTTCATGCACGCCGTGCTCGATAAAACTATCGGGCAAACCTAAGCATAAAGTGGGCTTGTTTACATTTAGCGCCTGCAAGGCCTCTAGCACGGCCGCCCCTGCGCCGCCCATCAGCGCGTTTTCTTCGATGGTGACAACGAGATCGTGCGTTTGTGCAAGTTGCTTAATTAATTCAGTATCTAGCGGTTTTACAAAGCGCATATTGGCCACGGTGGCGTCTAGCACCAGTGCGGCTTGCAGGGCAGGTGCTGTCATGCTACCAAAAGCTAAAATTGCTATTTTAATAGCATTTTTGTTAGTAGATTCACACAAAATATTGCCTTTACCGATTGGCAAAGTGTTTAGTTTATCGTCAAATATCGCACCAGCGCCTGCACCAGTGTCTGCATTGGGCCCAGAGCCGCGCGGATAGCGCACTGCAGCCACACCTTTGTAATAATAGCCCGTGGTTAACATCTGCCGACATTCGTTTTCGTCACTTGGCGCCATAATCACCATATTAGGAATGCAGCGCAAAAAGCTTAAATCAAAACTGCCAGCATGCGTTGGGCCATCTGCACCCACCAAGCCTGCGCGGTCAATAGCAAATAATACGTCCAAGTTTTGCAAAGCAACGTCGTGAATCAGCTGATCGTAAGCGCGTTGTAAAAACGTGCTGTAAATGGCAACCACAGGTTTTAACCCATCGCAGGCCATGCCCGCAGCAAAAGTTAATGCGTGTTGCTCGGCAATGCCCACATCAAAATAGCGGCTTGGATACTTTTCGGCAAACGCATTCAGTCCGCTGCCATCGCACATGGCAGGGGTGATGCCGATTAATTTTTCGTCTACCGCCGCCATATCCACCAACCAGTCACTAAACACTTGAGTATAGGTTTTAGCACCATTAGTTGCATGTGAAAGGCCGTTGCTAGGGTCAAATTTGCTTACGCCATGGTATTTATTGGGGTCATCTTCGGCAGGCTCAAACCCTTTGCCTTTTTGCGTCACAATATGCAAAAATTGCATGCCTTTTAACTCGCGAATGTTGGCCAGTGTATCTAGTAAAACAGGCATATCATGGCCGTCAATTGGGCCAATATAATTAAAGCCAAATTCTTCAAATAACGTGCCTGGCAGCACCATACCTTTGGCATGCTCTTCTGCGCGCTTGGCAAACTCTTTTACAGGCGGCAATGCATCTAACATTTTTTTGCCGCTTCGACGCACAGAATCATAAAAACGGCCGGACAATAACCGCGCCAAATAATTATTAAGCGCGCCTACATTATTAGAGATGCTCATGTCGTTATCGTTAAGAATCACGAGTAAGTTAGCATCCATGTCCCCGGCGTTATTAAGCGCCTCAAATGCCATGCCGGCTGTCATGGCGCCGTCACCAATAATCGCCACACTACGGCGCTCTAAACCAGCTTGTTTAGCGGCAATTGCCATGCCTAGTGCGGCTGAAATTGAAGTGCTTGAATGACCAGTGCCAAAAGTGTCGTATGCACTCTCAATGCGACGTGGAAATCCGGCAATGCCATTTGGTTGTCGCAAGTTAGCCATGGCTTCGCGCCGGCCAGTTAATATTTTGTGTGGATAGGTTTGGTGACCAACATCCCATACAACTCGATCGTCTGGCGTGTTGAAAATATAGTGCAGGGCAATAGTGAGTTCTACCACGCCTAAGTTCGATGCCAAATGGCCGCCCGTTTTGGCCACGCTTTCCACTAAAAAGGCGCGCAATTCGGCGGCTAAAGTACTTAAATCTTCGCGTTTAAGTTTACGTAAATCAATTGGCGAATGTATGGAATTGAGTAATGCTGACATAGTTTAATTTAGGTAATATTAAAAACTGCGCTGCGTAATAAAATTAGCTAATTGCCGCAGACAATCAGCCTCGCGGCCATAAAAAGACAGCGCGGCCATGGCGTTGGCGTGCAGCTCACTGGCTAATTGTTTGGCAGCCGATAAACCTAAAATAGTCACGTAAGTTGATTTATTGTTTTTGGCGTCTTTACCAGCGGTTTTGCCTAAGGTTTGCGTATCGGCTTCAGCGTCTAAAATGTCATCCACCACTTGAAACGCCAGCCCAATTGCTTTAGCAAAATGATCAATCGCTTTGACTTTTTCTTCATCTGGCGCATCTGCACTATAAGCGCCCAACAGTGCAGCAGCGCGAATCAGCGCGCCAGTTTTGTGAATGTGCATTTGTTCTAACTCTTCGCGCGTAAGCGGAATGCCAATGCTCTCAATATCAATGGCTTGGCCGCCCGCCATGCCGCGCGAGCCGCTGGCAAGCGCTAAAATATGCAACATTTGTAATTTTTGCGTGGCATTATTCAGTAATTTATCTTGTGAAATAATTTGAAAAGCCAAGCTTTGTAGCGCGTCCCCCACCAATAAAGCCATGGCGTCGCCATATACTATGTGCGTGGTGGGTTTGCCGCGGCGTAAATCGTCGTCATCCATGCACGGTAAATCATCGTGCACCAACGAAAACGCGTGAATCATCTCAACCGAAGCGGCAGGCACGTCAATATTCTCAAATGGCGCGCCGCAAAACTCACCCGCCGCGTAAGCCAGCAAGGCGCGCACACGCTTGCCGCCGCCAAGTGCAGCGTAGCGCATAGCTTCATGCAGGCGGGTGGGCGCTATGGCGCTGGCAGGCAAATGCGCATCTAGCACCTGCTCCATGCGCGTTTGCATATCTTGCACCCACGCGTTAAAGTCTTTGGCTTGCTGGTTTAATGGCGAGTGCTGCTTAGGTGTGTTCATCGCTTTGTATGGGCTTATGCATCATCGCTAGCGTTAAATGGTGCCAACTTGTTCGCTTCGGTTAATATGCGCACTTGTTGCTCGGCATTTGCCAGCGATTGTTGGCAAGTTTGCAATAAAGTGGCGCCGCGCTTGTAAGCGCTAATCGATTGGTCTAGCGGTAAATTTCCCGATTCCATGAGTGCAACGATGCTTTCAAGTTCGGCAATCGTGGCTTCAAAGTTTGGCGTGGCATCAATTGGAGTTTTGGCAGTCATATTATGTAATTTATTATTTATTGCGTGTGAATGATTTTAACAAAACTAACCAATGTTGCGGGCATTAAATGCGGTATTTCTGTCTATCAAGCTATTAACTATACATTAAGTTTTGGTCAATTTATGTGGGCATCAATGCAAAGTGCTGCGTAAAAACGCGCGAATATCGTCAATCTCTTGCGTGCTCACGCTGTGCGCCATGGCATATTCGTGAAAATTAATGCTGTAATGTTGCGCTTTTAGCACTTCTACAGTCAAATGATTGGTGCTAAACGTAATCACGTTATCGCTAGTGCCGTGCGCCATAAATATGGGAATATGCATATTCAATAAACTTTTTTCTTTTTCTAAGCTGGCTTTCAGTGGCAAATAGGTTGACAGCGCCATCACGCCGCCCAGCGCTTGTTTATGGCGCAGGGCAGTTTGCAAAACCACGGCGCCCCCTTGCGAAAAACCGGCTAATACAATGCGGTTTGCAGGAATGCCGCGCGCGACTTCTTTACTTATCAGCGATTCAACATAATCTTGGCTTTGGTGAATGCCAGCTTCGTCCTCGCGGCTGCCTGGCGCAAAGCCAAACACATCGTACCAAGCGCGCATTTCGTAGCCGTTGTTGGCGGTCACTTTTTTAAATAGTGCATGGGGCAAAATAAAACGTACGTGCGGCAAATTAAGCAGGTTTACCACTGGCACAAAATCGTTGCCATCCGCGCCAAGTCCGTGCAGCCAAATGACGCTGGCGGTTGGGTCAGCACTTGCGCTTATTTCTACGGGTGCATCGTAAGTCGTGCCATAAATATCCAACATTGCGTTTTTCCGTTATTAAGTTGTGATGTTAATGGTGAAATCATATCTTAAAAGCTGCTATCCAAGGTGACAATTATGCGTTATGCTTGTGCATAAATCTAAAAAATAAACATTAAAATCAAACAATTAAGCAACTATTCCATATTTAAATTCAACTTTTTATGCGCTTATTTTCCATCATAAAACAACACCGTATTAGTTTTGCACTAAGTTTGCTTATTATTGCGCTGATGGGGCTACATGCCAGCAATAATGTGCCGTTAAAATTTGTGCAAAAGCTAGAAAATTTTAGCTACGATGTACGCCTGCGCACTATGATGCCCAATACAACTGATAGCCGAATTGTAATTGTAGATGTTGATGAAAAAAGTCTGCTAGAACAAGGCCGTTGGCCGTGGGGGCGCGATAAAGTTGCATTGTTAGTCAACCAATTGTTTGCTACTTATGAAATTAATACCTTGGGTTTTGACGTAGTATTTGCAGAAAAAGACGAAAGCGCGGGTTTAAAAAATTTAGAATGGCTGCAACAGCACGATCTAAAAGATGACGCGCTATTTATCAGCGCGTTTAATAATATTAAGCCGCAGCTAGATTACGATAGGCTGCTAGCCCATAGTTTTAAAAATCGCAAGGTGGTGCTGGGCTATTATTTTCAAACCAGTGGCGATACACATCATGTTGGCCAGTTGCCGCCTGCCGCATTAAGTGCGGATATGTTCGAGCAAAACATTAATTTTACGCAGGCCAGCGGTTTTGGTGCTAATTTAACATTATTGCAAAATAGCGCCTTGGACGCCGGTCACTTTAACCCCAACCCCGATGAAGATGGCATTACGCGAAAAGTGTCTATGCTTATCAAATATAATAATCAATATTACAACTCGCTATCTTTGGCGGTGGCGCGCGCTTACTTGCAAAATGCGCCAATGCAGTTTCACGTTGCAACAAGTGGCATTAACAATGGTTATTCAGCCATAGAATATTTGCAATTGGCAGATAAACGTATTCCTGTGGATGATGAGGTGGCCACTTTAATCCCTTATCGCGGCGCGCAAAATAGCTTTCAATATGTATCAGCAACTGATGTACTTAATAATAAAGTGCGTCCAGAAATGCTTAAAAACAAAATTGTGTTAATTGGCACTACTGCAGCTGGCTTGCTTGATTTGCGGGCAACGCCAGTGCAAGGCAATTATCCTGGGGTGGAGATTCATGCCAATATTATCTCGGGCATTTTAGATAACAGCATTAAACAGCGCCCAGATTACAGCTATATTGTTGAAATACTCATGTTATTAATTGTGGGCTTATTTTTGGCATTATTCTTGCCAGTTTTAAACCCAATTAAAGCCACAATGTTGACGTTGGCCACGCTGGTAAGTGTACTCACGATTAACTTTGCCAGTTGGCAATACGGCAATGTTGTATTACCAATCGCACCCAGTTTATTGATGATTGGGCTAATTTACTTGCTTAATATGAGCTATGGATTTTTTGTAGAATCACGTGGAAAACGTCAACTGACGGGGCTTTTTGGCCAATATGTACCGCCAGAACTGGTGCGAGAAATGGCCAAAAACCCTGAGAAAATTGACATGACGGGTGAAACGCGCGAGATGACGGTATTATTTTCAGATATCCGCGGTTTTACGCAGATTTCAGAAGGCTTAGACCCTAAGCAATTAACGCAAATGATGAATGAATTTTTGACGCCGATGACAAAAATCATACATGAACACCGCGGCACCATCGATAAATATATGGGTGACGCGATCATGGCGTTTTGGGGAGCGCCTTTACGTGATGAAAATCATGCGCAAAACGCACTTAACGCGGCCATGCAAATGAAAGCAGCGATTGCCAATATAAACGTTAAATTTGCCAAAAAAGGCTGGTCGGGCATTAAAATGGGGTTTGGGCTAAACACAGGCAACATGGTGGTTGGCAACATGGGTTCTAGCTTTCGCATGGCTTATACGGTAATGGGCGATAGCGTTAATTTGGGCTCGCGCATAGAAGGGCTGACCAAGTATTATGGCGTGGATATTATTGTGACTGAGTTTGTAAAAGCGCAAACAC